>NZ_JFDP01000037.1 GCF_000731915.1 Ureaplasma diversum NCTC 246
TCAAATCATTGCCCTAGTCCAAAACCAATTTCTTTGTAATAGAAATCTCTTTTTTTAGGAACATACTTCTCTAATCGATTCTCTGCTTTAATCTCATCTAAAAACTTTTGTTCTTTAAGGTCTTTGTCATTATCTTCTTTAGCTATTTTAAAAGTGATTTTGTCAAAAGTGAACAAGTTAGGGTCATAAGTTTTCCTAGTCTCTGTTTGAGTTTTAGTATCTTGTTGGTTAGTGATGTTCTTAGGTGTTGGATTAGGTTGAGAGATTGGAATTGGTTGATTTTTTCTTGCTAATAAAGAGCAAGACGCTGCTGTTATTGTTGTAGTTGAAATTACTGTTGTTAGTAGTAAACTACTAATTAATATTTTTCTAGCCTTTGTCATAATCATTTATAAGTTATCTATTCTTATAAATATTAAACCACAAACCAAACAACATCTAATTAATCAATACTATATTATTGTTTATTTCTAGAATAAATATTTAAGAAGTTAAGGCATCTGTTAATCAATTATTTGTTTAACAATTTGGACAGTAGGTCATCGCACAAACTCCTTCCTTTATTACTAACAATATCATTGTTTTAAACATGATTTATTTAGAAACACTAAACAAACAAGGCCCTAACTAACTAACTAACTAACTAGAATCAAAAAACTAATGATCAAAGATCATTAGTTCTACTCATTTTCTCTTTATCTCTAATAGTCTTATTAATAATTAATCTTTAAAATAATTTAATAGTAAATAAATACTACTAAGTTTGCCAACTCCATTAGGAGTTGTTATATAGTTAATATTTTTATTAGCTATATAAGTGTTTATATCAAATGATCCAACTAAAGAGTTATTATAATGAACTGTTGTTCCATCTATTAAATAACTATTATCTTTAAGATCTTTAAAACTAAAGACATTAGCTTGATTAATAGTACTTATTACTACATCATAAGCTTTAAGTTTAGTGTTGATGTTATTTGTTTTAGAATCAAACAAATATACATCATACTGATTATTAACTAAGTAGTTATAAATATATAATCCATAAGTTGTTGATTTACCAATTACTACTATTTTTAAATCTTTATTTAAATTAATTAGTTTAACTAAATCAACAACTATTGATCCAGCTATTGGTAAATAGTTAGATAAGTGTTTAGTTTGATCACTATATAAAGCTGCTTCTAGATCAATATCAAATGATAGATATTGGTTTAAATTAAGTTGTTTATAATAACTAGATAATGGGTGTTCAAAATATAAGAAATGATGATTAGTTTTAATATCATTAAATTGATCAACTAACTCTTTTATTGAATAATCATTAAGATCTCTTATGATTAATTCAATATTAAATTGTTTAGTTAATCGTTGTTTAGATCTTAAAAAGATACTGTCTTTAAAGATTGATCTACTATCATAATAAACATATATTATTCGTTTAGTTTTTTTAGTTTTAGCTAAGTTTATTAGTTCATTAGATTTAGATCAATATAGTTGATCTAAGATTGATTGTAAACTTGTTTTCATTAATACAAACAAAAAACCAGAAATTAATCCTGGTTTTATTTAATAGTTTTATTTAGCAACTTTTACAGTTGCATACTTAATTACTTTATCTTGGTATTTAAAACCAGTTTCAACAACTTCTACAATTGTTAAACTATTATAGATTGGTGAATCAACTAATTCAACTGCTTCCATACAACTATCATCAATTAATGAACCAACTGTTGGAATAATCTTGCTAATTTCTAAATCAGCTAATCCATCGATCATTTGATTAGCAATCATTCTAAATCCTAAAATAAAAGCATTTAGTTTTTCATCATCATATTGATTATCAACTATTTTAGAGAAATGATTAATAGCTACTAATAAAGCATCAAATTTTTGAGAGAAGATTTTATAAACAGCATCGACTACTTTTTGGTTGTGATTTTGTTCAAGCTCATTTAGTTTTTGGTTTAATAATTCTTTTGCTTGATTAGCTTTAGCTTGAACTTGGTTAATAAAATCATCATTAAGTTTGTTAATTTGTTGTTCAAGTTGAGCAACTTTAAAAACCAGTTGTTGATTAATTTGTTTTTGTTTATTAAGTTCGATTTCTAAAGGATTGATTTCTTTTTGTTCTTGCTCTGTATTAGTTTGATCAACAACTTGGTTTTGTGTTTGCTGTTCATTAGCTTGTTGGTTTTGATCTTGCTTTTTGTTCTTGTTTTTGCTCATCCTATTTAATCTCCTTTAATAATGTATTTCTGTGTTCTTCAACTTCGTGATTAGTTTTCTTAGTTAACTCTTTTAAGAAAGCTTTTTCTTGTTCAGTTAAATTAACTGGTTTAGCATAGTTGATTGTTGTATAGAAGTCGCCCCGTTTTTTAAGTAAACGGTTGTTTTTAGATTCAATACCTGCTCCTGAAATCTTAAATCGTTTTCCAACTGGTGTGTTTGGTGGGATAATAATTGTTTTAATACCATTAGTTGTAACAACTTCAACAGTTCCCCCAATAATTGCTAAGATGGGGTCAATAATTGTTTCTGAGTAAATATCAAGTCCATGACGTTCAAAGTAACGAGAACGTTCGATTTGGATGTGTAAATATAAATCAGTCCGTTGTCCTTTAATTACATTTCCTTTATTTTTAACAACTAATACTTCACCATCATCAACTCCGCTTGCAATCTCAACGGTCAATTCAACACTTTCAACCATCAATTTCTTAGCTTTACAAGTCTCACACTTAGATTTAAAACTCTTACCTTCACCTTTACATGAACTACAAGCTTTTTCTTGTTTCATTTCACCAAATGGTGTTCGTACAATTTTAACTTTTCTACCACGTCCTTGACATGAAGTACAAATAATAACATCATTTGGATCTTTACTTCCAACTCCATTACAAGCAGTACAGTCAACATGACGGTTGAACTTAATCTTTTTAGAACATCCTTTAACTGATTCAATAAAGCTAATTCTTAAACCTAGATTAATATCATCAACATTACTTTGAGCTTGATTAGCAAACCCTGCTCCACCATTGAAGAATGATCCAAAGATATCATCAAACATTGAACCAAAACCATCAAACCCACCAAAACCAGCACCATTTTGGAATTGGTTAAAATCAGAGTGTCCAAATTGGTCATAATGAGCACGCTTGTTAGCATCGCTTAATACTTCATATGCTTCATTGATTTCTTTGAATTTCTCTTCAGCATCAGCTCCCTTATTTTTATCTGGGTGATATTCTTTAGCTAGTTTTCGAAAAGCTGATTTAATTTCAGCATCAGTTGCATTTTTACTAACTCCTAATACTTCATAATAGTCACGTTTAGCCATTATAAACCTCCATTAAACACAATGGTTAAATTATATAATAAAATAAAAAAGTTAGCAATCTCTTTAAATGATTGCTAATAAATAATATAAATAAATGAACTAATAATTAGTTTTAAATTACTAAGTTAACAATTTTATTAATAACAACAACTTGTTTTTTAATTGGTTGGTTGTTAATAATGTTTTTAATTACTTCATCTTCTAATACAAGTTTTAGTAATTGTTCTTGATCTAAGTCTCTTTGTACATTAATTGTATGTTTTAGTTTACCATTAATTTGGATTGGGATAGTAACTGTATCTAGTTGAAGTTTAGATTCATCATAAGATGGGAAAGTAGCTAAACAAACTGATGTATTATGGTTAATACTATATAATTCTTCAGCTAAATGGGGACTAAAACAAGATAATAAAATTAAGAAGTTATCTAATAGTTCATAGTTAACTACTTTATGTTTATACATAACATTAATAAATACCATCATTTCAGAAATAGCAATATTTAAAGCATATTCCTTCATTGCTTTTTTGTAGTTATGAATTAGTTTATGGTATGCATATATAATTTCTTGATCTAATTGATCAACATTATCAACTACTTTTAGATCATTTAAGTTCATATATAATCGATGAACTCGATCTAATCATTTACGCATTCCATCAATCCCATCATTATTTCATGGTAATGTGGCAGTAATTGGTCCCATAAAGACCATATATAAACGTAAAGCATCTGCTCCATGGCTTTGTACTAAATCATCAGGATTAATCACATTTCCTTTTGATTTAGACATCTTTTCATTATTTGCAGCTAAAATCATTCCCTGATTGATTACTTTAAAGAATGGTTCTTTATTAGGAACAGCTTTAATATCATATAAGAATTGATATCAGAAGCGAGAATATAATAAGTGTAAAACAGCGTGTTCTTGTCCACCAATATATAAATCAACTGGCATTCATCGACTAAATCGATCATAAGCTTCAGCTGAATTAAGGGGTGTGTATGTTCCATCTCTGTTTTTTAAAATATAAGCTAGAAAATATCAAGATGAACCAGCTCATTGGGGCATTGTATTAGTTTCACGACGATATTTCTTATTATCAATCATTGCATATAATCACTCAGTTGCATTTGCAAGAGGTGATTCCCCAGTTCCTGATGGTTTAAAATCATCTAGATCTGGTAGTTGTACTGGTAAATCTTCTATGATTGCAATTTCATTTTGTTCATTAAATAATACTGGGAATGGTTCACCTCAGTATCGTTGACGACTAAAGATCCAGTTTCTTAGTTTATAGTTTTGTGTTACTTTTCCTAAGTTATTTTCAACTATATAAGCACTTAATTTAGCAATACTATCAGCTATATTTAAACCATTAATTAATTCTGAATTAATGTGTTTACCATCATTTAAATAAGGTAAAGGTTGATTCGTTTGTATAATACTTTTAATAGCTAAATTATATTTGCTTGCAAAAGCAAAATCACGCTCATCATGTGCAGGTGCTCCCATTACTATTCCTGTTGCAAAAGACATTAGTACATAATCACTAATTCATACAGGAATTAATTCTTTAGTAAATGGGTTAATCACATAACTTCCAGAGAAAACTCCAGTTTTATCAACTTTAGCGATTCGATCTAAATCACTACTTAGTTTAGCTTTAGAAACATATTGTTCAACAGCTTCTTTATATTCTTGTTTAGTTAAAGAAGCTACTAATGGGTGTTCAGGACTTATAACTAAATATGAAACTGCATAAATCGTATCAATTCTAGTTGTAAAAACAGTTAAGTTAAGATCTTGATCAGCAACTTTAAAATCTAAATTAACTCCTTCAGATTTACCAATTCAATTAGTTTGTAATAATTTAATTGATTCAGGAAAATCAATATCATTTAATCCTTCTAATAATTTATCAGCATAATCAACAATTTTAAGGACTCATTGTTTCATTGGTTTTTTAACAACTGGGTGTGAACCTCGTTCACTAACTCGATTCCCATTTGCATCAACTAACACTTCTTCATTACTTAAAACTGTCCCTAATTTTTCACACCAGTTAACATCAATTTCTTGAATCTCAGCTAAATTGTGTTTATATAGTTGTACAAAGATCCATTGTGTTCATTTATAAAAATCAGGACTTGTTGTATCTACTTCTTTTTTATAATCATAATCAAACCCAACACTTTGTAGTTGTTTTCTAAAAACTTCAATGTTTTTTTGGGTAAATTCATTAGGATGATTGTTTGTATCTAAGGCATACTGTTCAGCTGGTAAACCAAAAGCATCTCACCCCATTGGGTGAAGTACATTATATCCATTTAAACGATGATAACGTGAAATTACATCAGTTGGTACATAACCTTTTAAATGACCAACATGGATTCCTTTCCCACTTGGATATGGGAACATATCTAAAATATAGAATTTTGGTTTATTATGATCATCTACAAATGCAAAAGTATCGTTTTCTTTTCAATACTTTTGTCATTTCTTTTCGATTTTATTATGGTTATACATATTCTCATCCTTTAAGTTATTATCTTTGGTTTAAATAGCTCTCTAAGATTACAACTGCACTCATCTTATCTTTTATCTTTTTAATCTTAGCAGCTTTAAGATTACAATCTTTAAGTCGTTGTGTTGCAATCCTTGTACTAAAGCGTTCATCCATATATACTATTTTTAGATCAGTAAAGTGTTCTTTTAGTAATGAATAAAAAGCTTCAATATATAGTGTTCGTTCATTTTTAGAACCATCATATACATTAGTTGGATATCCAAGTATGATTGTATCAACTTGATTTTGATATTGATTTAATCAATATTTGATTCTTTCAATTACTGAAATTGTATTTAACTCTTCATAAGTGAAGTTTTCAAGTCCTGATGCAATAATTCCTAATTCATCTGAAATTGCAAAACCACAAGTTTTAGTGCCTAAATCTAAACCAAGTTTACGCATTAAATTTTAAATTCCTTACTAATTGCTAAGAATTGATCAAGAGCATTGTTTGAAGAACAACCCCCTTGTACAAAATATGGTTTTCCCCCACCTTTTGTGTTTTCTACTACATTTAAGTTTTTAGCTCAACTGTTTAAATTAATGTTGTTATTTTTAGCAAATTGTTCATTAGTTGCTAATAAGTATTGAACCTTAGCTTCATCGACAACATTAAAACTAATAAAGACTGTACTTAAGTTTTCATTAATTAATTCGGATAAAGCATTAAAGATAATTTTATTATCTTCATTCTTAAATGTTTGAATCCGGATCTGATCAGTTGATTGATTAAATGCTTTTTTAATTGCTAATAAGCTATTTTTAGCTTCTTGTTTATCTTGTTCTAATTTTAGTTTTAATAATTCTTCTTTAAGATTATTAAACTGATCAGTTAATTGATCTAATTGATCAATATTGATTTCATCTTGATTAATAAATTGATTATATTGATCTAAAACAGAACTATTAGTTAGATCAATTAACTGACTTAATTTAGTTAGTTCATGTTTAAAGTTAGTTTGTTGATCAATAGCATACTTATTAAGGTTTTCATTTCTTGTGATCATTGTGATCCGTCAAGATCCTGATCCTTTTGAACTAAAATCAATAATTTTAACTCGTTCTATATCTTCTGTATTATGAACGTGTGTTCCCCCACACAACTCTAAAGTTGGTCCAATGCTCATAACACGCAACTTACCTTTAATTTCTTTATATTTTTCACCAAAAAAAGCCATTGCCCCCATTTCTTTAGCTTCTTTTAAGCTTAAGTGCAATTCTTTTGCTTCATGGTGTTCAGCTACAATTTGATTCATTGCGTTTTCAACTTCAATGATCTTCTCTTTAGTTAAGGGTTCATGGTGTGTAAAATCAAACGTAACCTTATAAGGGTATTTAGCAGCCCCTTCTTGTTTAATATCTTGACTAATTACTTTTCTTAAACAATATTGTAATAAGTGTTCAGCTGAATGGTTAGCTGTAATATTGATTCGATCTTGTTTATTAATTTCTAAACGAACAATTTGATCTAAAGCTAATTTAGCTTCAATAGTATGGTGAACATGTTGAAGATTAGGTGCTTTAATTACATCATCAACAAAATATTTTTCATTATCAGCAATGATATAACCTGTATCATTGACCTGTCCCCCAGATGTTGCATAAAAACAGGTTTGATCAAAGACAACATATCCATCTTCATATTCAAGTTGATCAACTTCATTAAAGTTTTGATCATATAACTTAATTACTTTAGCTTGATCAATACTAAAAGTGTGATAGTAGAATTTAGATTCTAAATCAAGTTTAAGTAAACTTTCATTTTGTTGTTCAAGAGCAGTAATTGATGTGTTTTTGTTTTTTGAAATCAATTGGTGTTGTTTAAACATTTCTTCAAATGCTTCTAGATCAATTTCAATATTTTTAGCTTTAGCTAATTCTTTAATTAATTCAATTGGAAATCCATAAGTATCAACTAATTTAAAAGTAATGTTTTTATCTAAACTATTATTTTTAGTATTAGCTTCAAAGACACTTAATCCTTGTTTAAGTGTTTTCTCAAATAAATTAATTTCCTTATTTAAGATTAGTTTAACTTTATCAATGATTTTTGTTCTTAAATAAGAATAAAAATCACCCATTGATAAAACAACCCCATCGATTGCCGCATTAACTCAAGCTGGATCATTAATTTCTAGTTTTTTAGCTAAAACAGCAGCTCTTCTTATTAATCTTCTTAAGATATAGCCCCGTTCTTTATTACTAGGTACAGCTCCATCTGCAATAGCAAACACTGCAGCTCTAAAGTGATCTGCTATTACTTTATATGCAAAGTTAATTTCACTTTGTTTTTGATCTTTATTAAAGTAGTTATTAATATCGTATTTAAAAGTAGAGAATTGTTCAGTTGCATGAATAATTGTTTGGAAATTATCAGCATCAAAGTTAGTAGGAACATCTTGAGAAATAGAAGCTATTCTTTCAAGTCCTGCTCCTGTATCAATGTTTTTACGCTTAAGTTCAGTGTAATTACCTTTACCATCATTATTAAATTGAGAAAAAACAATGTTTCAGATTTCAACAAACCGATCGTTTTCAATATCTTCTAAAATTAGTTTTTCACCAATCTTTAAAGGATCGTATTTTTCACCCCGATCATAGTGAATCTCTGTACAAGGTCCACAAGGTCCAGAACCAATATCTCAGAAGTTACGATCTCTTCCACATCTTAGAATTCGTTCATCTTTAATGTTATATTTTTTTCAATAACTAATTGTTTCTTCATCATCTTCATAAACAGTGAATCATAATTTATTAATATCAATTTCTAATTCTTTAACTAAAAACTCATAAGCTAGATCAACTGCTTTTTCTTTGAAATAATCACCAATTGAAAAATTACCTAACATTTCAAATAATGTATGGTGTCGACTTGTTTGACCAACATTAAAGATATCATTAGTTCTTATTGCTTTTTGTGAGTTAACTAATCGGTTAGCTGGTGGATTTTCTTTTCCTGAGAAATAGTCTTTAAGAGTAGCTACACCTGAGTTAATTCACAAAATCGATGGGTCATTTTCAGGAATCAATGAAGCTGGTTCAATAAACATATGATCATGTTTTTTAAAGAACTCAATTCATTTATTACGAATCTGACTTGTGCTAAGTTTTAACATAGATTCTCCTTTTATTCAATAACTTTAATAATGATTGGTAAAACTGTTTTTGGTTTTTGGTTATAAACTAAATTATTATAGAATCGTTCACATACTGATTCATTGATTGGATCAGAAGCATATAATGTTGCTATATGATCTCCAACTTTTAGATAATCATTTGTTTTTTTATGTAAATAAATTCCTGCATGATAGTCAAGTTGATCTGTTTTTGTTTTTCTACCTGCTTTTAGATCAACATTGATCATTCCTAATTCTTTAGTTGAAACAAAATCTAAATATCCTTCTTCTTTAGCATATAAATCAACTTTATATGCTGGATTGAAATAAGTATCATTAAGTAATGAATCAACATCCCCATTCATTCATCGTACTCATTCTACAAACTTATCAAACCCTTTTTTAGAAGCTATTACTTCACTTATTAAAGCTTGTGCTTCTTGTTGATTATTAGCTTTTTTAGTAGCTAATAAAATATCAATTAAGAAAGTGTTAATTAAATTGTATAAATCATCAGATACTTTTTTACCTAATAAGTAATCAACACTTTCTTTAACTTCAATAGCATTACCAATTGCTTGCCCTAGTGGTTGATCCATATTTGTTAAATGAATTATTGTTTTTCGATTAAATTGTTTAGATAATTGAATCATTTTATTAGCTAATTGTTCACCTTGTTGTACAGTTTTACAAAAAGCTCCATCCCCAACTTTAATATCTAAGAAGATATAGTCTGTGATTAATGCTAATTTCTTAGACATAATGCTTCCAGCAATTAAATCAAAAACATCAGAAGTTCCTGTTACATCACGTAAAGCATAAATCTCTTTATCAGCTACTACCATACTATCACTTTGCCCAGTTAACAGTAAATGTGTTTGCTCTAGTTGTTGTTTGTAAGTATTTAAATCAAAGTCCAAGTTTAATTTAAGGGATTCTAATTTATCAATCGTTCCCCCAGTATGACCAAGTCCTCGTCCACTCATCTTACCAACACATAATCCAAGTGCTGCTAGTAATGGTGTCATAATGATTGATACCTTATCACCAACACCCCCTGAAGAGTGCTTATCAACTACAATTTCATTTTCTAATCTTAAATCAATTGTTGTTCCTGATTCAATCATTGCTTTAGTAGCAAAGTATTGTTCTTGATCATTATATCCATTAAAGTTAACAGCCATTAAAAAAGCTGCCATTTGGTAGTCTTTAATTTCTTTATTTACAAATCCTTCATAAACATATTTAATTTCTTGTTCACTTAAAGGTTGGTTATTTTTCTTTTTAGTAATAATTTCAACAATATTTAACACAATAGCTAATTTCCTTATTGCATACGTATCTAATATTTTAACAAAGTTAAGATTAAATGCCAAAACTAAAACTATAAACAACGGTTATATTTTTGATTTCTTATGATTAAAACTAAGTCTATGGATTTGTGTAATCCCATATTGTTCTATTGCATTAAAATGGTTTTTGGTTCCATATCCAACATTCTTAGCAAATCCATAAGATGGATATAGTTGATCATATTCAACCATTAATTGATCTCTAAAATCTTTTGCTACAATACTAGCTGCTGCAATACTAAAACTAGTTTGATCACCCTTGATAATTTCTTTTTGATTAAGATCTAAATCAACTTGTAGTGCATCAATTAATAATAAATCGATATTAACTGTCTCTAAAACTTGTTCAACTGCTTTTAGCATTGCTAATTTTGTTGCATTCAGGATATTGATTTGATCAATTGTTTGTGAATCAACAACTCCAATTCCATAAGCAACACAGTTTTGTTTAATTAAATTTGCTAAACTACGATAATGTTTTTTAGCTACTTTTTTAGAATCATTAACTAAAGGATCATAAAATCCTTTTTTAAGGATTAAACAACAAGCAACAACCGGTCCTGCTAAAGCTCCTCTTCCTACTTCATCAACCCCAGCAATATATCTAATTTGATCATTATAAAGAGCTTGATCATACTCATAAAGTGAGATGTTATTTTGCTTAGGTTTTATTACTTTAGTTTTTGTTTTGTTGCTTTTGTTCATAGTTTTTAGGTTTTATATTTCTTTTTAATGTTAAAATTGTATTATTAATTTATAAATAAAAATAAATTGATTTAAATCAACAAACATTTAGAATTAGTATCAATTTTAGTAGGAGATAGAAAATGGCATTTGACAGAAAACATGATCCCCAAGTAAAAGAATTATTAGAATTAAGAAAAGTTGCTAATCAAGTTAATTTACTAAAACAACGTCTTAATGATATCGAACACAAGCAATGATGCGACTATCATGCTGCATTATATGATGCTAATACTAATGACAATGTCAAGGAATACAACTACATCGAACAAGAAATCTTAAAACCAAATGTAGTTTTAGATTTAGAAGTTAATACTTCAGACAAACCTCAAGTAATTGAAAAGATTGTAGAAGTTGAGAAGATAGTAGAAGTTGAAAAACCAGTTTATGTAGAAAAAGTGGTTGAAGTTGAAAAACTTGTAGAAGTAGAAAAACCTGTTTATGTTGAAAAAGTAGTAGAGGTTGAAAAACGTGTTGAAGTAGAGAAACCAGTTTATCAAGAAAAGATTGTTGAAGTTGAAAAAGTGGTTGAAGTTGAAAAACAACAAGATCCAATTATTGTTGTTCAAGAACCACCAGCTCCAGTTAGAAAGAAATCTGAAGGTAAATATGTTCGTTATCGTAAACTTCGTAATGAAGGAATGAGTGAAGCTGGTTGAAAAATGTTTAACCTTGTAAAACAAACACAAGCAAACAAGGATGAAGCTGAAAAGAAGTTCGAGCAAATGCAAGCTGAACGTGAACGAATTCGAGAACAAAAACGTCTTGAAAAAGAACTTAAAGCTAAGAAATAAAATTGAACCTAATAACAAAAGCAAAACATTAAACTGTGTTTTGCTTTTAGTTTTAAATTTAAGAAGAGTAGGTATTTATGCAAATTAAAATCAAAGATATTTATAGTCAATGTTCATCACTTTATGAACAAGAATTAACTATTAAAGCATGAGTTAAATCAAATCGTGATTCTAAAAAACTAGGTTTTTTAGTACTTAATGATGGAAGTTGTTTTAATAATTTACAAGTTGTTTATAAGCAGGATTTAATTAGTAATTATAATGAAGTAGCAAGTGCGCGTATGTGAACAGCACTTGAAGTTAAAGGTATTTTAAAAAGTACACCAAATGCTAAACAAGCATTTGAATTAGTAGCTAATCAAATTACTATTCTTAAAGCAAGTGATGAAGACTTCTTAATTGCTAATAATGACTTAAGTCTTGAAGTATTAAGAACTAATGCTCACTTAAGAGTTCGAACTAATTTATTTCACAGTATTATGAAAGTTCGTTCAACTTTAGCTCAAGCCATTCATGAATATATGATGAACCATGATTTCTTATGAGTAGCAGCTCCGCTTTTTACAGGGAATGATGCTGAAGGGGCTGGAGAAACATTTAGTTTAGAAAAAATTGATAATGAACACTTCTTCTCTAAACCAACCCATTTAACCGTAACTGGACAACTACAAGCTGAAGCATATGCTCAAGCTTTTGGTAATGTTTATACTTTTGGTCCAACTTTTAGAGCTGAAAAAAGTCATACAAATCGTCATTTAGCAGAATTCTGAATGATGGAACCAGAAATGGCATTTACAAACCTATCACAAATGCAAGATCACATTGAAGATATGATTAAATATGTAATCAATAAAACTTTAACTATTAATAAAGTTGAACTTGATTTCTTAGCTTCTAAATATGATGCTAATTTAATCCAAAAACTAGAAAGTGTAGTTAATTCTGATTTTAAACGAGTTGAATACAGACAAGCGATCTCTATTTTAGAAGAAGCTGTAAAAAATGGCTATGAATTTGAAAACAATACAATTGCTTTTGGAATGGATTTAGCAAGTGAACATGAACGATATTTATGTGAAAACCATTACAAAAGCCCTGTGTTCTTACAAAACTACCCTAAAGACATTAAAGCTTTTTATATGAAACTTAATGATGATCAACAAACAGTTGCTTCAACTGATTTATTAGTTCCAGGTATTGGTGAATTAGTTGGTGGTTCACAACGTGAAGCTTGTTATGATAAATTATTAAACCGAATCAATGAATTACATTTACCATTAAGTAATCTACAATGATATTTAGACTTACGTCGTTATGGTTATTATATGTCTTCAGGTTATGGACTTGGATTTGAACGTTTAGTAATGTATGTAACAGGGGTTAATAACATTAAAGATACAATTCCATTCCCAAGAAGCCATGGGCAAATCGAATTCTAATTATTATGTCTTTATCAATTCAAACTAATGAAAACAAAACAATTAAAAAACTAATTGATCCTAAGATCCAAAAGAAATGAAAATATGTTCCTAACATCATTACATCATTTCGCATCATTTTAGCTTTTTTAGTAGTTATTTTACTTTTAGTTAATTTATATGTTGCAATCCCTGGCAACTTTCCAGGATATGCTTATTTTTTTAGTGTTAAAAATAACCAAAATATTTTCATTAACCAAATGTATATAGGGATTACACATTTTCGAATGTGAGCTGGTATTTTATTCATAGTTGCTGCATTCTCAGACTTTTTAGATGGTTATATTGCACGAAAATATCAAGTTGTTTCAGCTTTTGGTAAAATCTTTGATCCAATAGCTGATAAATTATTAGTAAATGGGGTATTAGTTTGTTTAGCTGTTGATCAAACTACTTTTGTTTACTTAGTAGTTTTAAATATTTTTAGAGATATTTTTGTTGATGGATTAAGAATGTATGCAAGTGCTCATAAACAAATTATTCCAGCTAATTGATTAGGTAAAATCAAAACCGTAATTTTGTTTGCAAGTATCATCTCTTTACTTTTTTGTTATGATCCATTACATACATCAAACATTAGAATTACATATACTTATGGAATTAATGCTAGTTTATATTTAGCTACATTAATTAGTTTAATATCTGGAATTATCTACTTTAGTTTATATTACAAACAATATCTAAAAAGAAAAAAGAATCAAGAAGATGAAAAAACAACTAAGTATTAATCAAACCCAAAAAGCGATTGTTGCTATTAAAAACCATTTCCAAGCTAACTTAGCTCATGAACTTAATTTATATCGAGTTAGTGCTCCTTTGTTTGTTGATCAACAACTAGGAATTAATGATCAATTAGATCATAAACAAGCACCTGTTAGTTTTTATGTCCCTAAACTAAATAAAACACTTGAAATTGTCCAATCATTAGCTAAATGAAAACGTTTAGCTTTAGTTAAGTATGAGTTTGAAACTTATGAAGGACTTTATACTGATATGAATGCCATTCGTGCACATGATGATGTTGATAGTAAGCATTCAATCTATGTAGACCAATGGGATTGAGAACTATTAATTAATGATACAGATCGTAATCTAGCTTTTTTGTTTTCAATTGTTAAAAAGATCTACCAAGCTCTTAAATCAACCTATTTAGCTATTAAGTTACAATTTAATCTAGATTATGATCTATTAAATGAAGATATTGTGTTTATAAGTTCACAAGAACTAGAAGATCTATATCCACATCTAGATCCAGATCAAAGAGAATATGAATTTGCTAAAATCCATAAAGCAATTTTTATATATCAAGTTGGATATCCACTTAAATCAAATTTAATCCAATCAAGCAGATCACCAGAATATGATGATTGATTATTAAATGGAGATCTTGTCGTATATCATCCAATTAATGATTTTGCTCTTGAACTCTCATCAATGGGAATTAGAGTTAATAAAGAAAGTTTTATTAAGCAAACTAAGTTTGCTAACATTGATCCTAATACCCATTCTGATTTATATTATGATTTAATGTTAAATGATCAACTACCATCAACTATTGGGGGAGGAATTGGTCAAAGTCGTTTATGTATGTTCTTGTTACAATGTGAACACATTGGTCAAGTCCAAGTATCTGTTTGAGATGATGATACAATTAATCAATCTAAGAAGCAGAAGATCTATTTATTATAATTCAATAGAAGGAGATAAAATATGAACCAAATCAAAACATTAATTAATGGACAATTCATTAATACTAAAAATAGTTTAGAAGTGTACAACCCAGCTAACAATGAACTATTAGCACTAGTTCCTAATATTGATGATGAAGCACAAATCAATGATATTTTTAAACAAGCACATAATGCTTATTTAAAATATAAAGATAGTTCAATAGAAGATAGAGTTGCTTTATTAGAAAAGTTTGCTAGCTTAATTGAATCTAATAAAGAAGAGTTAGCAACAATTATTATGAATGAAGTTGCTAAGGGATATAAAGATAGTTTAGTAGAAGTTGAACGAAGTGTTGAATATATGCGTGCAACTAATGTTGAATACTTAAAACTAATTAAAAATCCAACTGTGTTTGATCAATCAATTCATGGAGTTAAAAATAAAGTAGCAACTTATTATCGTTTACCAGTTGGTGTAGTTTTAGCTATTTCTCCTTTTAATTATCCAATTAACTTATTAATTTCAAAACTTGCTCCTGCTCTTGTAGCTGGAAATAGTGTTGTTTATAAACCATCAACACAAGGAGCAATGATTGGTATTAAATTAGCTGAACTAGCACATCAAGCTGGATATGCACCTGGAGTAATTAATTGTTTAACAACAGATGCTCGTAAATATGGTGATTTATTAGTAACTAATCAATATGTGAAAGCATTAAGTTTTACAGGTGGACCTAAAGTAGGAAATAGAATGGCTCAGATCACATCTAAAATCTCTTTAGTGCTTGAATTAGGGGGAAAAGATCCTGCTCTTGTATTAGATGATGCTGATTTAGAATTAGCAGCTAATGAAATTGTTAAAGGGGCGTTTAGTTATAGTGGTCAACGTTGTACAGCAATTAAACGAGTCTTTGTATCATCTAAAAACCATGATCAACTACTAACTTTAATTAATCAAAAAGTAAATCAACTAACTGTTGGTTTACCAAAAGATAATCCAACTATTGTTCCTTTAATTAATAACAATACTGTTAAATATAATATTGATTTATTAGAAGATGCTAAAAGTAAAGGGGCAGTTTGATGTCAAGAACTAAAAGTAGATCACAGCCATAATCTACTTTATCCAATGGTTGTTGATCAAGTAAATGAACAGATGCGAATTGCTTGAGAAGAACCATTTGGCCCAATTCTTCCAATTATTGTATATGATCATTTAGATCAAGCATTAGAATTAATTAATCGATCTGAATATGGACTTCAAGCTAGTGTTTTCACATCTAATTTAGATAATATTGAACAATTAGCATTACAAATTGAATCTGGTACAATTAATATCAACCGTTCAAGTTCAAGGGGTCCTGATATTCTTCCTTTCTTTGGAGTTAAAGACTCAGGTTTTGGAATCCAAGGAATAGTTGATGCTATCTTATCAATGACAACAATAAAGGGTGTTGTAATTAATAAATAGGAGTTAATATGCTTAAAAAGAATCAAATTAAAAAAATGTTATTAATTACATCAACTAGTTTAGTTTCGCTTGGAATCGTAGTTAGTGCAGTTGCTTGTTCACAACGTTCAATTGATCCAGTTACATATCAACTCTATAAAACTAAAGATCAACAACTAGTTGAAATTGTTTTTAAATCAGATCAAAAGCTCTCTGAAAAAGAATTAGCAAACACTAGTTTTGATTTTCAACAAACAAGTCCACAACTAAAAACAAGAGCTAGTTTTAAACCAACTAAAGTGGTTTTAGATTCAGTTAATAATCAGATCAAAATTACTTTTGATCTAAAACTAGCTTTTGAACCAAATCAAGCTTTTTTAGTAGTTCCTTCTAAGTATTTTAAAAGTTTTCAATTACTAATTACTGAACTACAAATTAAAGCAGCTAAAACAATCTAAAATCAGTAAAATAACTAATTTTATTAATTAATTTAATCATTCTATAATAGGTTTTTAATTATCATATTGTTAAATATTTTAATTATTAAACCCTATTTTTAAAAATCAATTTAAAAGCTATTAAATTTATTGACAATATAAAAATCTTTGCTAAAATATTACACCTAATTAATAATATTTAGATCATTTATTAATATATAAAATGAAATATTTTAGTATATAATACTAAATATAATTCAACTAAAGGATCTTTATGAAACTAGTACATAAACTTGCAATCGGAATTGCAGTCAGTTCAGCAATTGCAGCTACAGCAATTGCTTTAGGTATCACATTTGGTGGTAATGGGTTAGATATTAAAGATTCTGTTCGTGGAGTCATTTATAAAACTGAACAAGTTGAAAAAATCGAAGATAATAAGCAATCTCCAAAACCAGATAATACTGAAAAAGAAGATCAAAAAGTTCCTGAAATCAAAGCTCCTGAAGTGATTCAAGATCCAAAAGAACAACCTAAACCAGAAAAACCAAAAGAAGAACTAAAAGAATCAGAACCAGCCCCTGCTCCTGAACCAGTGCCTCAACCAGCCCCAGAGCCTGCACCTGCTCCAGCTCCTGAACCTGAGCCGCAAAAAGATGAAACTTTAAAACCAAATGTTGCCGAAGAACCTGTTGAACCACTTCAACTACCACCAGTTGAAGAAAAAGAGTCTGAAGCAATTCCTGAACTTGAAGGTTTAAAAGTAAAATATAGACAACAGCAACAACCAAAACGTGTATATTTTAAATCATGAGAAAAAGCAGGGATTACAAACCCAAAGGGTGCAGATTGATATAAAGCAGTTATAGTTCCTGAAGTTTTAGGCTTAGAATTCACTGAAGCTGTTAGAAAAGCTAATGTTGAAAATGTTAAAAAAGGATTGAGTACATATCATTTTCCAAAAAGTTTAAGTGATAGTGTAAAAGAATTAAGTGATGATAATTTAGAAGCTTTTGCTAATAATAACCCTGATCATTGAAAGCGAGTTTTTGAGCGATGAAAACCATTATTTGATAATGGCGATAAAGTTCTTGATTTTTTAACAGATGAAGGAAAAGCAAAATATCCTGAAATTAAAAAATTATCTGGAGCACCAAAATATTTAAGACTTCTTCAATATCTTGATATGTCTAAATTTACAGTACTAACTCCTGAAGCTGAAAAAAATATTAAAGAAGGGTTTATTATTGATCCTAGAAACTTATATGTTGATGAAAATGGTCGTCTATCATCAAATACATATAGTCCATTACCAGGGCATAATAAAGTAACTTCTCGTCTTGAACGTGATAACGAACAATACCGTACTTTTGGACATAAAACTCCTTTTAATCGTCCGCCAAGTTCTGTTGGAACTGGTGATTATTATGGTTGAAAAAAATCTTACGTTACTACCCAATATAGTAAATATGGTGCAGATGAAAGGGATGGAGTTACTTTTTGAAAGTATGAGCGTGAAGAAAAATCAGATAAATATAGAAATGAAGGTATTGTATTAGAAATTAATTTTGCTAATAAATCAGGATATCAAAAATCTGTTAAACTTTTAAGAGATCTAAAAAAAGATAATGTTCAAATTACAGGTTATCGTTTTAAAAATATGGGTTCTACAGATTCAAACCAACGTTTCAAAGATATATTAAGTGAACTACCTAACAAAATACAAATGTTAGAACTATTCTTTGAAACGACTAACACTTCTGCTATGCTAGCTCTTGAAAATAAAGAAATCGCTGAACTTTCTTTATATACTTCAATAAATCCATTACTTGAAGATTGATCATTTAACCCTTATTCAGTTCGTAAAACTACTTGAATCAACACTAATGATTACAATGTTTCAAAAGACTTTGCAAGAGATGTTAAAAAGTATAGTCGGATTGTATTTGATGCAATTGCATTTGATCAAAGTGATATATACGAAAATAAAACTAAATGGGAAGATAAAATGGAGAGAATCAACTGAGGATTACAGATGGTTTATACTGTAAGAAACAATGAACCATTCTTCCAAGGTGCAATGGGACAAGGTAATCGACCTGATCATAATGAAAAAGGAAACAGTTACCCAATTGGTCTTGATTTGAGTCGTACAAAACTTACTTCACTTCGTGGTCTATTCTTTGAAGATGTTAAAAAGCAAAATGGATTACGCAAACTTAAACGTTTAAAACTATTCAATGATAAAGCTGCATTTGCAATTGATGTTGAAGACTTAAACGAAGCACAATTCAATCATGTTTTAGATATTCCTGGTTCAATGTATCCACCAACTAAAATTACATTCTCAAACGGTACACAAACTACAAGTATTAGAGTTACATCTAAGTCTGGTAAAGATATCAACGCTAATGGAATTGATAATCTAAAGGTATTACGTGATTATGGTAGAGAAAGCTTTACTGCTAAAACTGCTACTAAGATCTATGTAGATCCAAAATTAAAAACATTAGCTGATAAACTTAAATCTTATGGTTTTAATGTTGAATTACAATCTGAAGGCGACGCTTTAGATATCACATAATACTAATAAACAACCTAGTTAATACTAGGTTTTTATTATCCCTTATTCTTTAAAACTACTCTTATTGACTAATCCATAATCAACAAAATAGATTATTTTACTAGCACAAATATCATCAATTACAAAGAATAAAATACCATTTTTAAAACCTTTAATTTAAAGGTATGTATACCAAATTGCAAATTATATTTTTGTTATAATTTTTTCGTTATATATCGGCTAATATAACTACTATATAACATTAATCATCATAGGGCTTTTACTATCACCATAGATACTACTATTTCCTTTTCTCTATCTCCTTGAGTTATTTTATTAAAACTCTTTAGTTTGTCCTTCTAATAGTTTTCTCTTAATTCAATCTATTGGTATTAACTAATTAATAAAAGATAATTAGTTAAATTTAAAAAATATTAAAAAAGCTTCTACTCTTTTCCTACACCATAAAACAAAAATAAGTATCATAAATAAACAGTTCCTATGAGTTAATACAACACCGCAAATGCGGTGTTTTTTCATTGTTTGTCTAACTAGAAACAAAAAAACTAATAACCTTTTGATTGGTTATTAGTTTAGGTGGTTTATGATTGTTTGTTTTCTGGGTTAATTTTGACTGTATAAACTTTATCTTTCATTAGTTTATTTCTAATATCAGTTCTTAGATTACCATCAAAGTTGTTTTTGTAATCTCCAAAACCTTCCATTAGAGCGATTGCATTAGCATAAGCATTTACATCTTTAGAAAGTAAATAGTTAATACCTATTAAATTGAAGTGAGAATCAATAGCTACTGAACCTGATGAACCAGGACCTAATAGATTTTGTCTTTTATCATATGGAGCATATGTATAAAGGTGTGAATGTTGAACTAAAACATTCTTCGGCATACCATGTTCGTTTTCTATAAATGGCTTTTCATAGTTTTTTCATTTTTCTTTATGAGAGTTTCAATCCTTATTTTCTTCAGCTTTGTATTTTGTTCATAATGATTGGTAGTTATTTTCATCAACAAACCGGTTCATAGCATTAACAACACCACCAGTTGATTTGTTATATTTAAAACTGAAAGAACGAGATCCTTGATCTCATTTTGGTTGGAAGTATTCGTCCACATGAACTGGATAACCACCATAAAATTGAGTTTTTATTGGACTAAATTTCTCATCTTTTCCAACACCAATATGTCAATCTTTTTCCTTTTCAGTTCCTACTACTTCAGCAAGTGCTGGTAATATTTGCCCTAGATGTTCTTTTCGTATTTTAAGTCTTAAAAGTACAAAGTCTGCTCCAGCATTTTTAGTACTTCCATATCTTGTTACAGTATCATATTTATCAAAATATTTTTCACCAACAGTAACATTCTTACCCATGATTCCTGAAACTTCATATCTTGGAGTATAATAAACCCCATCTAAATATTGATTATATGCACTAAAAACTCTAAAGAAATTGCCCCTATCATCAGTTTTAATATCTCGATTTGGCATTGGTAGGTTTGTTTCGCCTCTAGTAGCTTCAAAATGCACAAGTCTTTTTGCATCTTGACTTACTTGTAATACACCATTGACTATAGGTGATCTTGATGAATCATAAAAACCACCGTTTCATTGTTTTGATTTTTCTGTTTCTTTGTTCACATCAAAATAAAGTGATTTATCAAATTGTTTTCTAAAACCAAAAACGTGAATATTAGTTGCTACTAACAATTCGTAATATCCTTCTTTTTCAGCTTCTTTATTAATAACACGATCCATTACTCACATTGTACCGTGTTCATGATCAGCTTTAAGTTTGCTTAAATGTGGAAAGAAATCATTATATTCATAACCAATTCTCCCAATCTTAATCATAAAACTATGATCATAGATATACTTATAAAAATCAGCATCTTTTTTAAGAGTATCTGTATTAGTTGTATCAATTGATAAAAGATATCTACTTTTATCAGATGTGCTAACCAATAAATCAAAAGTTCCTTCTTTATCATTAAAGTTAGCTCTTAATGATGATATATCTTGAAGCTTTAATAAACCTGAAGCTGATTTTAAATCCATATAGAAAAACAGTTGACTTAAATTTGATGGTAAATAACCAAATGGATTTTTAGAAACTATATCATTAAAATCAACAGAATGTGTAGTAGCACCAATCTTTTCATTTTCAGCAAAGTTAGCTAAATACTTTTGTTTCATCATTCCATCATATGAAAGACTATCATTATAAAAAGCAATCTTTTCTTCATCATTTTTACCAAAATGACCAAACATACCAATGTCTCTAGTATTTTCTTGGAACTGTTTAATTAAATTTGGATCATATCCTTGACGAAAATTAATCGGTTGATTATTTGAACCATGATATAAGAATTGGTTCATTTTTGCAACAGCTTGTTTGTATGAATTTGTTTGTTGAATAATTTGATGAGTGTTGTTTGATTTTAAAAAATCATAAGTCAGACTATGCTGATCACCACCTGTAGTTATTGGATTAATAATTGGTTGATCAGGTTGTGTATTTTTATCTGGGTTTGATGGTTGATTCTGATTTGTTTTATGTGCTTGATTAGTACTATTATCTGGTTTAGGATTACTTTGAACTAATGGATTTTTATTAGTTTCATCAGGTTTTTGTTTTTGGTTATCTAATTCATTTTGTTGCTTTGGTGTTACTTCTTTATTTTTAGAACTATCTTTAGATACATTGTTATTCTTAGATCCATTTGAAGTTGATGAATCATTTATTTGATTATTTGATCCATCTTTAGTTTTATTTGATGAATCATTACTCTTAAGATCTTCACTTTTCTTTGATCTATCATTTTCAACTTGATTACTACTCTTTTTAAATCCACTAAAAGATTGTTGTTTGAAAATAAAATCAGTAGCATCTTTGATGCTAGTTATTTTAACTTTAACTAATAAAGTATTATCATCAACTTTAGTTAATGATTGAACACTTGCTTTAACTTGTTGTTGATCAAATTCTAATTTAATATCTTTTATAGTAACCTTATTAATTTCTAATTGATTTAAATTAGGAATTAATATTCTAACTTGTTGACTTAATTCATTAATAGTAGGATCATTCTTCTTTTGATTATTAGTACAAGAAGCTATTATTAAGGGTAAAGTAATAAGAGTAGGAAATAGTAATAACTTAATCTTTGTTCTCTTTTTCATAATTAAATAACCATTATGTTCATATACATTAAGAAATAATTATAAAACTAAATAAATTAGATTAATTAAAATTATTAACCTAGATTAGATATATCTATATTATCTAGATAATAATATCAACTTATGTTAGTTTGTTGAGATTAGTATAAGGTTAAATAGAAAAATACCCTGTTTACATTGGTTAGTAAAAGGGGTATTTTTGGTTTTTATATTGTGATTAATAAGTTTGTAATAACGGCTTATTAAGAGAATTTGTATAATGAATTGTTATAAGTTTTAGGTACGAATGTTAATTTCTTACCTTCTAGATTAGCAAGTCAAGTTTTCTTACCATCAAATATTTCTATAGTATCGATAGTGTATTGCTTTTCATCAGTAAGTGCAAATGGTTTGATGACTTCGATTTCATCTTTAGTATCAAAATAAACACCAGGCGTTGTAAATTTAAATACAAGGTTAGTTTTAGGTTCAGTAGAGCTTTTTAGCGTAATTGTAGCTGTTGGCACATTAGCTATTTCTTTAATGAATTTATCTTCACCAGTGATATATAAGTGTAATTGTTTTACTTTTATTTCTTTTCCTTGGTGTTGTGTAGTAGTGTTTTCAAATTGTAAATGTTTTACCTTGAACTTGCTTAATTGAATTTCTCTATTTTTTTCTTTGGCAGCATTTAATGCTTCGTCAACTTTGTTAGCTTCCTTAGGATCAGCTACGGCGTCAACTTTACTGTTGTATTCTTTGATTTGTTCAGCAGATAGGTGTTCTAGTTTACCAATCTCTTGTTTAGCATCATCTTTCTTAACTTTTAACTGTTTTAAGGCTTCTTCTTTAGCTCTAGTTAATACTTCATCAACTTTAGTGATCTCATTAGGATTTTTGATAGCATCAACTTCATCTTTGAATTTTTGAATGTCTTCAGATGAAAGTGAGATTAACTTACCAATTTCATCCTTAGTTTCATTTTTCTTAGTTTCTAGATCTTCTAAAGCTTTTTTATCAGCAGCTTTTTTATCAGCAGCTTTTTGTTCAGCTGCTTTTAATACATCATCAACTTTAGCAATATCTTTAGGATCATCAATAGCATCAACTTCATCTTTGAATTTCTGAATTTCATCAGCGGATAAAGAAGCTAGTTTAGCAATTTTGTCCTTAACATCTTTTTTCTTAGCATCTAATTCTTTATTTTTAGCATTGTCAGTTGATTCGCCGTTTTGTGAACCATTAGTTTCTGCATCAGTTTTTCCTTCTTTTCCAGTTTCTGCGTTAGCACCAGGATTGCCTTGCTTACCTGCTTCTGTACCATTTCCAGCACCTGGATTATCACCTTGCATAGCTTCTTTATCGTTTTTAGAAGTTGATCCACCATTAGAATTTTGTTTGCCTTGATTGTCAGGATTTTCAGGTTTAGTACTTTCAGTTGTACTTCCTTTATCTTTATTAGATCCTGCACCTGGATTAGTTACCTGAGGATTTTGTGGAGTTGATGGTTGAGTTGTCCCTTTGGTAGTATTATCTGAACCACCTGATGAATTTGTAGTTCCACCAGTTTCTGAGCCTTGTTTAGTATCATTTGTTGTGCTTCCACTACCTTGTTTTGAAGAATCGGTTCCACCATTTTGTGGCTGTTCTACTTTCTTTTCAGTAGGTTTAGCTGGTTTCGCTTTCGTTGGTGCACAAGCTGCAACTACCCCTATAACACTAACCCCTGCCATAATAGCACCAACTGATAAAGCTAGTGCTTTTTTGTTTTTGAATTTACTCATATTTATAAATCCTTTGATAGTAAATTATGTCTAAAATTCCTTTTATCAAAGCTTGGATTTATTTGAAATATGAACCAATTCTATAATTTTTATTTTCGTTGCAAAAAAAAAAAAAAAGGCACTTTCTGCCTTAATGTACCAGTAATAGGTATTTTATAATATGTTTGTTTAGTTATAGGATAATTTAGTAAAAATATAAAGTAAACCTTGGTGTGCTCTTAAAACCCCAAACCAATTTATATAACCAATTTACTTTAACGTTAAACAAAAACACAACTATAGTTCCTATAATTGTGTTATTCATTCATTTAACTATTTTTTTCTGTTTCTTTAGCTTTATCATTAACATCTATTTCTAAATCAGCAAATGTTAAAGTATGATCTGAAATCCAGTTCATTACTTTAGCATAATATTCATGATTAGCTTCATTAGTTGGTGATCAACTTTTAATAATTTGTTCTATTTGATTATTAGTTAATTGTTTATTACCTTTTTTATAATAATGATTAAGAGCTGCTCTTATTCATTGTTCATTAATAATTGATTGATCAAATAAAACAGATCATAAATTAAATTTAGAAGCATTAATTACTTTAGAATCGGTTTTAGCAAACATCTTATCATATGGTTGAGATCATCTATTATAATTTTTTCCAAGAGATGTTCTATTTTCTCTACTTTCAGCAAGTAAAGAAGTATATCCATCATTAATTAATTTAGCAAAAATAGCTTTTTCATTATTAAGTTTAATATTAGTATCACCTAAAAAGAATAGATCATTATTAGCTCCATCTTTTTCATCAACAAACTTCATTACTTCAGCTACTTGGTAAGCTTCATTTAATTCTCTAGTTCCTTGTTCAGTTTTAATAGGATCTTGTTTGTATTCAAAGTCTTGTTTTTCTTCTTGTTTATATACTTCTTTTGGTTGACCAGGACTATCAAGATGTGATGCTACCATACTAAAGTCAAACTTATCATCTAAAGTAGCAAATGTTAAACCAAAAGGTGGTCTTGCATAAGCAATCTTTTGATTATTAGTAGCTTTATTTTTAAAATGTTGATCAAATAAAATATCAGCATTAACATCGTTTTTGTAATAAATACCATCATTAGTTGGTTTTAGTTTAGTAGTATCATAAATAAAAGCTACTCGTTCAGCTTGGGTTTCATTACCAGCTGAACTTAAATCTTCACTTAATCTAAAGCTTCATTTGTTTTTGTTTTCATCTAATTCATATTGATTCATTAACTTAACAATATCAGCTACTGGTTTTTCTATTTTTTCTTTAGTTTTATCACTTCTTTTTTTAGCATTGATTTCAGTTAGTGCTATTACATCGATCTTATTAGCTAAAATGATTTTAGCAAGGGCTTCTGATTTAAAATCATTAGTTCCACCTTGATTAAGTACATTTCAATGAGCAAACCTTATATAGTTCTCTTGTTTGTTAACTGTTGTAGTAGGAACATTAGATACTAAATTATTAGTACTTTCGGCTTGGTTAGAGTTATTTGTTTGATTAGTATTATTGTTATTGTTATTGTTATTGTTTTGATTTGTACCTTGGTTATTGTTATGGTTTGATTGTTGATCTTGAGTTGTTGTTGTTGTTGTTGTTGTTGTTGTTGTTGTTGTTGTTGAATTAGGTGTATTAGATAATTCAACAACTATGTTATTAATTTCATTAGCTTGCTTAGAGTTTTTAGTTTCATATACTAAAACTTTATTTAATGAATATTGTTTGTTTTGATCTAAATTTGAAAAGATTGCATTAGTTTGGTTATTAACTACTCTTGCTTTGTTTGATAAATATAAAGAATTATCATTAGCTTTTAATTGAACTACTACATATTGATTATTAACATTTTGAATGTTTAATACTAATTTAGCTTTGTTTTTATTAAAGCTTAATTGGTTATTAACTACACTAATGTTATAGTTCTGTTTTGAAACAACATCTTTTAAATTAAAACAAGAAACAGAAGCTGCAGTTGATAAAGTAACAGCTGATGTTGCTACTAAACTACTTAGTATTATTTTAAAAATTGATTTTTTAATTTTCATAATTTGCCACCCTTAGTCAATTAATAATTCTACTTGTTTTAGGAAGGTTATTTTTAATTAGTTTATTAATTGGTTTTAATTTTTTAGTTTAGCTTTTTTGTTATAATTTAGTTTATGGGGGTGTCACGGTTTCGACGGGACATGGCGGTTATAGTTGCAAGTGGGGTCTGCCCCTTATAGCTTCGAGGCATAATAAATGCTAAAAATACAAAAACTAATGAAGCATCTCTAAACCCAGTGTTTATGGCTTCAGCTATTAACAATCAAGCTCAATACGCTTACGCTTTTTAGTTAGATTTTAATAGTTTACTCTTCACTTAGTTATCGCTATTAGTGACTATTTGAGGATCATCGTATAATAGCTTTATTTAATTGGTTTTTTATTGGTTAACAATTAAGTAAATATTTATAACTAATAGCTTATTATTATAGGTTGTTTTATTACTTGATAATAAGCTAATTGAATAAAACTAAACTTGTAGACGCTATAGTTTAAGTGTTGCGGAAAGGGGTTCGACTCCCCTCATCTCCACCATCATGAACAAAAGCTTTATACACTGTGCAATTCAGTGGTTCATGTAAAGAATAAACTAATCATTAATTAACTTTTAGTTAGCTTATAAACTAAGCAACTAAGGGTTATTTTTTTGTTTCTTATTATTTAATTTTAGGTTTTAAATTTATTAAAAAATAAATTATCTAATTAAAATCCGCTTTATTTTTTATTTATAAACTAGTATAAAAATGATATAAATAAATGTAAAAAACTTCTATGTGAAATATTTTTATAAAGGACAAAACTATGACAAAATTAAATAAAAAGGCACTATTCTTTTCTTTAGCTGCAATAGCAGCTGGAGCTGGAGTAGTTGCAATTGCAGCTTCTTGTGCTAAATCAGCAGAAGATAAAGAAAAAGATAAACTTATTAGTGATTTTAAAGCATTCATGAAAGCGTCAGCTAATGGTAATAAAGAACTTGAAAAAGTTTATGAACCAATTATAAAGAATTTTGAAAATGATCTAAACAAAGCGTTCAATGCTGCTAAGACCCCTGAAGAAAAAAGAGCAGCACTTGCTCTTTTAAGATTAACTTTTGAACAAATTAAAAGTACAACACAAAAACAAAAATAGTCTAATCGCTTTTGTATAAATAGCATTAGTATAATTAAATCAACAAACCGCACTAAGCGGTTTTTGTTTTCTTAATAAGTTATAAGTAAAGTTAATTTTTAGATTAAGTAAACTATTTAAAACCTTATAACATTTATAATTATTATATTGTGATTATTAGTGTACTCTTAAAAGGGATTTAAAGATGGAAAATATATTAGAGTTGATTAAGAATGAGAAGGTGGAATGGAAGAGATTAGGGGAAGTTTGTGAAATAAAAAAGGGACAACAATTAAATAAAAATCTATTAAATAATGATGAAATGTACCCAGCATAAAATGGTGGTAAAACTTTTTCAGGAAGAACTAACAAATATAATGTAGAAGCTAACACAATCATCATTAGTCAAGGCGGAGCATCAGCAGGTTTTGTTAATTTCATAACTGAAAGATTTTGAGCTAATGCTCATTGTTTTTATTTATTAGATTATGAAATAGTTAATAATAAATTTCTATATCATTGATTAAAATTAAATGAAGATTATTTAATGTCTGTGCAGTATAGTGCAGGAATACCTGCATTAAGTAAAGAAGTTATAAGTAATATTCTTGTCCCTGTTCTGTCTTTAGAAGTACAAGAAAAAATTGCAGAAATACTTGATCAATTGACAGAACATGTTGCCGTATTACAAAATGAATTACTACTAAGAAATAAACAATATAACTACTACAGAAACTCTCTTCTTAGTGAAGAATACTTAATTAAGAAGACACTAGAACTTTGTGGAGAAGATGTAGAAGTTGAGTATAAAATTATTGCTGATCTTTGTGATATAAAAAAGGGTGAACAGTTTAATAAAAACAATTAAATGATGATGAAATGTATCCAGCATATAATGGTGGTAAAACTTTTTCAGGAAGAACTAACAAATATAATGTAGAAGCGAATACAATCATCATTAGTCAAGGCGGAGCATCAGCAGGATATGTAAATTTCATAACCGAAAGATTTTGAGCTAATGCTCATTGTTATTATTTAATACCCAATCAATCTGTAAATAATAGATTTTTATATCATTTTTTAAAACTTAAACAAGATTATCTAATGGCTGCTCAATATGGTGCTGGAATACCATCCTTAAGTAAAGATACAATATGAAATATTTCTATTTCAATACCGCCCCTAAGAGTTCAAAACCATATTGCTTCAATTCTTGATCAATTTGATACATTAACCAACAACCTATCAGAAGGTCTTCCTAAAGAAATAGAACTTCGTCAAAAACAATACGAATACTATAGAGATCTTCTTTTATCATTTGATCAAACTAAAAACTAATCCATTCAATTAACCCTACATTCACTATACTAAACTAATCCTTCCTACTTAAGTATAAAAACAAAAAACCCGAACGAATAATGTAAATTAATGTTTACATTTTCATCAGGCTTTTTATTAACTCTAAAGCTTTTTATAAATATCTTCTAATCTTATTTAGTTTCAGTTCTAAATCAAGATGGGTATGATTTATAAGCATTTTTAAGTTTTGGTTTAAGATCTTCTAGTTCTTGTTTATGTTCTTTAATTAATTCTTTAAGAGCTTTAATACTATTTTGTGTTTGTTCTTTTAAATCATCTTTTTGACTTCAATGCACGCAAGCTTTTTGTTGATCATCAACTGAACAACAAGTATCAAATTCACTTTCACAAGCACATCCATAAAGACGTGCTAGATGATCTAAAATAGGATATCATTTTTGAGCGTGAGTATTTGGAATCTGGTGTGGATAGTTAGGGTAGTTAGTGTTCATATAAACAGCATGTTTATAAACTAACTCTCTAAAAGCGTGAACATGTTCACACTCATCCAGATCAATATGATTAGATGCTTGAACAAAATATAATAAATGGTTTGGATAATATTTATTATTTAGACAAGAATATTTATCTCCACAATCATTCTTATATTGTTGAATAATACCATCTAAATAACATAAATCACCACAGATTGGATAATTACATTCTTGATTTAATTGATGGTGGTGTGCTATATTTGGTGCACAACATAAATGTTGTTCATCAATTTGTTCTTCATTAGTTTCTAATTGTTCTAAATCTTGTTGTTGATTAATATCACTACCTTCTTTTAGATCTAATTTAGTTAGATCTTCAAGTTCAGCTGCAGTTGATGTTAGAAAATTGTTTTCTGCATAATAAGTATTAACTTCTTCTACTTGATTTTGTTTAGAAGAACACTCTGAGCTTTTAATATCAAATTTAGCTAATTCTTCATTTAGTTGTTTAATAATTCTTGTTGTACTAAAACCACAAATTTTACAGCGTAAGAATTGTTTAATTAACTTTGTTGAACCATTATCGTGTAAATGGTAAATTGTTGGATCTGTTTGATTATGTTTGTGAGTTTTGTTCATAATTTAATGATTCTTGTTCACTTTAAATAACTATTTATCAACTATATTATAAATAATTTAGCATTAATATTAAAGAGTTATTTGTTCATTATTTAATATGCTTTAGCAAAAACAGTTAATTTATTAGTAACTTTGTTAGTTATGATACAAACTCCTTCTTGTTTTGTATCATAAATACATCTTGTTGAAGCATTTGTTAAAGCTTTGATCTTTTCATCATCAGCTTCGCAACCATCAAAGAAAGCAAGAGCTACTTTATTATTAGCTATTGTTTGTTGTAATTCTTCTAATGAATTAACTTTAACTAATTGTTGGTCTAATCGATCTTTAGCTAATTGATAGATATTGTTTTTAATATCAACTAACGTTGTTTTTAAATATTGATCTAATTGATCTAGATCACACACTGTTTTAGTTTTAAGATCTCGTCGATAAATCATTACTTGGTTGTTGTTATATTCATTAGCTGCAACAATAATACTAATTGGAGTACCATTGATTTCATTTTCAGCTAATTTAAAACCAACTCCTTTATCTGAAGTATCTAGATTGCATCGATAAGTATTAGATAATTGATTATATAAATCATTAGCTAAATCTAATAGGTGTGGGTTTTTGTTAGCAAATAAGGTACAGATTGAAATTTGTACTGGGGCAATAGCTGGGGGAAGAACTAAGCCCATATCATCAGCATGAACCATAATTAAAGCACCAAGAGCACGCGTTGAAATTCCTGCAGACATTTGATGCACATAATCTAGTTCATTGTTTTTGTTTTGGTATTTAATCCCATAAGCTTTAGCAAAGAATTGCCCTAAGTAGTGTGAAGTTCCAGATTGTAAAGCAACACCATCTTGCATAATTGCTTCAATTGTATAAGTTAAATCAGCTCCAGCAAATCGTTCTCAGCTTGTTTTAACTCCTTTTAGAACAGGAATACATAAAAACTCTTTAAAGAAGTGTTCATATAAATCTAAAATCTGAACAGTAAACTCTTCTGCTTCTTTTTGGTTAGAAAAAATAGCATGTAATTCTTGTCAATGGAATTCTGAGTTTCTTAAAAATGGTCTTGTTGTTTTTTCAGCTCTCATTACAGAACATCATTGGTTATTTTTAATTGGTAAATCATTATAACTATTAACTATTGTTTTAAAGTAGTTACAAAATAAAATTTCACTTGTTGGTCTTATTACATATGGACTTTCAAGTTTTTTATCACCAATATGTGTTACTGTAAATAATTCTGGAGCAAACCCTTCAATATGATCTTTTTCTTTTAAGAATTCTGTATATGGAATTAATGTTGGCATTGCTAAGTTTCTTACATTAAGCTTATAAAATGCTTTATCTAATTCATTACGGATATTTTCTCAAATTGCTCAAGCATTAGGAGCAAAAACCATTGATCCTTTAATATCTGTATATTGCATTAATTTAGCATGAGAGACAATATCTGTATACCATTGAGCAAAATCAACTGATCGTGGTGTGATTTTATCTAATCTTTTATTGTTGTTCATATTCTATCCTATTGATCCTGTCATATCTAACTTTAATAATCGATTAAGTTCAGCAGCATACTCCATTGGTAGTTCATCTGTAAACTCTTTTAAGAAACCAAAGACAATTAATTCTTCAGCTACTTCTGCACTTATTCCTTTTGAAGTTAAATAAAATAATTGTTCAGCATTAATTTTAGTAATTGTTGCTTCATGTGAAATTGATGAAGATGAGTTAAGTACTAACTCTAAAGGGAAAGTATCACTTCGTGCTGTTTCATTTAATAATAATGTATCACATTCAACTTTAGAAATACTATTATGTGCTTCTTTACTTATTTTAACTAAACCCCGATATCTACTATCTCCAGTTCCATATCCAACTGCTTTTGAAACTATTTGTGATTTAGTATGTGGCGCTAAATGAATCATTTTAGCTCCTGCATCTTGAACTACTCCACTTTTAGCTACTGCAATACTAATACATTCACTTGAAGCATATGGTTCAGCTAAAATTGAACAAGGATATTTCATATTAACTTTTGAACCGATGTTTCCATCGATTCAAGCCATATTTCCATTTTGTTGTACATATGCTCGTTTAGTTACTAGATTAAGAACATTATCACTTCAGTTTTGAATGGTTGTATATCGGCAAGTTGAATTTTTACCAACAAAGATTTCAACCACAGCAGCATGTAAGTTATCTGATGAATAAATAGGTGCAGTACATCCTTCAATGTAGTGAAGGGATGAATTATCATCAACAATAATTAATGTTCGTTCAAACTGTGCCATTGATTGAGAATTAATCCGAAAATATGATTGCAGTGGTTTTTTGATGTGTGTATTCTTAGGAACATAAATAAATGTTCCTCCTGATCAAACTGCGGTATTAAGAGCTGCGTATTTATTATCAGATGCTGGTACTAATTTCCCAAAATACTTCTTAAATAAATCTGGATATTTTTTAGCAGCTGTTTCAGGATCACAAAAAATAACCCCTTGGTCTTCTAATTCTTTAATAATTGATCCATAAACAACATCTGAATCATATTGTGTATGCACCCCATTTAAAAACTTAGCTTCAGCTTCAGGAATATTAAGAGCACTAAATGTATCCTTAATCTTTTGTGGTACATCATCTCATGATTTTTTAATCCCATCAACGACAGAGATGAAATAGTAGTATTGATCAAAATCAATGAAGTTTAGATCAACTCCTCATGTTGGATTTTTCTTTTGTTTAAATACTTCATAAGCTTCAAGCCGGCTATCTAGAAGTCATTGATCTTCTTTTTTATAGTTAGAGATTGCTTTTATAACATCAACTGATAACCCTTTGGCTGTACTAAATCGTTCTTTAACATCATCAGAAAACCCATAAGCGTATTCAGTTGCTTTAAATTTATTATCTTCCATCAATTAAACACTCCTTTAAGGTTTTGATCCCAATTGTTGCACACTTGATTCGATTTGGTTGGTTTTTAACATTATAAAAAGCAATTAATTCATTTAAATGATCTTCACTATATTGATCTCCACTTACCATCTTTAAATAATTATCAATGATATTTAAAGCTTGATCAATCGAACTATTAAGTACACTACTACAAATAATATCAGTTGATGAAGTTGCTATAGCACATCCTGTGCCACTAAAATAAACTTCTTTAATCATTTCATTTTCTAATATTAAATGAATTGTTATATCATCAATACAAGATTCTGTTTTATTATGTTTAGTTAAGTGGTTAGCTAATTGTTCTATTTGTTGTTGATTAAGCTTATATTTAGGTCGTTCATAGTGTTCCATAATAATAGAACGTAACACTAATGGATCTTTAGATAATGCCATTTAATTCATCTCCTGGTTTATATTCCTTAATTGCTTTAACTAATTTATCAACATCACTCTTATCATTATAAAGATAAAAAGAAGCTCTGATTGCACATTCAATACCAATAATATGATTAATTACCTTAGCACATGATAAACCACTTCTTACAATAATGTTTTTATTTCCTAAATAGTTAGCAAAGTCTTGACAAAAAACATTTTTATAACTAAATGCAATTGATGTAGAAGAGTCATCTTGATTAAAAATTTCTATGTTTTCTATGGTTTTTAGTTGTTCTGTTGCATATTTAACTAATTCTAGTTCATGATTTCTTATTGCTTCATAGCCAATATCTAATAAGAAATCAACACAAGCTTTAAAACCATAAATCCCAGCAACATGGGGTGTTCCCCCTTCAAAACGCATTAAATTATCAAATAATTCATACTTTTCTAAATTAATACTAAAGTTCATTCCACCCCCATATTTTAAGGGTTCTAATTTAGTAATTAATGATTCTTTAATATAAGCTAAACCAATCCCTGTTGGTCCAAAAATCTTATGAGCTGAACATACTACAAAATCACAATTGGTTTTGATTACATCAATCGGTCGGTGTTGAATTGATTGTGTTGCATCAACACAAACTAAAATCTGTTGATTATATTCTTTAACTATTTTAGTAATAGCTACTTCATCTAAAATATTACCAACTAAATTACCCCCAGAAGCAAAACTAACAATTTTAGTTTTAGCTGATAAAGCATTTTTAAAATCTTCTAAAGTAGGATAATGATTAAGTTGATTAGCAAAAACAATCTTGATTCCAATCTCTTCTCTTAGTTTATATCAAGGAAGTAGATTTGAAGCGTGTTCAGAATAAGTTAGAATGATTTCATCATCTTTTTTTAATCATTTCTTTAAACCATTAGCAATTAGATTTAAAGATTCAGTTGCACCTGATGTAAAAACTATTTCTTGGATTGATTTAGCATTAATTAACTTAGCTAAGCTTTTTCGTGCATTCTCTACTACAAGGTGTGATTTATATGCAAATGTTGAATCACTATTATGAGGATTTGTACAATCATATAAATAATATTGATTAATGGCATCAATCACAACTTGTGGTTTGTGAGTTGTTGCTCCTGAATCTAAATAAACAATATCAGGATTATTTTTAAATCAAGGAAATAAATGTTTATAAGATTTCATTGTCTTTAAAATTTAGCAAAGATACTATTAATAATATCTGCATACTTATCCTTTATTTGATCATCAAAATTAGCAAATACTTCATTAAAGAAAGATTCTAGAATTAATCTAATTGATGCATAGTGTGAAATCCCACGAGATTGTAAATAAAATAAGATGTCTTGTGAAATACTACCAACTTTAAGTGAATGCCCTGCTTTTACATCATTACTATTAATGATTAAATTTGGTTCACCAATCACTTTTGCTTCATCAAATAAACTAGCATTGATGTTTTGATAAACCCCATTACCTCTTGTGTTTTTACCAATTGTTCCATTTAATTGAATTGCTGTTGTTGATTCATTAAAACCAATAACTCGAACATTATTCTCACATTCAGCATAATGTTGATCAAACATTAAATGGGTTGTTAGTTTCTTTTTGTATTGATCAAAGTTTAAGATTAAAACATGAATCAGTGATTTTGAATTTGCTTTTAAATTAACTTTAAGATTGATTTCTGAATCCCCTGGAAATAAATCAATCATATAAATTTCTTGTTCTAGTTCATCTTCTAAAGGATTAATATCAATTTCTAAATCTTTATTGTGTTCTAGAACAATTAATTGTTTATTCTTTGAAGTTTGCTCCACAACTCATTAATCCTTTTTTAAATTCAAAATCAGTTTCACTATCTTCAATTACTTTAATTCCTAATTCTTGTTCAACTCACTTATAACCTTGGTTTTGGATTTTTTCAGCTAATTCATAACCACCAACTTGAGCAATTTGTCCATTAATGATCATTACTACTTTAGTTGGTTTTAAGATTTTAAATAATCGGTTGTTGTGTGAAACATATACAATTGCTTTTTTGTCTTTGATCTTTAATAAAACATTAGCAATTGCATTTAGTGCATCAATATCAAGTCCTGAATCAATTTCATCTAAAAGAATAAAATCTGGATCAAGAGCTAACATTTGTAAGATTTCATTCTTTTTTCGCTCTCCCCCAGAGAATCCATCATTTAATGATCGTTTTAAAAGGGCAGGATCTAAAGCTAAACTTTTCATATGTTCTGATAATTCTTGATATAAATCAAAAACATTAACAGTTTTTTGTTCTCTTTTAGTAGCAACAATCGTTCTTAAAAAATCTAACATTCCAAGTCCATGAATTTCAATTGGATGTTGGTTTGCTAAATAAATTCCTTTATTAGCAATTTCATTAGTTTCTAAACCAAGAATTGATTGATCATCAACTAAAATATCACCATTTATAACCTCTGTTAAGTAATGGTTCATAATCGCTTTAAAAAGCGTTGATTTACCATGTCCATTAGGACCCATGATCGCTACTACTTCATTTGTATTTATTTCTAAGTTAAAATTTTTTAGAATTAACTTTCCTTCTATTTGGACATCTAAGTTTTTAATTGTTAGCTTTTCCAAGACCTAGCACCTTCCTATTTTATGTAGAATATTTACTATTTTATAACTCTTAATTATAGTATAATTATCAAATTGATACATTACAAAATTAGTTAATAAATTGATTTAGGATTTAAAATATATAAAATAGTATAAGGATTTGTTATATGAAATTAAAGAAACTTTTTTCAGTATTAGGTTTAAGCACATTAGCTGCTTCTAGTTTAGTAGCAGTTGCTGTTGCTTGTAATAATACAACTAAAACTAATTCAAGCACTTTTAGTAAAATCGTTAATGTTAACAATGGAATGTTTTTAACAAATGATATTACTACTAAACAAGCTCTTAAAATGGCTTTAGCTTCTGATTTAGGAGTTAATGAATTAAATAAAGCAATTGCTAAACAAGCAATATATTTTTGAGCTAAAACAAATCAAAATCCTAAAATTTCAAAACAAGTAACTGATCGTGAACTAGAATTAGATAATGAACTAAAAAGACACCAAACTAATGTTAACAATCGATTCGGTAAGGATGCAAATGCTGTTCTTCAAGATGGATTATTTGATCCAAACGGAGGAACTGCAGCATCTTGAAAACAAATCAATGCATACAACCATACTTATAATCTATTTACAACTGAATTATTTGAACACTTTAATCAATTAATTAGTATCAATAATAACAATCAATTAGTTTTAGCAACTGATTTAAGTGCAGAAGCTTTATTACAAAAAAATGAAATTGTTAAAAGCACTAATGCAGGGGATAGAAACAAGATTGTTTTAGATACATCTAATCCATTAACTAAAAAGTATGCTCATTTCTTTAACTTCTTAGTTGATGATTATATAGCTAACAAATTACCTTTACCAACATTTAATTTTGAATTTAAATATGATAGTTTAGCTACTCAATCAATTTATAACAAGAAGTTATTTACAAATATTCCAACTAACAATCAAGCAAGTAATGCTTATCCATTCTTTTTAGATGCATCAACTGATGCTACTAAATTAAATACAACATCACACTATGTTAATGTTGTTAAATTAATTAATGAAAACAAACATTTAGATGCTAATGGTTTTGTTAATGTTGATATTAAAGAAAACAATAATGTGGCTATTAATCAACAAACACTTTTATTAGATCAAATTAAAGCTCGTGAAGTATTACCAACAACTAATTTAGCTCAATTAGGTGCTTATATGTTGTTGTTTAATACACTTGAAACTAATTTCAAAATGATCGATAAGCTTGATGAAACAAATCCATTACTAAACTTTGTATTGAAGAGTGAAAAGGCAACTACTGCACCAACTACTCCAGCTGCTCCTTCTAGTCCATCTACACCAAGTGGTTCAACTAGTCAAGCTAGTCCGTCATCTCCATCATCACCAGCACCAGCACCAGCTGCCCCTGCTGGTTCTCAAACAAATTCATCATCAACAACTAAACCAGTCTCATCTAGTGAAACAGTTACTGAACAAAATCAATCTGGTTATGTTAATTTATTTTACCCACTTAAATTAGGTGATAATGATGCATTTACTGGGTATTTAAAAGATACTATTGCAGTTAATCAAGTAGTTTATGTTAAAGATAGAAACATCTTATTAGCTAGAACAGATAAAGGTGTTCAAATTATTGGTTTAAATAATTTCAAAACGTTAAAAGAAGCTGCAGCTAAAGGTTTTAGTAGTTTAGTTAATGAACTTAAGAATCATTTCTTATACCAAGGTGCATTATACAATGCTACTAATAAACCAACACCAAGTGCAAAAGCTAAAGGTCATAACATTAAACCAGAACTTGAAACTTATTTTAAAGCTAATCAAGATCGAATCATTGCATCTTATTTAGCAAAACATAACAACGATCAAAACAATTTATTCTCAGCTTCAAAAGAAGCAATTAACTTAAATGATCAATTAATTAAAATCATTAATCTTAATAATGAAATTAGTTCAGTAAAATCACTTCAAGAACATGAACTAGCTCTTAAAGGTAAAGTAATTAATTACAATAAAGCAACTAATTTAAATGTTGATCCAAAAGCATTCTATAATGCTGGAATTAATGTTCCAATTAATCTTACTCAAACTAAAGAAGAGAATAAAAACCCTTATTATTCATTACTTAGAACATTTGTATCAAAAACATCAAACAAAACTTTACAACAACTAAATACTGAATTTAATTCAGCAATTGATAGTTATGTTGATCCACTTAACTTTGAACAATTAGTTAAAGTTTATGAAAACAGCCAAGTTGTATCATTAGATAACTACATTCTAAACCAAGTCCTTAATAACTTCATTAGTTCTAACCAATTTGAAGCCTTATTAAGAGCATCAATTTACAAGAAGTTTTTAACTCCTTACTTTGATTTAAATACATTCCATCTAAAAGCTGATAATGAAGCTGCTAAATTATTTAATCAAGCAATTGATACTTCAATTAAATTGCCTTTAATTAATGCTAACTTATCTGCAGATTTACTTAAAGATAGTTCTAATCTTGATAATGTAGTTAATCAAATCACTCAATACTGAAACGAATCTTATTTACTTAATGGATCATATGCTAATCAAGAATTAAGATTAAAAGATTACACTAAATACATCAACAGCTTAGAAGCTTTAGTTGTTTTAGCTTGATTAATCAATCACAACAATAATCAATTTACATATGATAATTTAATTTCATACCTAAAGCTTCTAACTGCTAACAACCAAGTTATCTTCTTAGCTTGAAAAGGTATTGAAAACAGTTTAGCTAATCCACAATTTGGTAATGATCCTAAACAAGATTTAAGTTTTAAGAAATACCAGCTAAGTACTAGTAACCCACTTAATGTTTACACTTTAAACAAAAATGATGTTTATGAAGTACAAAATAATGAAATTAAACTTAAAGAAGATTTCTTAAAAAATGTTACTTTAAATGATGCAGCTACTTATTGAAACTTTACAGTTGATCAAAACAAACAACAATATATGAACTTCTTAGGTTTAATTACTAAAGAAAACCAAAAAACTAAAGTTGGACCTGATTTTGATAAAGTAAGTTTATATGATAAATTAGTTTACACTAATAAACCAAACAGTAAAGGAGCTGGAGCTTTATATGGTTTTGGTTCAAAAGCTAAACTAAAAGCTCTTGTTAATAGTTTTGTTTCTTATAACGAATACAAGCAATTAGCTAAAGAATTGTTTGCTCTTAATTTTGATGGAACAGCTAATATTAAATTTGATCAAATAGTTAAAAATGAACGAAAAGTAATTAGTGGTTCACAAACTACTAATCAAGCTACAACAACTAGTTTAGCTTTAAATGAACTAAAAGAGATTATGAATGCAGGAATTGATGCATTACCAAATGAAGCGTTTAGTCGTTTAGAGTTTAGTTATGTTTACAACAAACTAAACCCAAAAGCTTCAGCTACAATAACTAAAGCTAATAGTAATATCAAACAAACTTTAGCTATTACTCAAATCAATCAAGATGATGTACTTAAAATTAAAAACAACAATAATCAACTAAATCCAGCTTTATTAGCTAATAACCAATTCTTTAAAATGGCTTTAGATCTAGCAATTAGTGATCAAGCATTAAACATTAAAGCTTTAGCTAGTTTACCAGAAACAAACAAAACAGTAATCTTTGATAAACGAGTTGCTAATAATATCCAAAAAGTAGCTCCATTAATAACTTTTAATAAGAATTAAAAATGAACAAACAAATCACTATTCTTCCTTCAATTCTAGCATTTGATAAAACTCAAACAGCTAGTTTAATCAAAAGCTTTAATGATCATCAACTAAACCATTTCCATTATGATATTATGGATGGAATTTATGTAGAAAATGTTGCTTTTAGTAAACTTGAATATCTTGATCATCTACTAGCTAATAACTGTTTAGTTAATGTCCATTTAATGGTTAATGATCCAACTAAATGAATCGATCAATTAATTAAATATAAACCATATGCGATTAGTTTTCCTTTTGAATTAGTTAATAGTCAATCTTGTTTAGCTTTATTAAACAAGATTAAAGATAGTAACATTAAAGCTGGAATTGCGATTCATCCATCATTTGTTTTAGATGATTATAAACACTTACTAAAAGATGTTGATTATGTTACTTTTATGTCTGTAGTTCCTGGGAAATGTGGTCAAGCTTTTTTAGCTGATACATACACTAAACTAAATGATTTAATAGCTTTTAGAGAATCATCTAATATTAATTTTGAAATTGAATTAGATGGTGGGGTAAATTTTGATGTAATCAAAAATACTCTAAATCAAATTGATTATTATGTATCTGGTTCTTTTGTTGTTAAGTATGTAAATAATCTTGATCAATTTAAACTAGAAATCAATCAAATTATTAAATAATATTAATCTTTAAATTAGCTAACACTTTTTGTGTTGCCTTTTATTATAAAACCGAATTTAGTATAATTACTATTAGCTTAATGTTGATTAGTTAATGAAAGGAGGGTTTATGAAAAAGTTATTTTGTTTAATGAAAAGTATGTTAAAGCTTTTCTTTAAAAACAAAGCTTTGATCACACAACTATCAATTTTAATGATAGTTACAACCCTTGTCATTACAACAGCAACAATTACAATCCAACGTTTAGATAAAGCTCAAAATGATATTAAAAAAGTAAGTTTAACAAGTGATTATGTAGCTGTTGAAAATGATGCCAACAGCATTGTTTTCAATGATCTAGAAATAGTTTATAACAAACTAGCTAATCCAGCTAAAAAGATTGTTAAATTACATGTTTTTAACAAAGCTCGATTAGCTAGAAATAATAATTACATCAAACTTAAACCAACAAATCCTAAATCTCCTTATTACTGACCAATGGGAGTTAATGAAACCCCACTTAATTTAAGTGGAAATGTTGATTGAAATGCGATCAATAACTTACAATTAGAAACTGTTTTCTGATTTAATGATGGTATTCAAACTGCAGCTTGAAGTGCAACAAACTATGAAAACTTTATTTATCAAAACAAAAACAATAAAGTTGAATTCGTTGGTGTTCAAGATCTAGGTTATGCTAAGGTTCTTTTTAATAGTGATGATCTAAGCCCTAATGCTAATAAGGAATATAGTACTTATAGTGTTAATATGGGAATAGTCCAAGCTAATCAACCATTTGCTAAAACCTTTGATTTTAGCAAACATAACTTAAACTTTAGTCTTAATGAAAACTTAAGAAATCCATTCTTAATTAATAATGTTAACTTTAGAACTAATAAGATTCAAGATTCAACAAGTAATCTAAATGATAATAAGAAGTATTTAAACTCTTATGAGTCAGTTTATAAACAATTAACTCAATATATTAGTACAAATACAACATTAGCTGATTATTATGAATTTGACTTATTTGTAGATACTTCAAAACTAACTAATGAATATGCATTATTTGCTACATATTTACAAACTAAACATCATCCAGATCAAATAGCTAAAGAACTAAAAATTGATAACTTAACTACTAAATATAATGATCTATTTAGAAATAAAGTTTATTTACCAACTAAAATTGTTGATGATCCAACTAAGCTTGAAGATGTAATTAGTTCAATCAATAAAGCTAAAACTTTAATGATTAAAAAGATTAAAGATGAAACAAGAGCTTTCTTTAATAATTCAAAAGAACAATCAGCTTACAGTAAACAAGAACAAATCAATTTGTTAAACAAAATTGATAATTACAACAACCAACTATTCTTATTAGATAAACAAAGTAGTGAGTACAGTAAAATCTCAACTGCTAAACGAAATGCTACAATCGAACTTGAACGTAATAAAAATTTAAGATTTTTAGCTGATCAGCTTAAGGATGTTGGGTTCTTGTCAATTTTAGACCAACATGATATTTATTACAAAAAACACCAATCAGCTAATTACACTGATGTTAAAACAAATACTAACTTCATAGCTACAAATATCACTAACCCAACTTATTATCAATCTAAAGTTGTTGATGATAAAACTAAATGAATCAACCAACCAGTTAGTTTAGATGAAAAGTATGCTGATTCACAAAATGCTAATAATAAATATAAACGTCTTTATTTTGATAATGATGATGCAACTAAGATTAGTCGGTTTAAAGAATATTATTTAAATTATTATGAATACTATAATACAATCTGAAAAACCTATGCAGCTAATACTAACAATCAAGTTGAAGGAAACTTAGTTGATAGTCATGATTATACTTCACTATTTAATCCAGCATCAGTTGGAATCTATCAGCTTCATAAATTCTTTGAAGTCTTATTTAATGAAGCTGAATGATTATTAAGTGAACAATATCTAGCTAATAACTATATATTTAGTCTTAATTTATATAGATTGTTATTACCCTTTAAAGATGGAGTTTATCAATATAAACTAACAACAAACTATAAAAACAAAACACCCCTTGTTGCTGTTTATAAAGATTATGATGATAAGAATAATAAGAAATATTATTACTTTGAAGGATATGGAGCAGGTGATCAAGCTTTTATTAATGTAGTTCATAATAAAGATCTACCTAAAAGAATTGAATTAGTTAATATAGTTAATAAATCAGATTTTAATACTGATTATGATCCAAACTCTAAGATTAATGTCGATCAAATTGTATTTAATCAATATGTCCTTAAAACAATTAACTTTAATAAAGGTTATAGTGATTTTAGTACTGCATCAGCTTCTGAATTTATTAATTGATCAGCTACAAATCCAGATGAATACAAATTATTTACTAAAGAACTTAGTCGGTTCTTTAATACATATGCTTTTGTATCACAACAAAGTAACTCATACAGTTTCTATATAGAAGCAAGATTAAAAGAGAATAATATCTTATTTGTTCCTTTTAATATTAATGTAATTAATCGAAGTTCTGATTTAGCTTTTGTAAGTAATTCATACTTAGCAGCAAATAGTGATCCAAAACAAAGTGGATACAAAAAAGTAGCTAACTTAGAAGATTTTAAATTAGCAGCTCAACTACCATATATTAATAGTGATAGTTCAGCTCCTTATATTGATTATTATGATGAAAATAATCAATTAGTAAGAAAAGCTAAAGATTATCGAAGTTGATTAAGATATGTTGTTCCTGAATATAACAAAGTTGATATTAACGGGCAAATCTTCTTTATTATTGGTAATGCTGAATCTTCTGAATTCTTATTCCCAGCATCAAATGTTAATGATATTTTAATTGATCCTAAAAAAACTAGTGTGCTTTATTTAGGGGCATCTGGGTTTGATAAACTAAGAGCAATTGCTCCAAATGTGCCATTAGTTGAATACTACAGTATTAAAGCTAATGCTCACTTATTAGATATTGCTAAACAAGCTAAAATCTTTAATGGTTTAAAATCACAACTTAATGCAAGCAAACAAGGATCAATTTATAAAAAGAGTGATCAAAATCACCCTTTCCCAATTTATAAAAAACGATCTTATTTCTTAGATGATTTAAGAAAGATCATTTTAATTATTGCAATTTCATTAACAGCACTAATTTTGATCTTAGGAATATATTTCATCAGTTCTAGTTTAAGAAATCTAGTAAGCAAAAACCAATCAATGTTTGGGGTATTACAAGCTCAGGGGGTATCAAGAACAAGAATTTGATTAGCCTTTATGCCTTTTTATACTATTCCTTCGCTTTTAGTTTTAGTAATTAGTTATACAGCATCATATTTCTTACAACCACTTGTGATGCGATTGTTTTATTCATACTGATTAGTTCCAATTCCAGCACAATATGTTTCAGTTGGTTGGATCTTTGCAATTCCAATAGCGATGACGATTACACTAGGATTAATCTCATTTTTAATCATCTTTAGAATGCTTGCTAAATCACCATATAATACAATGCGTGGGGATGCTGGATTTAAGATTAATAAAGCTGTTTTAGCTATTAAATCAATCTTTATTAAGTTTGGAGCAATTTCTGTACTTCGAGCAACTTATGTGATTGCTAACTTTATGCGGATGCTAATTTTATTAATCATTGCATCCTCATTCTCCATTATTGCTTCAATCATAGCTACAACCAAAGACACCTTTACTAAATCAGCTAATATAACTAATGAGTTGCGTGAGTATAAATATGCTGTGGATTTATACTCACCAACTGAACAAGGTGGTTTTTATTACATTAGTCAATTTAAAAACCTAGGAGCAAGAAATGAATTCTCTCCATTCCCTAAAATCATTAATGATGTTAATATTAAATTAAAACTTAGATCATTAGCTAATGAACCTGTAATTATTCAATATTTAAATTCTAAAAAAGAACTTGTTTCAATAAATTCAATTATTGATCAAAATGGTAATATCAACTTTAATCCTAATTTATTAGATAAAGATATTTATGAATTTAGTGCTATTTATTGAAAACAAAAAAATAATCAATTAATTAAGATTATTAATAAGAATCAAATAGCTAATGATCTTAAGATCATTGATTTAAAAAATAAAGGGCAATTCTTATTTAAAAACAAAAAACAATATTTAGTTTTTAATAAACAAGATTTTGCTAATCTTGATCAACTAGTAGCTATTTATCAAAGTAAAGATAAGATTCATCAAATTAAAGCATCTGTTGATGATCAACTTGTTTATTTTGATTTATCTTCACTTCCAAAAAGTGAATTTGATTGAGAAATAGTTTCAATCAACAATAGTTCAAACACTATTCTTAAAGCTGATCAAATAAACATCCATACTAAAGTATTTAATAACAATAAAAATGGTTCATTTGTTTATAACTTATATAGTAGAGATTTAATTGTTTACTTTAATTTAAAAGATCCTAAATACTTTAATCAACAAGTTAATTTAGTTTATGGCTTTAATGGAATCGAAGAAAAAACAATAACTTCACAAGTTGATAGTTCTGGTTTTGTTAGTTTTGATTTAAATAATTTACCAATTATTTATAATAATGCAGATCAAGCTGTTGTTTATTTCATTAAACGCTTAGCTTTAAATGATAGTAATAAAACAATTATTTATGATTCTAATAGTAATGAGTTTAATAATAGTATTAGCATCTTAGATAATACTAAGTATGCTAATAAGAATAAAAATAATCAACAACTAATAAGTTTTGATTATTTAACTAAAAACAGACCACTTAAAGCAGTTATTAAACAAACAAGAATAGTTAATAACAAACCAAGAGTTAATACGATTTATTTATATGGGCATTTAGAAGATAGTTCTACATTAATTATTGATTACAATAGTTTAACACCGAACTATACTTATAAAGTTGAAGAAGTTTATTTACTAAATAGTGAATATAACATCTATTTAGATGATCTTAGTGTAATTGATAAAACAACTAAGAGTTCATTACCTTATTCAACATTACAATATAATAATGCAATGCGTGTCATTAAGAACTTTGGAACAGCAAACCCAGAGTATGGTGATTTATTAGCTAATATTTACTATCCATCAATTTCAACCCAACCTGAAATTATGAACAATGTTAATTTCTTTGATGGCAAGATTATTTCTAAATCATCTTTAGATGGAAATATTGATGTTACTGTTTCAGATAAGAAATTACAATTTAACCCTTGGATTTTTGCTAAAAACTTCTTACCATCAATTGCGATTGCTAAAGCTGAACTTAATGAAGTTAAATTATTAGATGAAGCTTTTAAAACTTTTGGGTACGAAATCATAGATAATAAAAAAGTTGATAAATTATATGATGTACCAACTTTTAATAATGATGGTATTATTAGACAAATTTCATTATGAACAAAAGATGGAAAAGCTCCTAAGAGCTTAGATGATCCAAACAACTTCTTTGTTAAGAAAAATGATCGATGAGAAATTAACACCTTACCTGGGGTTGTTACAAGACAAGGAGCAGCTGAATTCTCTCCTCAATTTGTGCGATTAATTACACAAATCTACACTAATGATAAAACCATTAGAAACCAATATAAATTAGGACTTAAGGTTGTTAATATTGATGATGATAAAATCCAACAACCTTATACATATGTATCTGGTATTATTTCAAACACTAAGAAGTTTGCTAACAGTAATGTTAAATTAATTGGAATTGATTATAATAAAAACAAAAATAGTCCTAATACTATTAATCCTTATCAACAAATTTATTTAATTAATAAAGATAAAGAAAACTTAATTGATTTAATTAAAGATGAAGACATTAATAGTGATGGTACATATAATGTAATCATTAATCAAGTTGTAGCTCAACGCTACAATCTAAAAGTTAATGATGTATTTGATTTAGATATAACAAATCATATGCAACGATTAACTAATGAATTTAATGACCAATCAAAAACTTATAGTGCTAAGTTTAAAGTTGTTGGAATTAGCTATTCATTAGTTAACCAACAAATGGTGATTAATCAAAAAATAGCTAATAAGTTATTAGGGTTTTATGAGTATGCTAAAAGAAAACAGTTTGAGAATGGTTTTAAGATTATTGAAGAACGAATGTTTAATGGGTTCTTTACTAAAGAAGATAAACCATTATTCTTTGATAATTTAATTTCATTCTACGCCCCATCAGGTTTATCTCCTGCTTTATTAACTTGACCAAGAATCAATTTAGCTGATCCAAACTCATTAGCAGGAACTGCAGACTGAATCTTCTTAATTAGTTGAGATAAAATTAATTCAATCTTAAATGGTAGTTTTGATCCAACAATTAAAACTTGACCAGGGTTTAATTTACAAAACTATGCCGCTTTATTAAATAAGATCATAAGAATCTATGGATCTGAAGCTAACTTAGCTTCGTTTAAAGATGTTGATGCTAACATCAAAAATTTAATCTTTGCTAATACAATTGATAGAACTTCATTCTCATTATTATTAATTATTATTCTTTCAATCCTACCAAGCTTAGTGATTATTATTGTTTTAATTGCTTCAACATTAGCAAATGAATCACAACGCTTGATTGCTGTGATGAAGATCTTAGGAATGAGAGATATGAAGAATGTAAACAACTTCATGTTTGTTTATCCAATTGTTTGATTATTAAACATAATCGTAGCAACACCACTTTCATTTGGAATTATTTATTTATATAAATGAGCTGTGTTTAGTGCATTAAACATTGTCCTATTACCAGTTATTCCTTGATGAATCTTTGTAATCAGTTTTGGCTTTGTTGGTTTAGTATTAATTCTTGCTTGATTAAATACATATTATAAGACTACAAAACTAAATCTAACCCAAGCCTTAAATGAAACAAGAACATAATTAAATCTAGTATTTATAACTAATAAAGAAAAAGCAAATAAGAGTTTATTCCTTGTTTGCTTTTTTTATATACATTTTATGTAGCTAAATAGTTATAATAAAAGTGTACTTATGTCGTAGACTTTTTATGAAAGGAATTTTAAATATACTATTAATGACAAGAAAGTTATTTATATGAGTAAATTTAAAAGTAAAAAGGGCTTAATATTAAGTGTTGGAGCAGTTTTAGCTGGTATTAGTTTAACTACTATAGTTGCTTCATGTGCACCACTATAGCTAAAAAGACAACACCAACTCAAAATCAAAAAGTTGAAACAAATAAAGAAGTTTCAACAACAAAAACAACTCAAGATCAACCGCTAATCAAAGACAATCAAGTAAACAAAGAACAAATTCAAGACACTAAACAAACTGAATCAAAAGAGCTAAAAGAATACAAAGAAGCTAAAGAATTTGTAATAAGTAATTATTCTTCATATGTATTAGCTGATGAGAAAACAGTTGATCCTGAAGTTAAAGAATATGGTTTAACATTCCTAAGTGAGAGATTAGCTATATTAGAAAAAGTTAAAGCTAAAATCGATAAGAAAGAATCTTTAGCTGATATGGCTGATGAGCTATCAAAAATCAAGACACTAAAAGAAGATTGAGAAAAAATCCAAAAAGAAAACACTGATGCACTTAAATCTGTAAATCCTGATTACAAGGAAGATGGAGAAGTTCCTGAAAAGGAAAACTGATGAAGTACTGATCCTGATTCAAAAACAGATAAAGCTAAAGGCGATCAAACTCATGGTGGTAAAGCTCAAGGTGATGAACCACTACCAGCAGATCAACCAGCACCACCAGCGGACCAAGCAACACCTCCTGTTTCATCACCTGCACCAGCTAATGTATCAGATGAACAAATAGAAAATGTTATCAAGCTATTCAAACAACAAAATTTTTCATTAAATGGTTCAGTTTTTCTTTTGAAATCATTTAGTAATATAAAAGATAAACAAGAATTATTAAAATTAATTGATTTATATAAGAAATATTTTGATAGTGAGGTTTCTAAATATTTAAACAAGGAAAAATTAGTTAATCCAAACAATGTTGCATATTTAGCTACACTTTATTCTCAATTCAAACAATTTGTTAATTTGTTAACTCAAATAGAGAGATTACATAAAAATGGTAAAACTGCATATTTAGAAGCGGTTGAAGCTGGTGCTAATGAAATTGTAGCTAGTCTTGATGAATCTAAATTCACTCCTGAAAAAGATCCAAAAGGACACAATAAACAAGACGCTTATGATGAAATTAATCAAAAACTTACAATCCTATTTTATGAAAGTCTAAAGAAAGAAACAAAGTAATAAATTCATTAACATTGATACGAACTAAAAAAGAGAGCACAGACTCTCTTTTTCTTTACCTTATAAACACTTCGGCAAAAGATAACCAATCAATTTGCTATCCTATCCTATCCTATCCTATCCTATCTACTCCAATCCATTTCTCACCAAAACATCTAATAATAATTTATAAGTCTCTGAAACATCCTTAACTTCTTGGTTAATAATCTCAAAATTATCAACCTTTTGGTTGTTAATTAAAACTTCTAGTTCTTTAATGTTATAAAGAACATCAAACAGCTTTTCTTCTGTTATTTTATATTGATCTTCTAGTTTTAATTGATCATTAATTTTATAGATTAAATAGTTTAAATAGATTAATGTTATAAAACATAAACAGATATAAGCTTCTATATGATTAATTGTTAATAATGATATTGATTTATTATCTAATAATAGATCAATAGATTTAAAAGTAGAACTATTATTAGATAAGTTAATAATTTCACTAATTTTTAAATTAGATATGTTGGTTACATAAACATAATAACCATCATACTTTTCTTCTTCTCTTATTCTTTGTTTATCTAGTTGATAATAAGAAGTATTATTAACTGGTTTAATAAAAGAATAAGAGTTAAATAGATCAATATCTTTATAAGATACTAATTGGTTTTGATCCATCTTATCAGTAAAGCTATTTATTATAGCTTCTCTGTTTTCTCTATCTTCTAAAGCTTTAGTATCACTATAAGTGATTATTTGATATAAAACAGATCCATTAGCTCTTTTACTGTTATATAGAGATTGAGATTGTTTAATTTTATATCTTATATTGTTTTCAGTTTGATAATCATCTAAACTAAGAACATACTTGCTAAAATCTTTACTTCTTGGTTGCATTTTATAAAAAGTAATGTATTTTCAATTCATTGATTCTAAGAATCTAATGTTTTTGTTAGTACAAATTGATTTGTCTGCAATAATTGTTAAATGATCTTTATTATAGATTTTAGCAACTTCTAATAATAAAGGAATAAAGGTGTCTTTTTTAGAATAAGTAGATGGAAAAATTTTGTAGTATAAAGGGATCTTATTACTATTAGATAAAGTAGCTACAATAAAATCTTTATTGATAGGTGTTCAGTTTTTAAGTGATTTAAATTTATTAGATGATTGGTTTGAATTCTTTTTAGAATAGTTATTTGATACATCAAAGTATAAAATGTTAGTATCTAAATTAGTTTTAGATTCTACAGTTGTGTATATGTTCTTTAAAATAGAATCATTGTTTTTAGTAATATAATCAAGTGAACTATATAATTGATTATTAAATGAATACTCTAATTGATCTTGTTTATTAGTAGTATAACTACTAAAGTTTGAACTCATATTTTTAATAGATTGATCAATTGTTTTAAAAACTACTTGATTAAAAGAGATTGATTCAGATATTTTATAATCATCAAAGATATTAAAATAATTAAATAGTTTCTGTACAACTTCTAACCCTTTATATCTTATAATGGTTTGTTTGTTAATTAGTTTATCCTTTTTTAAAATATTGTCTAATTGTGCTTTAGCTTCTTGTTTTGTTAATGATAATGAGAAGTTAGCAATAATAGCTTTTATTACTTTTAAAGGGTCATCAACATATTGTTTTAAATCTTCAATATAGCCATAACCAAATCTCATAACAAATCCTTTGTTATCTAATTTAGGGATACCAATTGATAAATATTCACCCTTTTTAACTCGTGAAATGGATGTTCTCCATTGTCTTCTTACTTCTGATGCTTTCTTTTTCATGTAAATATTATAGCAATAGTATAAAAACACTTAAAAGCTATAATTTTTAATTGGTTTTTGGTTTATAAATTGATGAAGATGGTAAAGATCTAAAAAATTACTTAACCGGAACATATAAGTCAAAAAGTGCTTTTTTTTTTTTTTTTTGCAAAAGAAGAAAAA
>NZ_JFDP01000038.1 GCF_000731915.1 Ureaplasma diversum NCTC 246
GTTCCTAAAATCACTTCATATTTCAAATAAATCCAAGCTTTGATAAAAGGAATTTTAGACATAATTTACTATCAAAGGATTTATAAATATGAGTAAATTCAAAAACAAAAAAGCACTGGCATTATCTGTTGGTGCTATTATGGCAGGGGTTAGTGTTATCGGAGTAGTTGCAGCTTGTGCACCAACAAAGGCGAAACCAGCTAAACCCACTGAAAAGAAAGTAGAACAGCCACAAACAGGTGGTAATGAATCTTCAAACCCAGGTAGTGGAAGTGGAAGCACTACAAATCCAACTGGTCAAGGTTCAAACAGTGGTGGAACAACTAATTCTAATCCAGGAAGTGGGAATTCATCAAACTCTGGAAACCAAGGTTCAAAAAATAACACAACAACGCCACCAAGCGATTCTTCAACTCCAGCACCAAATCCATAAACTACACCTAAAGATCCAAAAACTGATGGTGATAAATCAGGTGCAGGTTCTGGTAGTGAATCAGGTTCTAAAGATAAAAATGAACAAACTCCACCTACAAATGGTGAAGCACCAAAAGTAACTCAACCACCTATGAATCCTGAACCTGGTGCAACTCCTGATAATGCGGGTAAAAAGGAAGAAGGAGATCAAGGTTCTAATAATGTAGATTCTGAAGCTGATAAAAAGAAGAAAGAACAAGAAGCTGAGGAAGCTAAGAAAAAAGAAGCTGAAGCTGCTTTTAAAACAAAGAAAGAACAAGCAAACGCTACTATTAGTGGTTTAACTAATTTATCTGATGAAGAAAGAAATGGATACAAGGATAGAGTTGAAAAAATCGCTGATACAAATAAAATTACCGAAATTGAAGATATAGTTAAAGAAGCTCAAGCTAAAGATGATGAAAAGATGAAATCAAAAGAAGCTGCTGATAAACTAGAAGAAGCTAAGCAAAAAGCTATTAACGAAATTAAGAATCTACAAGCTTTAGAAGAAAATGAACGTACAACTTTTGTTCAAAAAATAGAAGCTATTAAAACCGTTGAACAAAAAGATGAAGTTGAAAAAATCTTAAAAGAAGCAAAAGACGCTAATACTAAGAAACTTCAAGAAGAAGCTAAAAAGCAAGCTGATGAAATAAAACAAGATCAAATCACTTCTGCAAAACTTACTATCGGAAATGATAAATATTTCTGACTTGAATTAACGGCAAGTAAAGAAACATATGATAAGTTAAAAGATAAAAGACTTATGTTTAACTTAGATAAAATCGGTGGTAACGAAGGGATTGAATTTGCAACTCGATTTAAAGTTGGTGAGAATGCATTTACTTTCCATAAATTTATAAAAAACGAGGGTTCTAACGTTATCTTCCAAATTTCATCTGATCAAGCTTATGGTGCTGAAAATGAAAAAGGCAAATATAGAGTAACTAAGATTTGGTTAGAAAACGATGTAACAGAAACTAATCTATTGAAAACTCCAAGTAATGAAGTTGATAATCTTTAATCAAAATATCATTAATGCTTAAATAAAAAACAGCCTTTTTAACTGGCTGTTTTTTATTTCTTTCTTATCAATAATTAATTATTGAGTGTTTGTTTTAGAATCGTCAACTATTTTAGCAGAATCAAATTTATATTCTTGAGGAATATCAGCATCTAAACCATTAGGGAATAGATTCGTTTTAATACCACCTTTACTTTTATATGCTTGTTTTAAAGCATCACGATAAGAAGAATCTCCACTATCTTTCTTTTGATCTGCTCCACCACCATAGATTAAATCATATTGTGGAAGTTTATAAGTGCCATACAAGTTACCATAATCATAACCTTCAGATCTTAAAGCTGCGGCAATCCCTGTACCGATTCGAAGGTTAGAAGTATGATATACACCTACAATCTTATTTTCTTTAGTTCTTATTGAAGAACCTGAAGCACCACCATATGGTGCATAGTGTCTTGGGATATATTGTAATCCCATTGAAATCAGTTTTTTACCGTCGTGTGTAATAAATAAATTATGGTCGTGTGATTGATTGTTGTTGCCAGGAGCAGGCAATCCAATAAATGCATCCATTACCCCAGGACGGTTAGTAAATGTACGATAACCTAGTTGTTGAGATAAGAAGTTTCCTCTTTGTACTTTTTCATCATCAAGAGTATATTTGTTAGTTGCTTCATTATAACTTTCTAATTGATCATATAGTCGAGAGTCTGCATTCAATCATAAACTAAAGTTACTCTTTTTACCTTCTAAATCTTCATATTCTGGATCAATGTATTTTTTAAAGAAATAATCAAAATCTGAACGTGGATAACCAACCGCAAACAATTGATCTCCTTTAGTTGCATATTCAGTCTTATCAAAGCCTGATAAAGGATAATTAATTTTTGAATAATCAGCTAAATAAGACTTGTCTAAGAATTTAATATGTTGATCAGTTCTATTTGCATAGTCATTTGTTAAATCTTGAATAACATTTGATAATTCTTCTTCAGATGAAGATTTAGTTTCAATAGGTTTATTAGCAGATCCAACGTCGATCATACCTTTGAATTGAGAAAAATCAGCTTCAATAACAGCAAAATCTAAAAATTCCTTAGCATCAGGGAATTTAGCCTTTTGTTCAGCAGTTAAATATTCTTGAGGGTCTTTTTGTAAAAAGTCAACTGCTGAATAGAAATTTTTGATAGGAGAATTCTCTTTTTGTTTACCTTGTAATTCTTTTTTATATTTGAAGTTAAATGATTTAAAATTATCATCATAAGCAACTCATTTAAATTTCTTACGAAGCGGTGCATCTTTATTAATTCTTGATAATGTTACTGCAACAATATCATTTTTTTGTAATTCATGAGCAACGTGTAAATTTGTACCAAAATATCATTTAGTTGGATATTTTTGACCATCTTTTTTCTCAAAGTCTAAAACCCAAGCAGTACCTGCAATTCATCTTAATTTATTAGGATCATCAGGGTATTTAGGATCTTTAAAAGTAAATCTAATTGAAAAAGTTTGTTCTGCTGCTTTTAGATAAGTTTTGTTTGGTAAAATACGAGCTAACCCACTGATTTGGTATTGATTTCGCCCTGCTGAATCAGCTCAAGATGGTCCTTGACCACGAGCAGATGTTAATAAAGCAGAAAGACCATCAACAGATCCATTAGTTTTATAACTTGGAACACTAAATCCTTTTAAACGAGCATTATCATAAGTATCTTGGTGGTGTTTTTTAGCTAATTCATCAAATTTATTGATTTGATCAGCGTTTACGTTGATCTTTTCTAAAGAGCGACCTAAGCTTTCATCTGGATATTGTCGTTTTAAACTATTAACATATTCAGGATTATCATATTCAAATCGTTTTTGTGTGTCCCTAGATTGTAAATATGTAGCTCTGTCGCTTTGACTTAAAGTAGATCCATCACCTACATCAATTCCACCATCTGCATGTTCAACACGTTGTGTTGTTTTAAAACCAAGTAACTCGATTTTACGAACAACATTATCATTTGGATTTCCTTTTCTAGAAATCTGCACATAAGCAGTTAGTTTACCTGTAATACTTGAAATGTTCATTCCATTATTAATTTCGTGCTGAACATTGATTACTTTAGCATCGAATTGATCTGCATTTGCTCCAGTTAAACTAACTGTAATGTTGTTTGCATTCGTTCTGTGAGCATAAACTTGATCAATAGATGCATTTCCATTTTGTGAAAAGCTATCAAAGTTTACTTTAATATTTTTTGTATCATTTAAAATAGAATCAGAAGTGTTAGAAGTTACTTCTCCTAATTGTGGCTCTACAGATACTCTTTTCTCACCCTCAGCTTGTCCACTACCATTTTGAAGCTTGTTAAGTTCATTTTTATCTTGTTGTTTTTCTTTTGTTTGATCGTTATTGTTTTCAACTTTTTGATTTGGATCATGCTTTTTAAGTTCATCATTACATGCTACAGCAATTGTTGCAACTGTAACTAATGATAATGAAGCTGCTAAAAAAGCAAATATTTTTTTATTTCTTAGTTTCATACAATTATTTTCCAATCTAACTACTGTTGCATAATAGCAATGTTATGATCTTGTAGTTGTTTTATTAAAGCAACACTATTTTTACTTACAATAATTGGTTTATTATTAAAATTAGATGTTGCTGTTTTTAGTAATGTTTTTAAATTAGCAATTCCATCTGAACTTAAGATTTGATTAGGATTGTTTGTAGTAAGTTTAATCATCTTAGTTTCTAATCCATTACTAAATGTAATTGTAGATGGATTAGATAGATTTGGGTTTAAATTCATCACCTTAGCAAATAAAGCATTGTTCATCTCTTCTATTTTTAAAGTATAGAGTTCACTATTATTAGCTAATTTAAGTGAATGTAATAATCTAAAACCATTACTTAATTTCTTTTTATCATCAAATTCTAAACCTGCTAAGGTTTTAAGATTAGTGTTTGATAAATCTAAGTTACTTGGATATCCATTAGCAAATTCATTATGATCTGTATATTTTCCAGATCCTCTAAAACCTTGGAAGAATGGTTCATTGTTTCTTACTCAATAAGCCATTCTTAATCCTAAATTAATTCTTGATAAAGGATTATTGAAGTTTTTAATACTTTTATTAATATCTTCTTGATTAAAAGTGATTGTATTAAAAACAATATGTTTATAGTTATTATTGATTTGGTTTAAATCATTACCAATGTTATTAGTATTGATTCAACTAACATTTCTTAAATAAAGGGGGTTGATAGCAAAATCAACTACTTTATCTTGATTTGTTGTATATAAACTTAATTCACTAATGCTTTTGTTTTCAAGTGCAGCTAAAGCAGTTGAATTAATTTGATTAAAAATCAATTCTAATAATAAGATTTTATCAGGTAAGTTAGCTAAAACTTCTTTAAGAGCATTAGTATCTTCTAAACTATTAGAGATATTAATAACTCGATAACCAGTTACTAATTGGTTGTTTTCTTTTAATGATAAAAGTGTTTGTTTAGCATTAGCTTTGGTTTGTGGGTTAGAAAAATCAAATGTAACAACTAATTTATCTTGTTTTTGATCTGCATTAGATGATTGTTCAGCTAATGCAGCAATACTAACTCCATCAAAGATTTTAATCCCTTTAGTTAGATATTGTTGGGTAACATCACGTTTAATTCACCCATCATACTCGCCATTTAGAATGTTGTCTGGTTTTTTGTTATAAATATCTTTAAGTTTAAAGATCCGTTTGTTTTTGTTTTCATAATCAAGTCGAGCAATAACTTTATTAAAACCAGGTAAAGGGGTGAAGGTTGATGAGTTTAGTCTCCCTTTTGAATCAACATAAAGATTTCTTGATTCAAGTACTTCACCCTTTTGAAGTTTTGCTTTTGCATCTGCACTTAGTTCATTAAGCTTATTAGTATCTAAATAAGCAAAGTATTTACCAAATCGTTCTAGTTGTGGTAGTTGATTAAATTGATTAAATTTAGCTAATCCTTCATCAGTTAAAAAATTTTTAAGATTAGGACTGTTAAATAAATCAGTAAAACGAGCAAATAACCGGTTTCAATAGTTAGTATCTTTAGCTAAGAACTCTGTTAGTTTTCTACCATCTAAAATTCTAAGAGCTTCGGCAATACTACTAAAAGTTTGTTTGAATTCAGAAGCTGCTTTTTTAGCTGTGTATTTACTAAATTGATCAGTTAATTCTAAAGCAACAACATTTGGTACATGATCTGATATATATTGATCAGGGTTGCTGATCTTATTTTTTTGATCAGATAAGAATTGAATTCGTTCTGGTTGGTTTCTAATTTTTGCTTTAGTACTAAAGCCATCAACTTTTACTTCTTCTTGAATAATTTCAGGAAGTGTAAATGGATTAATTGGTTGTTCAGCTAGAATTGGAGCTTTTAGTTGTTCATCATTTTGATTAATAACTATTTTCTCTTCTTGTTTTTGATTTTCTTCTTTTGGATTAGGATCTGTATTAATTATTTTAGCATTAGATAGATCAGCTAATGAATTAGGATTAGTTTCATTTAATTGTTCTTTAATACTATCTTGTTGTTGACTTTGATTAGTTTTATAAATAACCCCTTTTAAACCAACACCATTATGAATTCCATCTGCTGGTATTTTAATGGCAATTGGGATTATAATTCCTAATAATGCAGCTGCAGATACTGTTCCAATTAAGATCTTATATTTTAATTTCAACCCATTCACCACCTTCTTTTATGAATTAGATTATAGTTGAATAAAATAAGCAAAAGCAAAACTAAACACTTTAACTAAAACGTTACTGTGCTAATTTTGCCTAATAATTAATTATGATCGTCTTCAACCTTTTTTAGTTTTAATTTCATTATCCATTGCTGCTTGTTTTTGTTTTTTCATAGCAGCCATTGCTTCAGCTTCGATTTCTTTATCAGTTTTCATATCTAAAGTTGAACCAATAAATGAGAATAGTTCAGCTGGTTGGTTAACAAATTCACCATCAATAATTCTGATTACAGAATCAATTGTATCTTGCATATTTACATAAACACCAGGTTCTTTAGTGAAGTTTTCAGCCATAAAGAATCGTTGTGTAAAGAAGTTTTGAAGTTGTAAAGCAATTTTAACAACTCTTCTACTTTCAGCATCGAGTTCATCAATCCCTAATACTAAAAGCACATCTTCAAGGTCTTTAAATTTCTTTAAAATTCCTTTTGCTTTAATAATTGCTTCATAGTGTTTGTTCCCAATGATGTTTGGGTTAATAGAGTTAGCATTAGATTCAAGTGGATCAAATGCAGGGAAGATGTTCTTAGCCATTTGTTCACGAGATAAAACAAGTGATCCATCTAAGTGTGAGAATAAAGAGAAAGCAGCAGGGTCACTTAAATCATCCATTGGTAAGAATACTGTTTGGAATGATGTAATTGATCCATTATCATTTACATATAAACGGTCTTGAACTAATGAGATATCTGTATCAAGTGTTGAGTGATATCCCCCAATTGATGTCTTTTTACCAAGTGAAGAAGAAACTTCGTTTGTTGCTTGAATAAAACGGTAGATGTTATCAATAAATAAGAATACATTTTCTTTTTTAGTATCACGTAAATATTCAGCAGCTGTAATTCCATAAGGAACAATACTCATCCGAGCAGCTGGTGTTTCGTTCATTTGTGATACATACATAATTGCATCTTTCATTAATGAAGATTCTTTAAGCTCTTCATATAACTCTAACCCTTCACGGCTACGTTCTCCTGAACCAATGAAGATTGGTGTTGTTTTTTGTTTAAGACGAGCAGCGTTGAAAATGATTTCCTTCATTAAAACCGTCTTACCAACCCCAGCACCACCAAAAATACCAAGCTTATAACCTTCAACAATTGGTGTAAAGAAGTCAACTACTTTAATTCCAGTTGGAATAATCTTTTGAACACTATCTAATTTCTTAGGCTTAGTAATTAAACTGTTCATATCCACATAAAGTGGAGCATGTTCACTTTTAACTTCTTTGTTAATTTGATTACCAAGAATATCAAAAACCTTATTCTTAGCATTATCACCAACAGGAACTTGTAAAGTTTTATAAGTGTTAATTACAGGTTCATTCACTGTAATTTGTTTAATAGCACTAACAATGACAGCACGAACTACTTGGTTAGAAAGAATTCTTTTGATTAATAAAGTTGTTTTATTATCATGCATTGTTAGAATGTGATCAATCTTTAAACTATCACCACTAACTTTATCAAATGCAACTTCAACTACATTATTTCAGATTTGTGTAATTTTTCCTGTCATGATTAAATCTCCTTAATGTTGCTAATAATAGTTTTTAGTTCATTAGCATTGAAGCTAACAAAATCAAGTTTTGTTTCAATAACTTCATTTACATTAATTGATTTGAAGTATTGGTTGACTGCATTTGCTATATAATCACGAGCAATTGCATCATCAATTGGTTTGTTGTTAATAAGTGAAGTAAAGATCTTTTTAGCACGAGCATCAACACTAACTAGTGCATCAATGAATTTGATTGCTAAATCTGGTCTTGATAAGTTGTTTAAAAGTCCTCATTCAATGATCTTAGCAGATAATAAGATCGCATCAGTTGCTTGGTAACTAAATCCTTTTTGGATTAACATATTTTGGATTTGTTCACCCTTTTTAAGTAATTCAGTTGTTTCTTTATTTAAATCAAAATTAATTTTTGATAATTTTGTTTGTTTACGATAAGCACGATATGTCTTAGAAAGAGAAGAAGCGATTCGTCCCATTGTTTTTGATTGAACAGATGAACCAGTTCTTGAAACTGATAAATCCACATCAACTGCAGGAATCTTACCTTCAGCAAATAAACCAGCATTTGTAACAATTTGACCATCAGTAATAGAAATAATGTTAGAAGCAATTAATGAAGTAATATCATTATCAATTGTTCTTAAAATTGGTAAAGCTGTAATTGATTTCTTACCAACAAATTTTCCACTACGTTCTAATAGTTGAGAGTGAGCATAGAAAATATCAGCAGGATAAGCTTCTTTAGAAATTGGTTTGTTTGTTAATAAAGCAATTTCACGATAAATGCTTGCATGTTTAGATAAGTCATCAAACACAATTAATACATCATGTTCATAACATAAGTTTTCAGCATGTGCCATTGCAACATATGGAGCTAAGAATTGTTGGAATGGACTTGTTACAGGTGCTTCAATAATAATTGTGTTTTCAAGTGCACCATGATCTTTTAGTGTTTTGTAAACATATGAAAGGTTTTGACGCTTTTGCCCAATACTTACATAAATACATTTAACTTTTGTTCTTTTTTGGTTAATGATTGCATTTAAAACAATGTGTGTTTTACCAGTTTGACGGTCACCAATAATTAATTCCCGTTGACCTAAACCAATAGGGTTGAAAATATCAATACTTAAAATCCCTGTTGCTAATTGTTCATTTAAACGTGTTCTGTGCATCATATCTTCTGCAATTGAGAACACTTTAGAATCTTGGTTAATAAAGTTTTTGAAATTAACTGATGGATCATCAATACATTTTCCATCAATATCAATAATGTGTCCAAAGAATTCCATTGATGTTTTAGCAGATACAAATTGTTCGTCTTCGACTAATTCATCATTAATTTCAAAATCATTTGAAGCTGTATCAATTAATAAGTAAGCTTGATCAGTTGTAGCTGATAGTACATAAGCACGTGATTTTGGCTTACCTTTTACTGTGAAAAATTGCCCTTCTTTTCAGTCATAAGCACCAATTGCTAAGATGACATAATCATGAATTGAGCTAATAATTGGATTTTTGGCCATGATTAAATTTTCTCCTTATTTCTTCGGTTACGGCTCACTGTTTTAGTGAATGTAACAAGTAAAGCGATTAGTAAGATAATTCCTAAGCTACCGATGGCTGCAAAAACACCAACTGCAGTTTTAGAAGGACGATCTATTTTTTCAATTTCGTTTAATAATAAGCTAATTGTTTGTTTTGATAAAGCAACTTCACTTGGTTGTTGATTGTTTGTTGGTTGTGTTTCTGGACTAAGTTCAGTTGTTTGATCTTGTTGGTTAGTAACTAAACCACCATTATTAGGTGCAGCAGGTTGGTTAGTGTTTGGTGATGAGTTAGCAATATCTTGGTGTGCACTAAATAAAGCTAAGAAAATGTTTGAGTGTTCAGTTGATTTATTTAAGATTGCATCAAATCAAGTAATAGGGTTAATGCTTCGTTTAGCACTATCTTCTTGCATTGTATTCTTAATAATAGTTAATCGATCAAATAGTTTTGTTAACTTAATTAATGAAATGTTAGCTTTATTAAATGCAAGAGTTACATTATTAACATCAAGTTGAACTTGTTGGTTTGAATCAACTTTTGGTGCAGCTGCTTGAGTTGATTCAGGACTTGGAACTGTTTGGTCTTGATGTAGTGTTGAGAAGCTGTTTTGTTCAGTTGTTGCTTTTGGAGCTGCTGAATTTCCACCTTGAGCTTGTGGTTGGTTAGGTGCTGGGTTTTGCCCTTGCCCTTGATTTCTATTATTTTCACCTTTTTTAGGTTCAGGTGGTTTTATAAACTTACTTCTTAAGTGTGATGCTTTAAGGTTTAATGTAACCGTTAAATATTGAAGAATTGGTAAACGGTTAACTTTTGAAGCACGAATATATTCAATAAGTAAGATGTTAGAGTTGTTTGTAACTGAGTTTGTTGCTCTGTTTTGTGAAATTGAATTATTCACAAAAGCCTTATAAGCATTTCTAATAAATGTATCTTGAGCTTGTGTAAAACTCTTTGAGAACATTAATTTAATAACCCCAGTTGAGATATTACGCATTGCTAAACGCACTTGATTAACTAATCCAGTTGTTTGTGTAATATCATAACTATCTAAATTAATACCTAAGCCATCACGAGATAGTCGATCAAAAACATTATTTAATGATTGTGTTGATTGATAAGTTAGAAGTGAATAAGCTCTTTTATCTTTATATTGTTCTGGTATTTGGAAAATAGAAGTTTCATATATTTCAGTTCTTGGAATATCAGATGCTTTTGATTTGATTTTATCAACCAATTGCACTTTAGCAACTAAATTACCACCTTGTTCTTTAACTTCAGTTACTTCTAAACTAATTCTACTTTGAGCTCCGTTTTTAAAGAAGAACACATCTTTCTTAGTTGCTTCATTATTAAAGGCATCAATAATTTCTTGATTACTCTTATTAACATATTCAGCACGAAGTCAAGGTTTTTGATTTCTTAACTCCTTTGTGTTAAATGATTCAGGAACTTTAGAAGTTTGTCCATTTGGATCTGATATATCAGTTTCACCAGGAATAATTTCAAGTGGATCTTGTTGTGGTTCTTCTTGGTTTTCTTGTTCAATAATCTTTTGAGCTTGTTTTAAATCAAAAGCAAGGAATCGTTTTTCGATTTTCTTTTGTATTCAATCTTGTCAATCTTTATAGTTTGAATCACTTGGTCCTGAGTTTTCTAAATAGAAACGGTTTGTCTTTTCATCAACTTTTGGTGTAATCTTATAATCAACATCAAGTTTAGGTTGATCATCTTCATGATTAATGATGTTTGTAATTTCTTTACTTAAAGATTCAAAGTAAGCATTAACAAATTTGCTAAATCGTTCTTGATCACCATAATCATTTTCATACTCACCAGTTTGCTCTTTCTTTTCAGCAAATGGTTCATAGTTGAATTTCTCTTTATCAGATCAAGGAACATTATCATATGATTCGCCATTATATGTAATTTTTCCAGTTTTAAGTTTTTTGAACTTAGCAATTAAATATGGAGCAATTACATGAAATCCAAATTTAGAAGGATCTTTGTAAGCTTCATCCCCTTTTGCTTTCTCATTAAAGTATTTTTGAAGTTCGTGTAAATAGAAAATAGTATTGTATTTTTGATTATTGTCTAATAGTTCATTTTCTAAAGTTTTATCAATTTGTTCTTTAAAGTTTTTAAGACTATTTTCAACAATCTTTTTTAATTCTTTTTCTTTAGTATCATCAACTTGTTTAGTATAAGTTGGGATTTGTGAATCTTCAATCTTCTTATTTTCTTTAGGAGGATTTGGGTTAGCTGGATTATTTGGAGTTGGGTTTGGATTAGCTGGTTGTTCAGGTCCTAGATCTTGGTGAAGTTGAGAATTTAAACTTAACTTTTTATCTTGTTTTGTTGTGGTTGCTATTGCTGCAGAACTAATAATAGTAGTTGATATTGCAACAACACTAATTGCACCAACAACTTGTTTTTTAGTTTTTTTCATGCTCAAGCTCCCTTTCAATTAAACATAAAACACCTTTTAATCTAGCTTCATATATTAAATTAAGTGTTTTTTCGTATTCATAGACATTGTTGAAATTAAATTCATAATCTAATTTAGCAGCAATCATATCAAGTTGTTCCATTGCTTGCTTAACTTGTTCATGAGCTTTATTAGTTATAACATCCTTATGTCTTTTATCAGCTACAAGTCAAACTGGTTTACTTACCATATTAATATAGATATTACTTTGTTGATCACTATAGATTAAAGCTGATGGAACAAATAAATAGTATTCATGTTTTGGTGTATAAATTTTAATTAATGAGTTTTGGTTACATGCAATAAAGTTACTATCAATATTGATTCAACTATCTTCTTCATTAATGTTTACAAAAGCAAAAGCATTATTAATTTGTTTTGAAGTATTTAAATAGTTAATGTGAACAGTCGCTTTAAATAAATTTGGTTTTTTAAATAAACTCATAAAATGCGACTCCTTACTTAATTAATTTATCTGATTCAATCAGATTCATTTCTTCAATTTCTAACTCACGCTTAATCTTTAAGATTTCACGTTTGTTATACTTAATTTTTTCTTCTAATTCTTTTAGGGTTTTGTTTTCATTAATTAGTTTGTTTTTATAAACAATAAATAATGATTCTAATAATAGTAAGTTAATTGATGTATAGAAGTAGTTAACTAACATATTCTTAGAGAAGACTTTAACAGATGGATAGAAAAGAGCTTTAGTAAATAACTTTTCATTTTTAAGGTGTTCAGTTTTAATTAAGTCATTATCAGGTAGTTGGATATTGTTTTTATCAACTGGGAAAATAACTGTTTTTAAATCTTTTTGTCCTTGGTTTTTAACCATAAAATAAACATTATCATAACCAAAGTCTTTGATATGTTTACCAAGAACTGTACTTAATTGAATAGCTATTTGGTTAATATCTAATTCATTTTCATAACTAACTAAAGTTTTGATGTTGTTCTTTAAAGCAAAAGCAATTGCTTTTTTACCAATACATACCATTTCATCTTGGGGTTGAATTGAAGCTAAGATTTCTTCTTCAACAGCTGTAAAAAAGGCAGTTGTATATTTTTCATCAGATGTTGGATAAATCCAAAGTGTTTTAAGTGGTCGTTTTTTGCTTTTTTTCGAAAATCAATGTTTGTTAACAGCATGTAGATTAGCAATTTCAATTCCTAATGTACTTAGCACATTAATAAGACGAGAATTTAAGTCAACATGTAAACTTGCTTTATTAGTTTTGTTCATTAACCGGTTAATTTCAATTAATGAAATACTTCAGTTTAAGTTAACAATGTCGTTCAGTTTAATATAATTCTCTAATTTTTCTTTTTTGGTTTTTAGGTTCATAAGCTTTAACCTTATTCAGTTTCACTTGGTTTAACAATGTTTTCACTAAAAGCAACTTTTAAACTCTTTGTTTCAACTGAAACATAAAGAATAATTCCATCAACGATTTCAACTGGTCTATGTTCTTTAATTAAATATTGATTAATAGCATTATTTAAAGCATTTAATAAACTATCTAATGAAGCTGAGTTCTTAGCTGATACAAAGTTAAGAGCATCAGAATTAACACTTTCTTTTTGAGATAAACTAGGAATTAAACGTTTTAAGCTATATCTTAAATTTCGTGTTCAAGTAATAATGAAGTATTTAAATACAATATCTAATTTGTTTTCAACACCTTTTTTAAGGTTTAAAACAAAGGTTTTAGCTTCGTTTGAGTCATATGCTAAATTAGCATCTAATAAACTTGTTGCTAATAAAGCGTTTGCTGAAATAAAGTTATCTTGTTGGATTAATTGTTCATATTTGTCATAAGCACTTTTCATGCCATGGTTTGAAGTTTCAACAGTTCTATTGTCTCTGTTAAGTTTTGCAGCTTCTTTACGTGAAGTCATAATTAGTTATTCTCCTTCTTGTTAGCACCAATGATTCATTTATTTTTTAAGACTGTACTTAATTTTAGACTTGTTGCAACAATTAAGTAAGTAGAGAAATAAATTAAAATCGGAATATATGTTTTAGTTAAAAGTGGTAAGTCATAATCAACACTTCGTCTTGATCCTCCTCTACTTAGGGCATGCATCTCTAAGTGGTGGTTGTAAGCATTAATCATTAACACAAAAGCAATTAATGCTAAGAAGATTGATAAGATCACTTTTTGATAAGTCACTATTTGTGGGTTTTTAAATACAAATATTCCAACGATTAGAATTGTACTAATCGCTCCAATAAATAGAACCTTGAAATTTTCTGATTGATTATCATTAAATGTTGATAAACAAATTGTAAATAATCAAACTAATGAAACAGTTCCAAATAAAAGCTCAAAACCATATTTGCTTCTTAAATAAGATGTGAATGGAGCAAAGTTAGCTGTAGCATATAATCCAATTAAAATCACACCAACAACTAACATTCCTCATAAACTAGCAAACTGTTGTGTTGCACCAAACTCATTAACTTTAAATTCACCAAAAGCAATTGAAGAGAAGTAAGCAAATGTTGCTAAGAAGATAGTATAAGCTAATGCTCAAATATGAGTTTTATCTTCAAGAATAGCTCTTGTTTCTTTATACATAAATAGTTTAGGTAAGATTGATAAAGATAATAATCCAACTAAACCAATGATGATTAAGAAAGTGTAGAAAGCATATAGTGATTCGTGAATTCTTGCTCCGAATTGTTCAAATCCAATGATAACAGCATTTCTTTCTAAGTTAAGCACATTACCACGATTACTTGGATGGAATACAATACCTGTAAAGATCCCAACTCCAATTGCTAACAATACACCAATTGCTACAAGACTTATAATGTAATAACCTTGAGCTTTAATGAATTTTAAGTCGTGTCCTTTTGTTCGACGATAAATAGCAAAATAGTAAGTAATTCAAACTAGATAAACTAAAATTATTTGTCAAGCAATGATATAAGCTGTTTTTCAAGATGATTGCAATATAAAGCTTCCGTTTGTACCTTTAGCTACATGATCAACTAAGAAGTATGCAGCTAAATTACCAATTGCAATTGCAATAAATAAAGCTAAGAATGGAGCAACTGGTCGTAAGTTCCATTCGTGCTTACTTAAAAGCTTAAATGCTCCATAAACTCCTGCAAACATTGCACCCAGCAAGAATGAAGCATTAGTTATAAAAGCCACTCCTGCATAATACACTGAATTTGGACTTTGAACTAATACTCTTTCAAGTCCGATTGATTGACCCTTAAAAAAATACGAATCTAAGGTGAAGACCACTGCAACTGAAGCGGCCAGATAGAAGAGTATTAAAGCGATCCGCAAGATTTGTGAACAAAGCTTATCTTTTGATCGCTTCCCTCAAAAGAAGGAGCTCTTTTTAATTTCTAATAAACGCATAAACATTATTTTAAACAAACAATTTTTAACTAGATTATTATATGTATCTGTTTGCTTTTTTCATCCTTTAGTAAATAATATTTTGGTACATAAACAACACTTAATTAAGGCTATAAAAAGGATCATCCTTGTTATTTATTAAATAAATAAGATTCCTAATTATTATTTAATTTTAGCCCTTAAAATGGTTTATGGCTCTTTTTAGCATACTATTTTAACAATAAAATTTAATAAGTGTTAAACAAAATAACAAATTTTTTGTTTTTGTTTTCTATGTTCTAAATGAATTTATATTCT
>NZ_JFDP01000039.1 GCF_000731915.1 Ureaplasma diversum NCTC 246
TACAAGGGATTTGCCTTGTATTTTTTATTTATACTATGCTTTATTAAGAGGAATTTCTTGTCCTAAAATATCGATTTTTTCTTTAAACTCGTCATCTAATGAAACTGCTAGAACAGTTGCTCCTTTTATATCAAAACCTATATTACTTAATAAAATCTTACGATATAAAATTTGTCCAGTTGCATCAAAATTAGCAGGGATATTATCATTATACATTTTGATTTTATTGTCTGTAGTTTTGAAATAAATTGTAAAGTGTGTATTGATATGTTTCTTTGGTTTGTCCGTAAGTAGGTCCACCTGAAGAACATTATCATTGTGATTAATTTTAATTGTAGGCTCAACAGCGTATGAATTTCAAAGGTTTAAAAAATCTTGTTCATTTTTAAATAATAGAAGTGTTTTAGTTGGATATTTAAGCTCAATTCTTTTAAGTCTGAAATGTCTATTATATGGAACGCTCAATTTAACAATAGCTTCGTTTGTTAATTTTTGATTAATATCTTTTAAAGGGAATGATTTTTCAACTTTTTCATGTTCTTTAGCATCAAGTAATTTCTCATCCTTTATTTGATGATTATTTGAACTAATGATATTAACAGTAGGTTTTATTTTGCCTTGATATTCAAAAACAAAGTTTAAAAATTTCTTATTTTCATCTGTGATGTAAGAACTTAAATTATTTATAACAACTTTAAGATCGTCAAAATCGCCACCCTCAAACGCAGCTCTTTGAACATCTAATAAAAACTTGTTCTTATAGAAATGTTTTTCTATATTAGATAAACTAGAAATGTCAAAGACGTTTGATGCATCATCGCTTGAGATTTTAGTGATAATATATTTTTTATTATCTTCTAATTTATTTTCCTTGCTAACATCTAGCGTTGCAACTAAGCTATTATCAACTGTTAATTCTAACTCTATAGTTTGACTATTTTCATTATCTATATTTAGATGCAATTTAACCTTTTTACCAGCTAATTTGGGGTTATAAAACTTGAAAGTCTTTGCCTTGTTTTCTAAAGTGTTAATATCTACTGTTTGTAATTTTGTTTTAAGTTCTTCATCTATTTCTTTAGTATCATCGTTGTTAATCACATATATTGGCTTGTTTAATTTAATTTCTATATCTTGAAACGATTCGTTGTTATTGTTTTCTGTTTTTGATAAATTTTCTTCTTTAATAAAAAACTTATTTAATGTTCAAAGATGGTTTACAGGAAGTTCACTTGTATCAAAAACAAACTTATTATTTTCATATTTGCCAACTAATAAATTAGATACATGTAAGTCGTCCTTAAATTCAACCACTAAATATCTTCTAATAATTTTGTTATTTGGTTGTTCAATTGCAATAGGTGATAATAAGTAATTAATGGCATCGTTGTTAGTTTGTAACTCTAGTTTTTTATCATTTAATTCAGCATTACCAACAATATTATTAAATTTTGTTTTTAATTCTTGTCTTAAACCGTTATTTTGAATAACAACACGTCTTGTTTTTTCTAATGTATTAATTTCATTAGATTCAACACGCTCTAAATGGTATTGTTGATCTTTTGATATTTTTGACAACACACCAACATCAAAGTAATTTGCTTTGTTTTCTTGCGTTTGAGATAATACTTTATATTCCTCGCCATCATCACCCTTAAAAATGGCATAGTAATAATCGTTTTGTTTTGCTTGAGGTACTTTTATTTCTAAGGTAGTTTTACCTTTATTAATAGTAAATGGAGTTTCTGGTTTAGCTATATATTCAAATTCAATTTCTTTAATATCAACTTGTTTATCTTGTTCTTTTGATTGTAATTTCTTAACAACAAATTTACCAGATTGTAAATTAGATAATTTAAAAGAGGCAACATTATCTCTAACAACACCAAAGATTTGATAGGTTTGACTATTAGTAACATCATTTACAGTCAAAGTCATTTCTTTAAGATTAAATCCACTACCAACATTTTTCTTATAAACTAATTGATTACTTAAATCTTTATATACAATTCCATCATTAAACAACTCACTACTAATCATTGGAGTAGTTGATAAACTAGGTGCAGAATTAGATTCAA
>NZ_JFDP01000040.1 GCF_000731915.1 Ureaplasma diversum NCTC 246
AGTTGATTGTTTACCAATGTAGAATGAGTGACAATTTGAACATACTTCAACTGGGACTTCTTTAGTGCTACCTACAGTTTCAATAACAAATTCTTTTTGGCATGTCACACACTTATAAGTACATGACGATGTTGATGGATGAATGTTTTTCATAACTACTCCTTTATAATATATAAAATCCTAACGTAACAAAAATTAGTAACCGTTATTCTTGGTTTTAATACTAAAACACACTATATATAAATATATAATAAATTAAGCTAAAAATTCCATTTTTTTGCTTTTATTTCATTTTATCTAATAAAATTTTTATTTGTCCACTTAATTGTTCATCAGTTTCTAGTTTAGTATTTATTTCATGATATGAATGAGATATTGTAGTATGGACTTTACCAAAATATCGTCCTATATCACTAAAACTCATTTTCAGTTCACTAACAGCTAAGTAGTAAATGATTTTTCTTACTAAGATGATTTGAGCAACTCTACTATCTGATTTAATAACTTCTTTTTTAAGGTTATATTCTCTACAAACTAAATCAATAACATCTTCTAAACTAAATTGTTTTTTAGCTTTGATTCCAAAAGTAGTGCCTGATTCAGATAAATGGATATCAATAAAGTCTTTATCAATAATGCCTTCAATTCCTAATTCATGTGATCAAAACTTAATTTGTTTAAGTAAGCCAATTAGTTGTCTAATATCATTTAAATAGTTTTCAGCAATATATGTAATTACTTCACTATCGTAATTAAAAATATTGTTTTGAGCAAATCAATGTTTGATGATCTCTTTAACATCTAAGACAGTAGGAATGGTAATCTTACATTGAATCCCTCCACCAAAACGAGAAATTAATCGTTCAGGGAATCCTTTTAAATCTTTACTTGGTTTATCACTTGTAATAATGATCTTAGCTTCTTTTTTGCCTTTAACACTATTAAAAATAGTAAAGATCACATCTAAAGCACTATCTCTTGAAGCTAAGTTTTGAATATCATCAATAATTAGTAAATCAGCTTCTTTCATTTCGTTTTTGATTTTTTCAACTTGTGAACTGCCTAAACCAGATGCTGAAATATATCGACTATAAAAATCATTAGCTTCTGTATAATAAACTTTTTTAGATGGGTTAGATAGTGCATAAGCATTACCTGCTGCTAATACTAAATGGGTTTTACCAATCCCTACACTTCCAAATAAAAAAACTGGGTTATAATCATTATATTGATCATCATTTTTTAATAAAGCTTGAATGATACTTTGGGCTTTTTCATTGAAATTTGAAATAATAAAATTATCAAACGTCATTCGTTTATTCTCATCAGAGAAGTTGATTCGATTATCAGAGAACTGATTAATGACTTTAAAACCAACTTGTTCAATTTGGGATTCGTTTTCTGTGATAAAAACAACATTTAAGATTTCATAGTTGTTTTTAGAAAATAAATCAATTAGTTTTTTAGTAACAAGTTTGGTTTCAACTAATGCTTTGTTTAAAGCAATTTTGCTGATTTTATCATTTAACAAAACTTTTAAAATACCATCTGAAACATTAAATGCTTTGGCATTGTTTAAAATATTTAAAATGTTTTCTGAAACAAGAGAAGGGTCTAAGGAATTAATAACTTGCTTATATAAAACTTGAGCTTTTTTATCTTCCATAATCACACCTATCTTAAGTACTACATTTAAATATATCATTAATTACCTTAAATAGTTCAAGAATTACTTGTTTATAATTGACTTATAATATTAAGCTTAAAAATGTTATAATCTTTTGTATTATGTTTTCAAAAGCAAAAAAGGTGGTGGATTATGAAAAGAACGTTTCAACCTAACAATCGTAAGCGTGCTAAAGTACATGGTTTTAGAGCGCGTATGAAAACTAAAAATGGACGTATTGTTTTAGCACGTCGTAGACTTAAAGGAAGACATAGTTTAACAGTTTCTAGTGAAAGATAGTACAAATGGCTAAATTTTCTAGCTTAAAGAAAAATGAGCAGATTATTGAAGTGATTAAAAAACAAAACCGAGTGCATAGCCGTGATTTCAGTATTTATTACTTAGCAAATCAGACACAAGGTTTGCGTTTAGCCATTAGTGTTGCTAAAAAATATTTTAAGAAAGCAACACAACGTAACCGCAATAAACGCTTAATTAAAGCGGCATTAATTGCATTAGATTTTTCTTTGAATAATTTTGATTTAGTGATTGTACTAAAACCATCATTCACTGATGGTGATTTTCTTGTTTTATGTCATCATTTACATAAAGCGATTAAAAAGATAATTAGTAATCAATCAACTAAACAAACAAAAGTATTAAATCATGAAGTAAGAAAGGAGTAGTAAATGGGAATTGATAATAAAAAACTAGCTGAGCGTATGCGGACTGCAACTAGCTTTTTTGCTGGTGCAGCATCAGCTACGAGTTCAAAAAAAGATAAAATCAACAGAGCTAAAAAGTTAACTATTAGAATTCTAAAAGCAGTTATTTACTTATTTTTCCTTGGAATCGGACTTTATGGTTGCTTCCAAAACATGACTGATCACTGAACAGTTCATTCAACAACTGTAGGGAATGGGTATGAAATCGGATTTCATATAGACCCAGCTGTTGGTGCACAAGATATTCGATTTGATCTTGTTTATGCTGGTAGTGGTGCTTGGTATCCAATGGATAGCTTCTCGTTTGATTATGGTCCATTCTATGCATTATTTGTATGACCAATTGCACAAATCTTACTTCATTTCATGTATGCAACACGTGATTGACCAGTTGGATTAAATGCTATTTTAGGATTAATTATTATCTTGTTAATTATTCGTTTAATTACGATCTTAATTACAGCCAGAGCTACAATCCATGGAGAAAGAATGAGCGAAATTCAAGGTAAAGTAGCTGAAATTAACGCTAAATATAAAGGTGCTAAAGATGTTCTTTCTCAACAAAAGCGAAGAATTGAGTTAAAAGAAATATACGCTAAAAATAACATTAACCAATTTGCTCCTTTTGAAAGTATGATTATTACATTACCGATTTTCTTAATTATTTATCGGGTTGTAACAATTCTAAGACCATTAAAATTCATTACTATTTTTAATGCTTGAGATTTAACAGCAACACCAGTTTCTGAAATTTTCTCTAATTTCACATCAACTGGATGACCTTACATCTTCTTCTTATTAATTATTATTCCTGTTCAAATTCTTTCACAAAAAATACCGCAATGATTAGCTCGTAAACGTAGTAGAGCAGCAACAACTGTTGGAGCAAAGAACCAACAACAATTAAAGAAGACGAGAATGACACAAAACATTATTATGATTGTGTTAGCAATTATTGTAGCAATTTCAGCTTCAGGGATTGGTTTATACTGATTCTTTAATGCCATCTTTACAATTATTCAATCAGTTATTATTCATAAGATAATTATGAAAAAGCGAGCGAATTCAAATACCAAAATTGAATCGAAATTATCTAGATTGGGAATTAATTAGTAGTGAATCAACGAATGCTCAAAAATAAGATTAAACAAGCAAGTTTTGTTCCATCAAAAAAAATGGGGCAAAACTTCTTGTCGTCTAATGAAATTAAACAAAAGATAATTAAAAGTGCAAATGTCTTAGAAACTGACTACATTTTAGAAATTGGTCCTGGGTATGGAGCAATTACAGAGCATCTAATTCCTAAAGCTAAAAAAATGTTAGCAATTGAATTAGATAAGCGTTTATTTGATCATCTTAAAACTAATTTTAAGTTTGATAATTTCAGTGTTATTAATAATGATGTTCTTAAAGTTGATCTTGATCAACTATTAACTGAGAATGAATTTGATAATGTTAAAGTAGTAGCTAATTTACCATATTCAATTTCAAGCAAAATTGTGCTTAAATTAATTAAAAGTAAAAAGATTAAAGCATCTTATATAATGGTTCAAAAAGAGATGGCTGAACGGATTGCTGCTAAAATCAACACAAAAGGATATAATGCTTTTAGTGTGCTTGTGCAATTGTTTGCAGATACTAAAATGCTCTTTAAAGTACCTAATTATCATTTTGTACCCGCACCTAAGGTAGAAAGTGCTGTTATAGAGATTGTTAACAAGGATAGCATTATTAATTTTGATATAATCAAAATAGAAAAATTCTTAAGAATTTGTTTTCTAAACAGACGTAAAAAATTAAGCAATAATTTATTAACTGCTTATAGTAAAGATAAGGTTATTGCTTTATTTAATAAGTTTGAATTAGATCCTAATATTCGTGCTGAAAACATTAGTGGGTCATTATATGTAGAAATGTATAAATTTCTATCACAAGAAATGTAGGTATAAAAAAGTATGCAAGTCAGAGCGTTTGCAAAAGTTAGTCTTGGTTTATCTGTATTTAAAAAACAAAACAATCTTAAAAAACATGATTTTGAATCAATCTTTTTAATTTCTGATCAACTATATGATGTAGTTAATGTTGAGATCAATAACATTAAGCGGGATAGTGTTCACTATTTTATTGATGATAAAGAAATTTATGTTTATTCTAAATTGGTTTATCGTGTTTTAGATTGATTAAGAAAAGATTACAATCTACAAAATTATTACAAAATTAACATTCATAAAAAAATCCCTATTGGTTCAGGACTTGGGGGCGGATCATCAAATGCAGCTGCAATCATGAATGCAATTGCTCAGATTGAACAACTAAATCAGTTTGATTTAAAACAAGTTGCTAAACTAGGGTCTGATATTCCTTTCTTTTTAACTAACTATAAAGCTGGTTATATTAAAGGAGATGGAGCTAGTGTAGAAGAGATAATAGTTCCTGATGATTTTAGTTTTGATTTACATTTAATGAATGTTAATGTTAATACCAAACTAGTTTATCAACTTTTTGACAGTAATAGTATTCATGTGATTCGCAATGACTTCCATAAGATTATTAATGACCTTAAAAAAGGGTCAATCCAAAATGTCTATAATGATTTAGAAGACTATTGTTTTAAACTATATCCAAACATTCAACATCAATATCAAGAATTAAAACAAAAGTATGAATATGTTTTATTATCAGGATCAGGAAGTACTTTTGTTTGTTATAAAAAGAAAGGTTAGATAATATGAAAGTTCGTACTCGTTATGCCCCTTCACCAACTGGTTATTTACACATTGGTGGAGCAAGAACAGCATTATTTAATTATTTGTTTGCTAAAGCACATAATGGTGATTTCATCATTAGAATTGAAGATACAGATATTGAACGAAATGTTGAAGGTGGAATTGATTCACAACTTGATTATTTAGCTTGAATGGGAATAGAAGCTGATGAATCTATTAAAAATCCAAAAGAATATGGACCATATATTCAATCTGCTAAATTAGCTAAATATCAACAATTAGCTGAACAATTGATTAAAGAAAATAAAGCTTACCGTTGTTTTTGTACTAAAGAACAACTAGAACAAGATCGATTGTTTGCTGAACAAACTAAACAAACGCCAAAATATAACAAACGATGTCTATATTTAAGTCAACAAGAAATTGATCAAAAACTACAAGCTAACACTGAGTTTACAATTCGATTAATCATTAATGAAAATGAAGAATTTAGCTGAAATGATTTAATTCGTGGACAAATTTCTATTCCTGCAAGTGCACTAACAGATCCTGTGATTTTAAAATCAAATAAAATTGCTATGTACAATTTTGCAGTTGTAGTTGATGATTATGATATGGCAATTAGTCATGTGATTCGTGGTGAAGAACATATTTCAAATACTCCATATCAATTAGCGATTACTAAAGCACTTGGATATGAACCAACTATACAATATGCTCACTTATCAATTATTGTTGATGGAACTGGTAAGAAATTATCAAAACGAAATTTAGCTTTAAAACAATTTGTAGCTGATTATAGTGATGATGGGTATTGACCACATGCTGTTGTTAACTTTATTAGTTTATTAGGATGAAGTCCTAAAGATAATAAAGAAAAAATGAGTATGGATCAATTAATAGCTAGTTTTGATTTAAACCATGTATCTAAAGCGCCTGCTTATTTTGATATTGAAAAAATGAATTGGTTTTCAAATCAATACTTCAATCAAATCTCTGTTGATCAATTCAGCGAATTTTTAAAAGAACATAAACTAACAGATAGCTATGTTGTAAATGATCCAGAGTTTATAAATAAAGCATTATTGTTTAAACCCCAAATTTATAATTTAAAACAATTATTACAACTAATAGATGAACATTTTATAAGCCAACAAAACTTATCAGAAACTGATTTAGATTTTATTAAAACTAATCAATTAGAAAATGTAGTAATTACATTTAATCAACTATTAACTAATATTGATCAATGAGATGAAGTTAATATTAAAGCTTTAATTAAAGAAACCCAACAACAAACAAACACAAAAGGAATGAATTTATTTATGCCAATTCGGATTGCAACGACTTTTATGTCACACGGTCCAGAATTAGCTAAAATGATTTATTTTTCAACAAAGGAAAAGGTATTAGCTAACTTAGCTACAACCTTAAAGTTACTAAAATAATGGAATTTAAGAAACGTTTTTTTATTAAAGATCCAATTCACGGTTTAATTACTTTTGATCAAGAATATAGTTGAGCTGCTGAGATTATTAACTCGAAAGAGTTTTGACGTTTACACCAAATTAAACAGCTTGGTTTAGCTTGAACAGTTTTTCCAAGTGCTACACATACACGATTTGTTCACTGTATTGGTGTTTTTGAAGTAGCACGAAAAATCGTTGCTAATTTAGAGTTTTATGATTCAGATCAATCTAATTTAGCATACGAAAAGAAAGTAGTGTGTGCAGCTGCTCTTTTACATGATATTGGTCATGGTCCTTATTCTCATACTTTTGAAGAAGCAACCAATTATAATCATGAAAAAGCAGGAGTTGGAATTATAGTTGATCCTAATTCGCAAATTAATCAAATTTTACTTAAACATCAAATTAATCCAATTGATGTTGCAAATGTGATTAATCATGTTTCAAATAAAGAATGAATGCACCAAATTATCTCTTCTCAAATTGATGCAGATCGACTTGATTACTTACCACGAGATAGCCATTTTAGTGGTGCTAAGTATGGAACTTTAGAGTATGATATGATATTTACTAAACTTGTAGTTTATCAAGAAAAATTATATTTTTCAAAATACTCTTGAAATGCACTTGAAAACATCTTATTAGCAAGAAATGCTATGTTTCAAAATGTTTATTGAAATCGCAACACAATAACATATGATTTATTAATGCGTAAAACTCTTAAACGCGTTTATGATTTATATAAACAAAACTACCAATTCAAAACTAGTTCAGTAACTGAACTATTAACCCCTTGGTTTTTAAATAGTGAATGAACTAGTGAATATGTAGCTAAATTAACTGATTTTTCATTTAATAGTATGATGGAACAATTAGTTAATGAAGATGATCAAATCATAGCTAAACTTGCAAGCAACTGATTACGTAATCAAGAATTTGAAACAATCTTATATGAAGTAAGTAGTGATCAAATTCCTGAAAACAACTTAAGTGATTATTTTAATGAAACAATCATTTTTGCTCAACATAAACATATTTATGATTTTAATAAACCAGTTATGTTATATAGTTATAACGAACTAAATAAAGAATTTATTACTGAAAAACTTGAAGATCGATCAATTAGTATTAGAGCATTAAAAAACGTTAGAAATAGTAAATATAAATGTTTTGTATTTAGATTAAAACAAAACAAGAAATAGATAAAGGATTAAATAGTATGGTAAATAAGAATATTATTGATATTGCATATGATGCAGTTTCTGAAATTAACAAAAAAGAAAAAAAGAACTTTTCTTTTGAAGAAATTCTTCACAGTATTGAATCTACTAAGTTATATACAATGAGTCAAATTAAAGAACAACTTGGTGAAATTTATACAGGACTTTCACAAGATAAACGTTTTATTTTAAATGGTGAAGGTAAATGAGAATTATGTGAAAATTTAACAATTGAACAAATCACACAAATCTCAAACGCAATGTATGAAGCTGGTCTTTATAAAGATAATGATGAAGAAGAACAAGATGAAGAAACACGTAAACAAGCTCAATTAAACAAAGAAAAAGAGGAAGAAGAAAGTTCAACTACTCTTGATGAATTTGTTTATGATGAAGATGAAGAAGATGATCAATTCAGTTCTAATTCAAAAGCTAATTCAGAATTTGAAGATGAATTAGAAGAGGAAGAAGAGGAAGAAGAGGAAGAATAGTTTTATGCTAACTAATGCCAAGGTTATGATTGCAGATGCAAAAGCAAATCAATATGCGATTCCTGCCATTAACATTAATAATCTAGAATGAATTAAAGCAGTTCTAGAAGCTGCTAATGAAGTTAATTCACCCATTATTGTTGCTACTTCTGAAGGGGCTGTTAAATATATGGGGGGATATTTAAATTGTGTTCAAATGGTACAAAATTTAATTCAAGCACTTGGTATTAGTGTTCCTGTTTGTTTACATTTAGACCATGGAACTTATGAAGGATGTAAAAAAGCATTAGCTGCAGGTTATTCATCTGTAATGTATGATGGATCTAAATTAGATATTAAAGATAATATAGCTAAATCAGCTGAGATTGTTCAATTAGCTAAACAATATAATGCTTCAGTTGAAGTTGAAGTAGGAACAATTGGTGGAATTGAAGATGGTATTAGTGCAACCGGTGAACTTGCTAATTTAGATGATTGTATATCAATCTCTCAACTTGACATTGATATGTTAGCTTGTGGAATTGGTAATGTTCATGGAATTTATCCAAATGATTGAGAAGGATTAAATTTTGATCTACTACAAGCTATTAGTAAAAAAACAAATTTAGCTATTGTATTACATGGTGGATCTGGAATTGATTCTAAGCAAATTCAAAAAAGTATACAACTTGGTGTTTGTAAAATCAATGTTAATACAGAGTGTCAAATTGCTTTTGCAAATGCAATTCAAAACCACTTAGTATCTAATCCTGATCTAGTATTAACTAAACTATATGATCCACGTAAAATTCTTGCTTATGGAACTGAAGCTATTAAACAAGTAGTTAAAACTAAATATCAAGAATTTAATTGTATTAATAGAAATATCAAGAAATAAGGAGTGTTTATATGGCTTTATCTGCTGGAATCATTGGTTTACCAAATGTTGGTAAATCAACTCTTTTTAATACCATCACAAACTCAAAAGTAGAAGCTGCTAACTACCCATTTGCAACAATTGAACCTAATGTTGGTGTAGTTAATGTTAATGATGAACGATTATATAAATTAGCTAGTATGGTAGAACCAAACAAAGTTGTTCCTACTTCTTTTAAATTTGTTGATATTGCTGGTTTAGTAAAAGGGGCTAGTAATGGGGAAGGTTTAGGTAATCAATTCTTAAGTAATATTCGTGAAGTTGATGCTATTTGTCATATGGTACGATGTTTTGAAGACAAAAACATCACCCATGTCCATAACAAAGTTGATGCCATTAATGATGTTGAAGTAATCAACTATGAATTAATTATTGCTGATTTAGAAATTGTTGAAAAAAGAATTAGTAGAATCAAGAAAAAAGCTGAAGCTGGAGATAAAGAAGCTAAGTTTGAATACTCTGTTCTTGAAAAAGTAATTAACACACTTAAAAATGGACAATTAGCATCAAAAGCTAATTTAAACGCACCTGAACTTAAAGTTATTAACTCTTTTCAATTAATTACACTAAAACCTGTATTATATGTAGCTAATATTGCTGAAAGTGAAATTGCAAACCCAGAAATTAATGAACAATATAACAAACTGAAAGCATATGCAAATGCTAATAATGCTTTGTGTATTCCTTTATCTGCAAAAATTGAATACGAAATTAGTTTATTAGATCAAGATTCAAAAGCAATGTTTATTGATGAATTAGGAATTAAATCAACTGGTTTAGATCTAATTGTTAAAAATGCTTATGATTTATTAGATTTAAAAACATATTTTACATATGGTAAACAAGAAGTTCGAGCTTGAACCTTTATGAATGGAATGTCTGCACCACAATGTGCTGGAATCATTCATACTGATTTTGAAAAAGGGTTTATTAAAGCTGAAATCATGAGCTATGATGATTTAGTTAACTATGGTTCTGAATTAGCTGTTAAAGAAGCTGGTAAAGTAAGAATGGAAGGGAAAAATTACATCATGCAAGATGGTGATATTTGTAATTTCCGTTTTAATGTTACAAAATAATTTATAATTCTAGCTTATAGATTAATGGGTGATAAAAATGGCTAAAAAATGTGCGTTTAATAAACAAGTCGGTTGAATTGAACTAATTACAGGTCCGATGTTTGCTGGAAAAAGTGCAGAGTTAATTCGTCGACTAAAACGATTTGAGTATGCTGATGTTAAATACTTAGTGTTCAAACCAAAAGTTGATACAAGATCTTGCCAAGAAATTATTTCACGAAATGGATCACGATTAAGTAGTATTGAAGTTAGTGAATCTGCTCAAATTCTTGAATATTTAATGGACAATGATTGTTGTGAACAAGTAAGAGCAATTGGGATTGATGAAGCTCAATTCTTTGATGATGGAATTATCGAAGTTTGTAACATCTTAGCTGAAAACAATTATGTAGTGATTGTTTCAGGACTTGATAAAAACTTTAAAGGTGAACCATTTGGAGCAATTGGTAAACTTAGTGTGCATGCTGAAAATGTAACCAAATTAAGTGCAGTGTGTGTTGATTGTGGTGCAGATGCTAGTTTTTCAATGCGAACAGTTAACAAAAAACCAGCTTCATACAATGATGAAGAAATCTTAATTGGTTGTGCAGAACAATATGTTGCAGTTTGTCGACACCACCACAAAGTACCAAACCGACCATATACAAACAACAACAGTAAAGTATTTATTGATTTTTGTAAAGATAAAAGAAAAAACAAAAAGGATTAGTTAAGCTAATGTTTAAACAATCAATTTTAGTGATGCGAGAATATCTAATTAATAAATGGTTTTTTAAAAACAAGTTTATTAGTGTTTTTGTTTACTTATTTATTGCATCTTTTTTATTAGGTACGGTTGTTTGTTTTATATACACAATGAACTATAACTACAATATTAAATTATTAGATTTTAAATTAGGTAATGATTTTATGATTGGTGCAATTGTTTGTGGTTGTGCTTTTTTAATATCATTAATCTTTGGTATTTATTTACATACTTTTATAGTAAGCACCGTTTATCTAATGCATAAGTTTAATGATTATGCTCCTAAGAATCCACTTAAGAAACTTAATAAAACAAGTTTTAGATTAGCTTTTTATTTTTATACTAAAAACAAAAAGCAAAATGATCTTAAATATAGTCAATTCGATGATGTGTATTTATATATCATTAACTATAATCAATACAAACAAAGTCAAAAATTAATTTATGGAAAATAATAAACTAAAAATCAACTGGTTTCCTGGGCATATGAAAAAAGCCCTTGAACAAATCAATGCTCAATATAAAAACATTGATTTTGTGATTGAAGTATTAGATGCACGATGTATCAAAACATCACACAACAGTGAACTAGTAACTGCTTTTGTTAATAAACCAATCATTAAGATTGCTCTTAAACAGGATTTAAGTACAATTAAAAGCTTAGATGATCTATTAGTTGGATCAACTAAAAATAAAGCTTTTAAGAATGAAGTAATCAAAGCTTTATATAATGCTCTTGATCATAAAATTAAACAATATGAAAAGAAGGGATTAGTAAACCCCCGGCTAGTTGGTTTAGTAGTTGGTTTACCTAATGTTGGTAAATCAAGTTTAATCAATTTCTTAGCTAATAAAAACCAACTAAAAACTGAAAACCGACCAGGGGTAACTAAAAACCAAAGCTTAAAACAAATTAATCAACACTTTTATTTAATTGATACCCCAGGAGTCTTTTTTAAAGATGTTAGTAACTATGAAGATGGTTATAAGTTAGTATTAATTAATTGTGTAAGAAAAGAAGTAGTTAACTTATATGATGTAATCCAATATGCATATCAGTTTTATAGTACTTTTTATTTTAGTAGTTTAAAAACTAAATATCAATTAAATGAAATGATTGATTTTGATCACTTTTTAGATCATATTTGTACTCTATATCATTTCAAATTAGTTAATAATACACTTGATTATGAACGAGCATTAAATGCTCTTTTTAATGATTTTAGTTCAGGATTAGTTTGTTCAGTTAACTATGATCAATAAAAAAGTTTAAAAAATATGACTTTAGTTCGAATATAAGAATTGAGGTGATATAAATGAACGATATAACACATTATCTAAGTGTTAAATATGGTGGAGATTGATTTAAGGTCTACAAAGCAATAGTTAATGCTGAAACCATTCCTAATGATCAGATGAATACATTTTTAAATACAAAAGAAGGAATATTAGAAAATACTAATATTTTAGAGATTACAGATGATAAGTATCCACACTGTTTTAAATTACTAAAACAACCACCTTTTGTAATTTATTATAGTAACAACTTATCAATGTTTAATAAAAGATGAATCTGATTAGATGATCCTAACTGTGCTCTTAAAGAAAATGAACTCTTAAAGATCCATTTATCAGGATATGGATTTGTGGTTTATGATTTAGTTACTAATAAACAATTAATTAAGCGTTTAGTTAAAAATAACTATAAAGTATTAATAGTTTGTAATAAAGCTATATTACATTCACAAAGCTATGAATATATTAATCATAAGAATGTTTGGCTTATATCTGAGATCCCATCAGTTAATAATGAAATTAAAGTTAGTCAAGATTTAAAAAGATTATGTTGTTCATTAGCTGAATTTATTATTTGTGTTAATGAACTAAACCACTTTGATGAGTACTTAATTAATAAAGTTCATGACTTAGATAAACAACTATTTTTACATACAAATAGTAAGCAAACTAATAAAACTAACTTCCCTTTACAGATTAATAATGTTAATGAAATCGCTGCATTCAAAAATAATGTCAATTAAATCAAATAAATTTTTATTATTTTGTTAAATAATTTTATAATACTATATACAAATTAAAAAGATGAAGCTTGAAGATATAAAGCGGAGTAAATATGCGTAAGGACTTAATTGTTGTCGAGTCACCAAATAAAATTAAATCAATCCAATCTTATGTTGGAGATGATTATGTAATTGCTGCAACTGGAGGACACATCCGTGAACTTGCTAAAAGGGGCGGATATGACCCACAAACATATGATCTCCGTTGAGAAGTAATTAAACAACCAAACAGTAAATTTTCTAAACAAGAAGTAATCAATGATATTATTAATCTTGCTAAGAAAGCAGATAAAATTTTCTTAGCAACCGACCCTGATCGGGAAGGAGAAGCAATTAGTTGACACGTTTATGATATTTTACCAGATCAAGAAAAAGAACGTGTGCAACGAATTACTTTTAATGAGATTACAAAGAAAGCGATTCAAAAAGCGATTGATGATCAACATGATATTGATATTAACTTAGTTGGTTCACAATTTGCTCGAAGAATTTTTGATCGTGTTATTGGTTATCGTCTATCAAGTTTAGTGCAAAGAAATTTACGGGGACAGTCAGCAGGTCGAGTACAGTCAATTGCTTTATTATTTGTAGTACAAAGAGAACTTGAACGACAACGTTTTGTTAAAGAAGAATGATACCAAGTTGAAGGGACAATTCAAAACAATATTTTTGTTTCTTTACGTAAACTACCATACCAAGTACCACTTTATAAACAATCTGAAAGCAGTGATAGTGATATCAGGTTTTTAAATAAAGAAGATGCTCAGTATGTAATTGATAATTTAGGTGATTGGTTTGAGGTTTATAAAGTTGATGAACCAAAAACAACAAGTGGTGATCAACAAATCCCTTTAACAACAGATAAACTATTACAAATGGCTTCAAATTATTTAAATTGAAGTTCAGCTAAAACAACAAGTGTTGCTCAACAAATGTTTGAAGGGATTCAAATTGGTGAAGAACATCTTGCTTTAATTTCATATCCACGTACAGATAGCGAACGTTTAAGTGATGATTTTATAGTTAGTGCTCATGACTTTATTACTGAAACATTTGGTAATGAATACATTAATTTAAATGGTATTAAATCATCAAAGAAAACAGCAAATGTGCAAGATGCCCATGAAGCGATTAGACCAATTGATGTGCATACAACACCAAACATGATTAAACCCTTAGTGTCAGCTGATGTCTTTAAACTTTATAATTTTATTTGAACAAGAACCCTATCAGCTTTAATGAATCCGCCAAAATTTCATAAACAAATTATTAGATTTATTAATAATGAATATAAGTTCTATACAAGTTATAAGACTGTTATTTCAAAAGGGTATTGAATTCTAGATTTTTATAGTAAACAATTAGAACTATACTCATTCTTACCACCTGTTATTAAAGTGGGAGATAAATTTAAGAAAAAACAAATTAATTTAGTTCAAAAAGAAACTTTACCACCTCCTTATTACACTGAAGCAACATTAATTGCTGCTCTTAAAAATGCTGGTGTTGGACGACCATCAACATATGCTTCAATGGCAACAATTGGAACTAAGCGTGGTTATATTAATAAGGATAATGGTAAGTTAATTCCAACTCAAAACGGAATTGAAATCATTAAAAAATTACAAGAATCATTCCCACAAATTATCTCAGCAGAGTTTACTTCACAAATGGAAGATAAACTTGATTTGATTGCTAATGGTGAAATGGAATGAAAAGAACCAGTTAAAGAATTTATTCCTGGTTTTTTAAGTGATGTTCAAAAAGCATACACTGAAATTGAAAAGAAACCATACGAAACAGTTCCAGATCGAGTTTGTCCACAATGTAGTGGTGATTTACAAATTAAATTTTCAAAACGAAACGTTAGTTTCATTGCTTGCTCAAATTTTCCAAAGTGTCGATTTGTTGAATCACTTGATGAAAAAGAAATTCTTGACGAAAAATGTCCAGAATGTAGTAATAATTTAATTAAACGAAAAAATAGAAAAAATAAACTATTTATTGGTTGTTCAGGTTATCCTAATTGTAATTACATCAAAACAACTAATAAATCAAATAAAAAAGAAACACAATAGGTGAATTAAATGCTTAAAAAAATTACAAACAAAGCTGAACTAGAAGAATTATTAAGTCAATCAACAACTCCAGTTCTAGTTGATTTCTATGCTGATTGATGTCCACCATGTAAGATGTTATTACCTGTTTTAGACAAGATTGAAGAAAAACATGGCGATGAATTTGCTATTGCTAAAATTAATGTTGACCAAAATCCTGATTTAGCATCTGAATTTAGTGTTAAATCAATTCCTGCTTTATTCTACTTCTTAAACAATGAACAAAAAGATAAATCAGTTGGTTTTCTTGATGAAGCAACTTTAGTAGCTAAATTAAGATCTCTTAAATAATTAAGTTCAATAAACTAATTAAATAAATAGTGCAAAAGACTTAACTCTAGCACTATTTATTTTTTGTCTTTTTAATGGTTTTTAAATTTTGATATTTTAAATAGAATATTAATTTACTTAACAACAAGCATTTATAAATTGGTTGGGATTAGTATAATGTCTTAGTAATTTATTAAACTAAAGAAGTCTAACATAGTTAGACAGCTCAATTAACCTACATATTTAAAGACACAAAAACAACAAAATTAGGAACATTTTTTATATTCCCTTTTTTTTTTTTTTTGAAGGCAGCTTATTTTTTGCAAACTTTTATAATTAAAACGGAGGAAGATGTATAAACAAAATTGATTAAATCAATGCTACTGATTGAATCATAGTAAATACATCAAATAAATATATCAATAATTGCTAGTAATTACTAACTAACTCTTTTTAAAATAAGCCTATTAATTTATATAATCCCAAGCCTTAAATTACAAATAACAAAGTGAACAATTTG
>NZ_JFDP01000041.1 GCF_000731915.1 Ureaplasma diversum NCTC 246
TCACTATTAATAAAGATAATCCAAATGCAGTTGATCTAACAATTAATCTTAGTGTTGGTTCAAACCTTGAAAAAGCAAACCACACATATACAAGAACAATTGATGGATTTAAAAAAGCATAATATTTAATTTAACAGAAAGAAAAAGCACAGGAGCGTTTGCTTCTGTGCTTTTTCTTTATAAAAGGAATTTTCGTAAAAATAACTATAAACTAATCAAAATTTATAATTATTTTAATTTAGTAATTTAACTTACTAAATAGCATAATTATGCTACATATATTATACCAAATTTGTCAAGAATTACAAATAAAAAAATAAAAACTAGGCAAAATCCTAGTTTTTTAAGTTTTCTAATGGTCGTCTAGTTCTGGTGCAAATCTTGTAGAAATTTCTACAGCTAAGTATTCCATCTCAGAAGCTAGTAGTTTACGTTTATTGTAGTCTTTTGTTTTATTAATCAAGATATCTTTTTCTTGTAATAATTGAACGTGACGTCCAAATTTCTTGAACTCTTCTTTATCCTTGTATAAGTGTCAGTTTCGAACCACATCAAGTACATTTTGATCAACGTTTGTGTGGTTTGGACGTTCAACAAGGCAAACTCCACGTTTTTTGTTTCATCAGTAATTGATTAAGTAGAAGAATAATCCTAAAAATAGTGTTCCAATAAACATTGGTAATGCGATTGAAATGAACACATAGAACACTTCTTTACCTGGGTATAATTCAGGGGCAGCTGGTAAGTATGTAGCAACAACAGCGAATGTGTTAACACCCATTGCTAATAATGCTAATGTTACTTGTACTCACTTGTGCTTAATCTTGAATTCACGTCGGATGTAGTTTGACTTGAATACATATGATAAGTATCCAATTAAGAAGATGTTATATCCGATGTAATACATTGAGATTTGAGATACAACGTTTGAAATGAATGATACGTTTGTAACAGATGCTGGAGTACCTGAAGCTACAGGTTCAAATCCAATTCTGTTTTCTACAAATTTAAAGAATTCATTAATTTGAGCTGTTTCTCACTTCTTAAAGTCATGGTGGAAGACATCAGTGTGTGGATGTGTACCATGGTGAGCATGTGGATCGTAGTATGTAAATAACTTATCTTTAATTTCATTTAATTTAGCATCATCGATTGGTTTTAATATACCATCTTCAGCTACTTCATTAGATAAAACGTCTGTAATAGTTCGTCCACTATAAGCGAATAAACCAGTGTATCCGAAGATATATACAGCAAAGATACCACTTAACAATCCAATCCAAATTAAAGCAATAGTTAATGGTGAACCATTCTTAAGTCTATATGTAGCTCAATTTGGGAAGTGTGATTTACGCATTGCATAATTTAAACCTGTTGATAGGTTTGACATTCACACAGATACTTCAACAAACACACCAAGTGTGATGAAGAATGAAATTGCTTGTAGACCTTGCATTGCTACTCTATTAGTATCATGGTTTACAACGTTAATGAATTGTGATGGGTTAATTTTTGGATTATTTAAATCCGCAACCTTAACTCATGGATCAGCTGTTGCAAGAGTTGCAACTGCGTTTTCGCCCCCGATTGGAGTACCATAAACAAATTGGTGCATTACTTGGTTAGCAGCTGCTGTTCCATAGTTTTGCTCAATCATTTCATATGCATGAGCAAGTGTTTTGTAATGTTGAACTTCATTATTTGGTAACTTAACATCGATTCCACCAACAGTTAAGTTAAACATTACAGTTTGCACTAAACCACCATTAAATGATAATGTTGGCGTAGGCACAGTCATAGAAATTGTAACTGAACCGATCACGATGCAAGTTAGAGCTGCAATAACAACAATCATCATTGCTCGTGGGTAAAGTTTTGATGGGTTTTCCATACGGTTAGCTGCAATCGCAGATACCTCAACCCCGTGTAAACTAAAACTAAATGCCATAAATGAAGCCATAACTGTTGAACTCATAAATGTCTTATTTAGTTCGTATGATGTTCCGGTTGCACTTGGATCAAGGTGTGCTTCTTTTTGGAAACGCTCACCAATAAAGTACAATGGATTATCAAGTGTTGCAACTGTATAAATTGAGAAACCAACTACAACTGCGAATGGAAGTAAAATTCCAATAATCAGAGCAAATTGTCCTAATTGGTGACAACGTTTTTGCCCTCATAAACTTAATCCAATTAACCCAGCAATCAACACAACAGCAATACCATATACTGCTCCAGGTTGATAATCTGTTGATAAGTTAATTGAAGAAGCTTGGTTAAGCGTTGTTCCTAGCTTTAGAGTGTTAATGTAGTTATACCCCTCAGCTCCTCCAAACGCAAAAGAGAATGATGATAGGACAAACAAAATCATCGCCACAAAACCAAAGGTTACGTTAAACTGTAATCATGTAACTAAAAACCCTGCTCGTGGACCTATTAAATTTCGTACTCAGGTGAAAATACCACCCTCGGTCCAACCCTTCATTGTTGCCAACTCTGCAGCTGCAATCCCGATTGGGATAAATCAACACATCGCTGTGATGAACGCAAAAATAATTGCAATCCAACCTGCTGTTGACAAAGATGGGAATGTATAGAACGCAATAATAGCAGATGCAGTTAACAATACAAAGCCCATCAGAGAAACTTTTTTATTTTTAGCAAGTTTCTTGTGGATTTTTGCCAATCCTTTCTTATTATCTATCAATTTAATCACCTTTTTT
>NZ_JFDP01000042.1 GCF_000731915.1 Ureaplasma diversum NCTC 246
ACTACAAAAAGTAGGAGCAACCCTACTTTTGTTTAATGTTATTAATTAGAATTTTTGGTTAACTGCAATGTTGTAGAATGTTCTTAACATTACCCCAGTTCCCTTATGACCAACATCAGCTGTAATCGCAACATCGAAGTGTGCATAAGGTAAGTTTTCAGTGAACTCTTTTAAGAAACTTGCAGCACGTGAAGAACCACCACGCGGATCAGATACTGAGTTAGCAATATCAGCAACATCTGATTTTAACATTTTTAAGAAGTCGTTGTGGAATGGAAGTCTTCACACTAATTCACCAGTGAATTCAGCTGATTTACTTACTTCATTTCATAAGCAGTTTGAAGTTGTTCAAACTCCTGAGTATGTATCACCAAGAGCATAAATCATTGCTCCTGTTAATGTGGCAATATCAAATAATTTAGATGCTTTTAAGTCTTTAGCAGCATATGTTAATGCGTCAGCTAAAATTAAACGTCCTTCAGCATCTGTGTTATCTAATTCAACAGTTTTTCCGTTGTATGCAACTACTAAATCATCTGGTTTTTGAGCTTCAGCTCCAAGTAAGTTAAACACTAATGGACAAACAGCAACAACATTAACTTTTTCTTCATTAACTGCTAAAGCACGTACTGTTGAAGCAACAATTGCTGCTCCTGACATATCGAATTTCATTCAACGCATGTGTGAACCAGTTTTAACATTATATCCACCAGTGTCAAAACATACACCCTTACCAACAAATGCATATTTTTCTTTTGTTGATGAGTTGTTTAAGTATTCGATTACAACAAGACGAGGTTGGAACTTTTCACTAACTGCAGCTTTTCCTACTCCGTAGTGTAAGTTCATTCCTTTTTGTAATAAATCATCACGATAAAGAACATTAATTTTCACATTCTTAACGCCTGTGAAATAAGCTTTAATTTGTTCTTCAAAATCACCTGGAGTCATTAAGTTTGAAGGTGTATCTTGTAATGTTCTTGCAAATGTTTGAGCTTCAGCAACTGTTGTGTATTTGCTTACTAATTCTTCATATTTTTTGTCAAATACTAAGTTGTGAATGTTTTTTGGAGTTGGTTTTGTTTTAGCAGTATATGGAGTTGCTTCAGCATACATTAAAGCAGCTACTAAAATATTAATAACTGATTCATGACGTTCTTCTGGAACTAATGCTAAAAATGAGTTTAAATCAACACTCACTGGTTTAGCTGCTTTTTCTAAAAAACCAAGCACTGAACGTCATAATTCATTACTATCAAATGTTTCAGTTAACACTAAGTAATGTTCTTTTTGATAAACTTCACCAAAAATTTTGTGTTCAGTTACTTCTTCTTCAAACCCTTTGATTTTATGATCTTTACTAACAGCCTTTAATTCATAAATAAATTCTTTTTTTTCGTTTAGTGTCATGATTATCTTCTTTCTTGCAATCCTTGTCTTTTTATTATATTAAAAACCTATTTAAAAAATAAATAATTTATTAGTTTTAGTGGTTGTTAATATAAATTAACACTTAATTGATGAGATTGTTAAAAAACTTCTTGGTTTTGATACTTTTTTTCTCACCATTTCTAAGCACATCTAAATTATAATCACAGTGCATTATTTCATTAATGATGTTTGTGTATGTTTCATTTTCAATTTGTGGAACTTGTGCTCGAATCGGATTTTTAAAATCGCGATCAACTACTATTACCATATCCCCATTACCAACTAAATTAGTACATAAAGTTGAATTTAAGAAAAGATAACTTTCATTAACATTATTGTTTTTTAAACCAATTAAACAATCTGCGATCTGTTTAAATTCTGTTGTGTTTTCATTACTAAAAGCACTAAATAATAAAACCTTAAAGCCCATTATTTGAGCATTATTTCTTAATCGATAAATTAAGGTTTTAAAGGTTTGAGCATATGAACTTTCTAAAATATCATTATATTCACTGATCACAATTAAAGTTTGTGGAATTTGATCATGTGGGAACTTTTCATTATATTGATAAATATCATTGCAATTATTCGGTTCTAGTTTACGTTTAATCACATCAGTTGTTTTTTCATTTAATGATCTTAATAAACTAATTGTTCCTTCAAACTCATCAGCTTTAGCAACAGCTTTAATGTGCGGTAGTTGATCAATTACACTAAGTGATTTAGTGTTATTGCTTACTAAATATAAATCTAATTCCTTAGGTGATTTTTTATAAAGAGCACTAATAATAGCAACAGATAATAATTTAGAACGACCAGATCCATTATTACCTTGAGCCATAATAATGTTATAGTCATTATTTAAATATATTAGTTCTCGATTACTCTTTTTACCAAGCCCAATATATAGTTGGTTATTATAATCAATTTTATCTAATAATTCTTTTAAACTAACACTTGAACTTAAACTCTTAAAAGCAACTTGAACATATAATTTAGAACCTAAACCAAAGACATTTAATTTAGCATCTTGATGTTGGTTAAGAGTGTAGTAGTTTAAATGTTCTTTTAAGGATTCACTATATCTAGCTAAGATCGCAGATACTTGATTTTCTTTAATTTCATATCCAATTTCAAAACTACTAAATAAAACATTAATAGTAGCTTGATCAAATGTAATGTTTTGTTCACTAAAGAAACGTTGAGCATCTTTGTCAACATCAGCTGCTAATAATTTAAGTTCATGATAAAAATCTTTATTAAGTTCATTGATAATACTTGTTTTTGGATAATATTTGTAGTTATCGGTTTCGATTTCTTCATTAGCTTTATTTTCAACAACTTCATCAGCAAAATCAAAGTTATTTGTAACTAAAGCTGGTTTTGGTTGAAATGATGATTTAGTAGTTGTTGGTGTTTTTGTTTGTTCTTGTTGATCAAAACTAGTTTGGTGTGAGTATGTTTGTGAAATGTTGTTTAGATTTAATTGTTGTTGGTTTGTAGATTGGTTTGAATTAATGTTACTAGTAAATAAAGCTGGTTCAGTTACTAGATTATTAGTTTGTTGTTGAACTGGTTGATTAAATTGTTCAATTTGCTCATAAACCACTTCGTTTTGAACTGGATTAGTAATAGTAACATCTCTATTTTGTTTAATTTCACTCTCTTCTTTGGTTTGTTTTAGTTCATCTACTAAATCATCAACTTGTTTATTTTCTTCTTTATTTACTTGTTGATCTTCTTGATCATTAAGATCAACAAGTTCTAGATTACGATTATGATTTTTGTTAATGCTTTTAATAAAGTAATTAATAATCTTTAATTTAAGATTAAATGTTGTTTTTGTTTTAATGTTTAAACTAATCACAATAGCTAAAATAAGAATTATTAATAAACTAGTTAATACAACACTATAAATTCATCCTGAGTGTTTATATAAATCAACATGAACAAAACCAATAACTCCCCCAAAGCTCATTGGTAATGTATAGTAGTATTGTTGATGTCCAATTGCTTTATTAAAGTTTTTAGCTCATACTGAACTAAAACTAAAACTAGCATCAGATTGCGTTAAACTAAGAGCAAATGAAGCATTCTCAGGTTTAGTTATATCTTGTTTATTAAGTAAAAATAACCCATTACCTAATGAACCTAATAAAATAGGGA
>NZ_JFDP01000043.1 GCF_000731915.1 Ureaplasma diversum NCTC 246
TAAAATAAGAAGTTTAATTACTTTAGTTAACGCTATTATTATGATTGATCATTCTTTATTTAAACAATTAAATTTCTGAACAATTCATCTTAGTATTATTAATTGAAGCTTATATTTTTCAACCTATCTAAAAATTGATCATTTTTATACAAATGATTGGAAAAAAGATGTGTTTGGTTTTATTAATTATCAACAAAAGAATGAACTTAAAATTACAAACACATCTGATTTTGGTTTTGTTAATTTCATTATTAAATACCATCATAATGATCGATTTAATGAAGCTTATGTAGTAGCTAATGAAATACTAAGAGAAGTATTATTAATAGGGGATGAACCTTGAATTAATCTATACCAAAAACTAAGTAGTAAATATAGTTTACAAAAAGTACAAGAACAACAAAAAATTACAATTTATGTTTTATTAAGTTTATAAATATGTAATAATTTTTATCGTTTTATTATGATTAAAATAAAGATGAATAGTTACAATAAATCGAAAACGATCCGTAATTACTTTTATACAACTAAGCAATATTTATATGTATTGTTTAGTTTTTTAATCATTTTAGCTATTGGTTTATTTATCTTTAATTGTTTATTTTATAACCAACAATGGATTTGAGAAATAGTTAGAAATAATATGAATCATTTAATTATTAATTATTTATATTTTCCTATTAGTTTGTTATTATTAGCACCAAGTTTATTATTAAGCGGGATCTCTTTACAAGGAAGTACTAAGAATCAATTAGCAGGACCTACTACACTTGGGATTTTTCCTTTGTGTGTACTTGGTTTATTATTAGCTCAGATTATGACTACTACTTTTTCATATCTATATATTGGATTTGGTTTAGGATTAGTTTTTAGTATTTTAGTGTTATTGATCCATTTCATTATTATTAATAAATATCCTAACAAACCAAGTGTTTCACTTGTGTTTGGATTTGTATTAGCTACTGTGATTACATCTATTAATGTATTAATAGCTACTAACTTTAAACAAGTTAATATTAGTTTTTTACAACTATTAGGTAATAGTAGTATTAAAGTGTCAACTAACCGGTTTATTTTAGGAATAGTTACTTTATCAGTTGGGTTGTTGATTTTAGTGATTAATGGATCTAAAATCAAATTAATTAATCAGAACTATGATCTAGCAACAGGGCTTGGGGCAAGAGTTAATTTAATTTATTGAAGTAATGCAGTTGCAAGTAGTTTAATTGGGATTAGTTGTTGTGTATTAGTTGGATCAGTAGCTTTAGTAGCTATTGTGATGCCTCATTTTGGAAGATTATTATTTAAAAGGTTTAATTATCAGACTCAAATTTGAGCAAGTATTTTAGCTACCATTATTTTTTTACAATTTGCTCATTCAATGGTTAGTGCTTTAGTTAAGATTAATTTAATTTATGTAACAGCTTTTATAGCTGCTATTCCTATGATTATATTAGTTAAGAAGCAAATGAAAACTTAAAGGGGTTAGTATGAACAATATTAGTTATTTCAAACCCCAACAAAAACCTAAAACTACTAAAAAGATCATTGTTAGTATAAGTTTAATAATAGGTACTATAGGGATTATTTTATTAAGTGTGGGATTAATATCACACTTCAGCAAACTTTTTATTTTATGAGAAAATTGAAAGTTTGTATTACAGTTAGTGATTTCAGGAATCTGTTTAGGAATTGGTGGGTTTTTAGTTCAAAGGATCACTAAGAACAGAGTTGTTGACACTTCACTTATGGGGATGGGAAACTTTAATTTAGTTTTAATTTCTTGTTTATTAGTATTTTTAGATTTAATTAAGTTTCAAAACCATCAACAATTAGAATATATTTTTCCTTTTATTTTCTTATTAGGATCATTAATAGTTAGCTTCTTAATTAATTATGTAGCTAAAGATAGTGGTGTTTTTATTAGTAAGAAAATAATTATTGCTGGGATCATTATTAATTTATTAACAATTATTTTTGCTCAATCTGCAAGATTGTTTATGAGTCTTGAAAATAGTGCAAGAATTAAAAGTTTAGTATTAGGGAATATAGCTATTAAAAGTGATTTTGAATTCAGTGTTAGTTCATTGTTTATGTTAATAGCTATTGTTTGATTAGGACTAAGAGCTAAATACATTGAGCATATGTGTACATCTGAATTAATTGCAATTCAGTTAGGGATTAACACTAAACAACTAATGCAAGAAATCTTAGTTTGTTTAAGTTTACTTGTAGCTGCAAGTTATAGTTTAAATGGTAATTTAGTGTTTGTTGGAATCTTTGCATCACACTCTGCTTTTAGAATTACAAAAAACCAGATCTTTAAAGGGATCTTTATTAGTGGGGGATTTGGTTTAATTAGTACTTTATTTGCTTTATTAATTTGTAAAGGTTTGTTTAATTTAGAAGCTAATCAAACTGCAATATTTATTCCATTATTGTGTGGAGTATATTTATTAATTAATCTTTTTATTAAAAGAAGACAATAAAAAAACCAGGAGCGTTTCCTGGTTTTTGTGTTAACTTTAATTTATTTTTAATTAAGCTAATTCAACTTTTGCGCCAAGTTCGTCAAACTTCTTCTTTAATTCGTTTGCTTCTTCAACTTTAACGTCTTCTTTAATTACGCTACCAGCAGTTTCAGCTGCAGCTTTAGCTTCCATTAATCCTAATCCAGTAATTTCACGGATAAGTTTAATAACACCAACTTTGTTAGCACCAGCTTCAAGTAATTTAATAGTTACTTCAGTTGGAGCTTCAGCAGCTGCAGGAGCTGCTGCCATTGCTACAGGAGCTGCAGCTGATACACCAAATTCAGTTTCAATTGCTTTAACTAAGTCGTTAAGTTCAAGCATTGACATTTCTTTAATTGCTGCGATAAATTGTTCAATAGTTAATTTAGATGACATAATACATTCCTCTATCTAAAGTGATATATAAATTAATTTGAATTATGATTCTTTCTTTTCAGCTACAGCTTTAAGACCATATAATACATTTCGTAATGGAGCTGTGAAGCAAGAAAGTAACATTGAGTATAGTCCTTCACGACCAGGGATTGCTGCGATTTGGTCGATCTTAGTTTTATCAGCAAATTTACCTTCAAGGAAGGCACCTTTGACTTTAACGAAATCAAATTCTTTTGCCACATCGTTAACAGCTTTAATAGCTGCAATTTCATCATCCATTGCAACAGCAACTGCATTAGGACCAGTTAGTTTGTCTTCAAAACCTTCATAAACATTAGCTTCTTTAAAAGCACGTTCTGAAATACTATTTTTTAAAACAAATAGTTTAGAGTTTGAAGCATGTAATACATTTCTTAATGCAAATACATTTGCTGCTGTTAATCCGTGGTATTCAAAAACGATAAATGACTTAGCGTTTTTTAAAACAGTTGCAATTTCTGCAACCTCTTGTTGCTTTTTAACAACATTTGGTCTAAGATTTGTCATTCTTTCTACCTCTATATTTTATTTTGGCAACATGCACAAGGCACTAAATATATTTTTTAGTAAGTGAATGTTAATCAAAATAACATTCATTTTAGATAATAAACCTCGGTAACAAATTAAGCCATTATTATAGCAGTTACTGTCTTTGGCATATTGCTAGTTAGAATTATACCATATTAGAGTATCTTTATTATGATTTATCTTAATATAGTAAAAGAATATATTATTTATAATAACTTATAGATTATTTATTAAATATATTAATAAGTGTTTAATTAAAAGATTTATAGTAATAAATTAAAGAGAACATTTAAAACTAAATTAAAACAACTTGTCAGACAAGTTAGATTTAAAACTAATTTAAAGATTATATAAGCATGAAAAAGTTATCTTTTTTGTTGGTTAATCATCATCTATAAAGATTTATAATAATACTACTTTATTAAAAAACTGTTGAAGTAGAGGGTAAAAAAATCTATGAAAGAAAAAGAACCAATTAAAAGAGTAGTAGTTGGTTTAAGTGGTGGGGTTGATTCTTCTGTTAGTGCTTTTTTATTAAAGCAACAAGGATATGAAGTAATTGGTTTATTTATGGTTAATTGAGATAGTGTTGCTAACCAAGAAACCAATTACTTATCAGACTCTAATAAAAAAGGATGTGAATCCCAACAAGACTATTTAGATGCTAAAAAAGTAGCTAAAAAGATCGGGATACCACTATATCGAGTTGAATTCATTAAAGAATATTGAGATCAAGTATTTGTTCACTTCATTAATGAATATAACAGCAACAGAACACCAAACCCTGATATTTTATGTAACCAGTTTATTAAGTTTGATAGCTTCTTAAATTATGCTAAAAAAACATTTAATTGCGATTATATCGCAATGGGTCACTATGCTCAAGTATCACATACTGATGATTTAAGCCACTTACTAAAAGCAGTTGATGAAAATAAAGATCAAACATATTTTTTATGTAATCTATCACAAGAACAATTACAACAAACTCTTTTTCCAATTGGTCACTTAACTAAAAAAGAAGTTAGAGCAATAGCTCAAAAGAATGGATTAATAACAGCTTCTAAAAAAGATTCAACAGGTATTTGTTTTATAGGGGAGCGAAACTTTAGAAACTTCTTAGCTAACTATATTCCTAACCAACCAGGAGATATAGTAGATATTATTACCAACCAAAAGGTTGGACAACATAATGGAACAATGTACTATACAATTGGTCAAAGAAAAGGACTTAATTTAGGAGGGATGGAACAACGATATTTTGTTTGTCAAAAAGATATTACAAACAAAATCATCTATGTTTCACCATTAAGTTTACAAGATCAATATTTAATGAGTACTAAAGCTTATATAGAGAACGTTAACTTCATTGAACCATATAATGAATATGAACCAGTAGATGTAAGGTTTAGACATCGGGGTGAATTAGTTAAAGTAACTAGTTTTAAAATTATTAAAGATGATGTATTAATAACATATCAAAAAAGTAAATCAATAACTCCAGGGCAATATGCTGTTTTTTATCAAAACCATAAATGTATTGGGGGCGGGGTTATTAAAGCTACTAATGCTAATAACCAAAAGCTTTAGTTAGTTAGTTAGTTAGTTAGTTAGTTAGTTAGTTAGTTAGTTAGACTAATCGCTAATCTTATTTAACTTAATTAATATAAACATTAAAAAACCTTAAAAAAGACACTAAAAAGTGTCAAAAATAAAGGTGTTATTACCTAATAAATATATAATTATAAGATAGAGATATAGTAGCTAAGTGAAGCTACTATTTTTAATCCCAATCTAACTTCTATAATGTCCTAAAAAGTGTATCCATAAAACTATATATAAAAATCGTACTTTTAGGGATATGTAAAACATATATTTTTTTATCAATTGTGTTATCCTATAAGTGAATTCGTGAGTGAAAGACACAATTCGTATCTATTTATATAGAATATCTTATATAAAATATCAATATGAATTAATGGACAAAATCTGTCCATTAAAATACTAGAAAGGTAATACCTATGAAAACTAAAAAAACGTTTCAAAAACGTTTATTAGCTTCTGTTTTTGGAGCAGTAGCTCTAGCAGGAGTTGTTGGAGCAGTTGCCGCTTCATGTACTGACACTAAACCTGGTCAAGTTAATTTACAACAAACTCAAGCCATTGCTTCTACTGAATCTAATTCTCAACAAGCAGCTGTTAAGGAAGACTATCAATTAGTTCAAACTGATGCCAACTCATTCTTTAGAACAGCTATGACTGACCCATATAAGACATTCGAAATGTTGGCTGAAAATTTAGACAAAGTTGGGTACAAAATTGAAGACCATGCTCCCTTAAAAGATAAAGGTTATAAAACATTTAAAGAGTATGCACAAGCTGTTAATACTAAAATCAAAGATTATGTAAAAGCTGTTGCGAATTTACCAAGAATTAAAGAACTTCGTAATAAAAACACAACTGTTTTATATGCAGAAACAACTCAAGGACTAAATGCTTCAGATGCTTCTAAATTAGATTTATACTACTACCAACAACCGACTTTATTCCCAATTCTATATGCAAACCCTGATTCACCTACTCCTGGTTTTGGATTACACTTCCCAAAACCAAACAGCCACAATGCTGATAAGTGATTTGACAGTTGATATGGAATTGGTGCAGCTCAAAATAATAGTGCAACTGACAATACTTGAAGAACTGGATTATACGAAGGTTTTAGCGGAACAGCAGATTATGTTTTCTACAACTACAACTCAAATAATTTATTAGGAGACACTACAAAAGAAGATTTTGAAAAATTCTTCAAAGAATCAATCAAAAACGATAAAGTTATCCCAGTTGATTTCCAATTCGATTACGCAAGTATTTGAGGACCTGTTGGTACGTTATACTTCGTTGATGCATATGCAAAACGTCTTGGTGTAACACAAGCTGATTTAGATACTATTAAAGATAAGAAACCAGAAATTCCTCAAACTCAAGAATACCTTCGTATTAAGGGTTCTGATAAAAAATTAGCTGTACACTTCTACAACTTATGAGACCATATGGTTATGTTAGGAATTCAACCTGACTACTCAAATAAAAATAGTAAAAAAGGTCGTTATCAAAAAGTTGCTGGTGTATTCGAAGGTTACATCAAAGACCTTTCAAAAACTGATTTTGAAACATTAGACTCACCTGATCAAGCTAAAATTACTTCAGCTAATTTATATGCTTATGCAACTAATGAAAGTCACTGAAATAGAACTATTAAACCTTTAGTTAAAGTTGATGGCGATGCTGCTTCTGCTTCAAAACCAGATGTTAAAGGTGTTTTCACTCAACGTGGAGATAATGATTTAACTACTTCACCATTTACACAATACTTCTATGACCGTAAAACTAACACTTTACATAAAGTTGTTGGTAAACCATCTGAAACAGGTAAAGGTAAAGGTAAAAAATTCGTTAACTGAGGAGACCAACCTGCTAGCTAGTCATTTTGGTAAAATTGTTTTATGGCAAACTTTAGTTTTGAAACATCTTTAGATATTAAAAACAAAAGTGTTTCTAAAAACGAACCGAAAGAACTAAAAGTTAAAAACAACAAATTTAATTGAAAAATTGTTGTTTTTTCTTTTCTAGCAGTTATTTCATTGTTCATACTTATTTTCTCTTCATTTTTTAGTGAAGGAAAAATAATCAATGTTCAAGAAACAATAAACAAGATTAATAATTTCCCACATATTTATGCTGTTAAGTTTGTTGGTATTCCTGTTGCTGTTTTCTTAACATCAATCGGATTTGCATTTAGTGGATATAGTATGCAAGCTGTATCACGAAACCCACTAGCAACACCTACAACATTAGGGTATATGCCTGCAGCTATGCTTGGGATGTTGGTATCTAAAGCTATTATTTCGAACGAAATTTATCTTCCAGTTATTTTAGGTATTACATTTGCTTCAATAATTATTGCTTTAAACTTCATTATGATGAAAGGTAATATATATGAAGCCGGGTTTAAGCCAATTTTAGTTGGTTTTGCCATTGGTGGAATGATGAATGGAGTTATTGTTCTTTTAGATAGATTTGTTAAAGATGTTAATGTAAAAGAAATTGGGTTCTTATACAACCCTGTTGTTTTCAATAATAGAATTCAACTATATATTTGTGGTAGTTTAATTTTAGCTAGTGGTATTTGTTTTATGGTTATGGCACCATATTACCAAATCATTGAAAGAGATGTTGTGCTAGCTAAATCACTTGGTATTAAAGTTGACCTTGTATTCTGGATGACTGGATTATTTGCAGTTGTGTGTACAGTTTGTTCAATTATTTTAATTGGACCATTAACACTTATTGGAATGGTAACACCACACGTTGCAAGAATCTTAAATCCAAGAGGAAGAGCTTGAGAAAATCTTTTATTATCAATGTTAATTTCAATTATTTTAATTGCATCATCACGTTGATTACTTGATACATATTCTGATTTTAATATCAATTTCTTCTCTGCGGTAGCAGCATTACCTGTGTTTGCTTACATCTTCTTCTCAAAGAGGTATCGTAAACATGTTGAATAAAAAAGAATTAGAAATCAAGAAAAAGATTTTCATACCTTATAAACTACTACCACTAACAACATTAATTGCTACTTTGGTAACAATTGCTATTATTTTGATATTAATTATTTTTGTATCAACAATTCCATTAGATTTTAATGTGCGAGCTAAAGCTGTTTCACGTGTGGTTATTCAATTAATAATTACAGGTGCTGCACTTGGTTCATCAAGTTATTTATTACAACGAATCTCAAAAAACCGATTTGCTGATGTTTCTATTTTAGGGATTGGAACAATTAACTTAATTGTTTTATGTTTCATGTCTTTAAATGTAGATATTTCAGTTGGGCATCAATTTGATGATTTAAAGAATAAAGAGCCAATTGCATTCATTATAACTAGTTGTTTATTAGCAATATTCTTTTTCTTAATTGCACGACAACGTGAAAACTTTAATTACAAAAAGTTAATTTTAATAGGTGTTATTCTAACATTCTTCTTGTATGCTTTTGCACAAACAGTCAAAGGATGATTAGATTACCATGGCGCACAATATGTTGCAGGAAAAGTAATTGGTACATCACACCAACAAACTGATAAAACAATTATTGCTTGTGGGGTTGTTGTAATCGTTGGTTTATTCTATTTATTAGTTAATAGTTATAAATTACAATTGATCGTTACTAACCAACAATTAGCTAAACAATTAGGTGTTAAGATTAATTTCCACTTATTTATGACCTTAGCAATTATAGGGGCTATGGTTGGTGCAAGTTATGCACTTTCTGGAGACTTTGTTTATATTGGTTTATTAGCTGGTAATGCAGCAATGCGGAAACGCAACAACAATTTAGGATTTGGTACAATAAATGCGGCAATGTTTGGGATCATCTCAACATTAATGACTTATTGGATAGCAATTCCTTTACTTAATTTAGATGTTGACCAGGTTGGTGCTTTGGTCCCAATTATTATGGGTCCATACTTCATTTATCGGGTTATTCGATCATAAAAGATTTTGCGACTACAAAGTCGCTTTTTCTTTTCTATATCTATTTTAGATATTGCTTTATTATAGGGTTTTTAGTATAATTTTAATCGTGTGTTGTCTTAATACACTTTTATTAGCATGTGGAAGGATTTTAAATAATCCATTAAACCACGTAGCGAATATCAATTTTATATTTTAATTATGAAAGAGGTGTTGCGTGTGGCTCCTAAAAAGAAAGAAGTTACAAGAATCGCAAAATTAAACCTTATTGGTGGGCAAGCTAAACCAGGACCTGCTTTAGCTTCAGTAGGGATTAATATGGCTGAATTTACTAAGTCATTTAACGATAAGACTAAAGACCAAAATGGTAAAGTAATTCCAGTTATTATTACAGCTTATAAAGATAAATCCTTTGATTATGTAATCAAAACAACTCCAGTTACTTATTTATTAAAAGAAGCAGCTAAGATTACATCTGGTGCAAAAGATTCTAAAAAACAAAAAGTGGCTACAATTTCTCGTGAAAAAGCACTTGAAATTGCTCGTTACAAACTAGTTGATATGACAGCTTATGATGAAGAAGCAGCATTAAGAATGATTGCTGGTTCTGCAAAACAAATGGGTATTGAAATTGAAGGCGTTAGTCCTTATAAGCAAGAAAAGAAGGTGAACTAATATATGGCAAAACTTTCTAAAAAATTAAAGGCAGCTTATCAAGATTTTGACAAACAAAAAGCATACCCATTACTTGAAGCTATTAAATTAGCTCAAAGCAAGTCAATTACTAAATTTGATGGATCAATCAATATTGCTGTTAAATTAAACTTAGATACTACTAAGGTTGAACAACAATTACGTGGTTCAATTTCATTACCACACGGAAATGGTAAAGCTGTTCGTGTATTATTATTAAGCGAAGATGTTACAAAAGAACAAGCAGCAGCTGTTGGTGCTGATTACTTTGGTGGTTCTGATTACATCCAAAACATTGAAAAAATGTTAAACCAAATTGATGTAATTATTACTAACCAAAAAATGATGCCACAACTTGCTAAATTAGGTAAGGTGTTAGGACCTCGTGGATTAATGCCAAACCCTAAGATTGGTACTGTAACTAATGATGTTCTAAAAGCAGTTGAAGAATTTAAAAAAGGTCGTTTAGAATACCGTACAGATACATATGGAAACATTCATATGGCAATTGGTCGTGTTTCATTTGACCCTGTTAAGATTGAAGAAAATGCAAATGCATTAATCAATTTAATTCGTGCTAAGAAACCATCAACAGTTAAAGGTCAATACATCCAAAACATTTCTGTAGCTCCTACAATGGGACCTGGTGTTAAGGTTGTTATTTCTAACAATTAATTAAAAAAGAACTCAACAGAAACACCAAGCTAAAACTTGGTGTTTTATTTTCAATAAGGTGTATAAATATTAGTTATATAATATATAATTAAAACTTAAATTGCACCAGATAGGAGCTGATAAGTTAATGAGTAGTAATGAAAGAGAATATCATATTTCATCCCTAGACCAGGCAATTGATGCTTCTAAAACAGCTATTGAATTTGAAAATGTTGTTTTTTCATATACAGAAGATCGTGTTGTATTAAACAATGTTTCATTTAGCATTGATGCAAATGAATATGTATGTATCATTGGACATAATGGATCTGGAAAATCTACTATTTCAAAAGTATTAACAGGTTTACTTAAACCAGCATCTGGTGTAATTAAGTTATTTGGTATTGAAATTAGTGCTGTTAACTTAAAATATTTAAGAAACAACATTGGAATTGTTTTCCAAAACCCTGATAACCAATTTGTTGGGATAACTGCAGAAGATGATATCGCTTTTGGATTAGAAAACCGAAAAGTACCACAAAATAAAATGTGAGATATTATTAATGAAGCAGCAGGTGCACTTGATATTCAACATCTTCTTAAAAAAGAATCACTTGAACTATCAGGGGGACAAAAACAACGTGTTGCCATTGCTTCTGTTTTAGCAATTAATCCTAAAGTTATTATCTTTGATGAATCAACAAGTATGTTAGATCCTAAAGGAAAAAGTGAACTTAAGGATTTAATGGTTTCATTACGAGATGTAGCTAAAAAAACAATTATTTCAATTACCCATGATATGGAAGAAGTAGTTCGTGCTGATAAAGTAATAGTAATGAACAAAGGTGAGGTTCAATTTATTGGTAAACCAAAAGATATTTTTGCTGATGAAGATAAATTAGTAAAAATGAAATTAGATATTCCTTTTACTTTAAAATTAGCTAAATTACTAAAAGATAAGGGAATGAAAATTGATTTAACCTTAGATAATGAGGAGTTAATTAACCAAATATGTCAAAGTTAAATAATTCCTTTCTATTTTCATTTAAAAAAGCAAGTAAACCAATAAGAACTGTTGATCCTAATCTAAGTGTTAAAGTAAGTAATTTATATGCAATCTATGATGAAAAAGCTGAAAACCAATTAGTTGCCTTAAACAATGTTTCTTTTGATTTCTTAAAAAATAAAATCTATTTTATTATTGGAAACTCAGGATCTGGGAAAAGTACATTAGTAACTCATTTTAATGGTTTATTAGTATCAAGATATGGATATGTTCAAGTTGGAGATATTGTTGTTGGGGATCATTTTGATTTAACTGATAAGTTATTAGCTGTTATTGATAGTAGAGATCATAAAGTTAATAACTTATTATGAAAGAACCAATTAGATCAATGAACCTTTTTAGTTTTATATTCTAATGAAGTAAATACACACCAAGCTAAGATCTTATTTGAAGCAATTTATAAACATAGACCAAAATCACTTTACTTTTTAAAGAATCCTGAATTTATTAAAAACCCTTATGTTCGTGCTAATACTAAAGTAGCAATTGTAAGGGTTAATAAAGATGTAATTTTAGAAATTAATGATAAATTAAGTTTTGATGACCTACAAGCTTTTGAATTTGTTAATAAACCAATTAAAACCAACTATAAGCGTTCTAAGAAATTAAAACGATTTAAAGATCTTCGTAAAAGAGTTGGATTTGTGTTCCAATTCCCTGAGTATCAATTATTTAAAGATACGATTGAAAAAGATATTATGTTTGGTCCAATGAACTTAGGTGTAAGTAAAATTGAAGCTAAAAAACGAGCTAAGATTTATCTTAACAAGTTAGGTTTAGATGATTCATATTTAGAACGTTCACCATTTGGTTTATCTGGGGGTCAGAAAAGACGGGTTGCAATTGCTGGTATTTTAGCAATGGAAAATGATGTTTTAGTTTTTGATGAACCAACAGCAGGTCTAGACCCTGCTGGTGAACAAGAAATGATGGATATCATTACTGATGCTAAAGCTAATAATAAAACAGTCTTTGTAATTACTCATACAATGGAACATGTCCTTGAAGTAGCTGATGAAGTTGTTTATATGGATCAAGGTGAAATTATTAAACACGGAACACCATATGATATTTTCTTTGATGATGAGATCATTAATAATTCATCAATTCAAGTGCCAAGAGTAATTGCTGTTATTAAATCATTACTTAAAGCAGATCAACAAAAATGAGCTCCGCTTATAAATGAATTTAAACCCAAAACAGTGCAAGAGCTAGCTGAAGCTATATCTACAATTAATAAACAAACAAAAAGGAGAAGTAAATAATGAGTTCAAATGCTTATATATTTAGAAGATCTCCGATTCATTCGCTAAACCCAGCGATTAAGTTTGTTTCATTTATTTTATTGATTGCAATGATCTTTTTACCATTAGGTTTTTTTGCTCAGATGATCATTGGGACTTTTATTTTAATAGTTTTCTTTGTAGCTAAATTACCAAAACGAATTTTATGAAATATTTTAAAGTCCGTACTGTTCTTGTTTGCTCTTCTATTGTTGATCAACTGAGCAACCTATAAAGATCCAGCTGCTATTTATGATATAAAAAGTCAAGCTAAAGTTATTTTAGGTTCAACACAATGAATTAATGGACCAATTTCATATCCACAATCTTTACCAATTAATGATAATAATCCAGCATCACTAACCAATAATTTAGTATCAACTATTTGGGGTGGAGAAATTAAAGGTTATTTAGATGCTAATACCATTAAAAACTTAATTAACCAACCTAATTATGGTATTGATAAGTTTTTAATTGAAAACAAGATTAGTGCATCTAGAGTTGATAATGTTTATAATGCATTAGCTAATAATGTTAAAGCTAACTATCTTAATTACTATGGATCTGAAGCTTTTGAATTAGCAAACAAAAAAAGCTTACCAATCGCTCATTTAGCTCGATATATGTCAACAACTCCTTGAACAATTAAAGGAATTAAACACTTTGGATTAGTTTTATCTGGAGTTGGTGATAGTGTTGGTTTAGCTAATACAGCTATTTATTACACACGAAGTGTAGTTGCACTTTCTCCAATTGCTTTACAATTAGCAATTTATATTTCTATTAAGATTTTCTTAATGATTACTTTATCTTCAATTCTAACTTCAACTACTTCATCTATTGAATTAACTAATGGATTAGAAGATTTATTAAGTCCTTTAAGAATTTTAAGATTACCAGTTTCTGAAGCTTCAATGATGATAGCTATCTCACTTCGTTTTATTCCATCATTATTAGATGAATCAAAACGAATCTTAAATGCTCAAGCCTCTCGTGGGGTTGACTTTAATAATGGTGGACCTCACCAAAAGATTAAATCATTAGTTTCTTTAGTTGTACCACTATTCTCAATTGCATTTAAAAAAGCTGATGATTTAGCAAATGCAATGGAAGCTAGATCATATAACCCACGATATGCAAGAACAAGATATCGTTCATTCCCATTAACAATCATTGATTTCTTACAATTTGCTATTTTATGTATTGTTGTTGGTTTCTTGATCTCTTTAGCTGTAATTAAGCTTTATTTCACACCATTTGGTTTATTTGAAGCTTCTGCTCTTTTCTTAAAATAACAAAAAATATAACTAACTATAAGTGATTAATTAAAGCTTATGGTTAGTTTTTGTTTTATAAGGGATTAAATGATATATTGGTTTAGTTTTGAATCGTAATTAGTACTTTTTAAATATAAAAGGATGTTTTAGGATTTAAGTGTTTTTGAATATATGCTTGATTAATTAAAACTATAAGGATGTTTTTAATTGTTGCTTTTGATAGGGTTGGAGTTAATTTAACATTTTTAGAATGTACTGCTTCTTAAGTTGTTCTAGTGAACTAGATTCCTTAGTTTGAAATCTTTAATTCAGCTAATTTGTTTTTGTTTTGTATAATTATAATACTTTCTAAACCATCTACTAATATTCACTAAATAGAATCAAAAATAACACCACTTTTAAAAAGTAATGTTATTAGTTAATGTAAATAAAAGTTAGGCTTAATGTTGTTCAAAAGCTCTTATTAAATCTCCTAAAGTTCTAATCTTTAAGATTTCACTATCATCTAGTTGAAAACCTACTTTATCTTCAACTTTCATAATTAAATTCATTGCAGCAAGAGAATCAATACCAATGTCTTTTAATGTAACATTTTTATTGTTCATATCTAGATTGATTTTATGTTCATTAGCTACTTGTTTAATAATTGCTTCAATATTCATATAATGATCTAACTACCTAATTCAATAACAATTTCATCATAGAACCGTTGTTCATTTTCTAGATTGTAATTGTCTAAATATCAATTAATAATTATTATAATACTTTTTAAATCTTGACTTAATTTATATTTGATATTTACTCTTAAATGCTTACTTAAATGTTTGAATTCTGGATAAGATAAAATAGCAGATCGCATGATTGATTCAATTTGACTTTTAAATTTATCTTCATCAAAATTAATTGCTGCATCATAACTATTAAAATATTTAGATCAATTGATTAATTGATAAAAAACTGGGTTGTTATTTAATGAGTTAACAAGATTAAACCGTTTAATAGGAATTGTTTTAATAACTTCTACTTCTTGTTTTTGTTCTTTTTCTTTAGTTTCATCGTTTTGTTTATCAAACGGGTTAATGGTTGGTTCATTATTAGTTGGTGTACTTTTTGGTTTAGTTTGTTTATGTGTGCTTGTCTGATGGTTTTTAGGTTTTGTGCTAGTTGGTTGTTTAGATGGATCAAATGATTTATGAGTTTCTGAGCTAATTGTTTTAGGTTCAGAACTTTTTATTTCTTGGTCATTATTTGGTTGAGTATTTTCTAGTTTTGGTTGATTATCAGATTGGTTTTGGTTTTGGGTAGATTCTGGTTGTTGTTGTTGTTGTTGTTGTTTAGGTAATTGATTAACAATAGTTGTTTGTTTATCTGGTTCCTGTTTGTTTTCTATTTTTGTTGTAGAATGATCAACTTGAAGATCAGATTTGGTTGGTGGTTGTTTAATTGTTGGTTGTTTAGGTTGTGTTTGTTCGGTTTGTAAATTGATAACTTTGGTTTGTTTAAGATCAATTTGTTTAGTATCAGCTGTTTCTAATTTTTGACTAATAAACTGTTCAGTTGTCTCATTATAAACTTTAATACTATAAACTCTATAAGCTCGTTTTTTACTTAAGTTTTTAAACTCATAAATTAATTTATTAGTTTTTGTTTCTGGTTTTTGTAGTAAGCTTTTATATAACATATTTTTATCATCAATTAATTCTAGATAAGATTGGGAATTAATTGGTTGTTTTGTATTAACTTCAACAACTAAATCAATACCAGCTGCTAAATCATCTTGATTATATAATAATTGTTTAATGGTTGGTTTTTGGTTAATATGAGTAATATCTTTATTAACTAATTGATTACTATCTTTTTGAACCTTAATTACATCTTCTTTAATAACATGTGGGTTAAATACTTCAGTTTTTGGATTCTTAGGAGTTGGTGCTTGTTCTTTGATGATTTGTTTTTCAGCTTGTTTTTGTTTTGGTTCAATTGTTTTAATTGGGACATTAATATAAACAGGTGGTTCTATTTTTTCTTCAGGTTGTGGTTTTAATTCCTGTTCTTTATCTTGTTTTATTTCATCTTTTGGTTGTTCTTCTTTTATTATTTTTGGTTGTTGGTTTTTATCTTGATTTAAAGATTTCTTGTCATCATTCTCATCGCTTAAATTTTCTTGTTTTTTAGGATCTTGGTTTTGTTTTGGTTTTAGATTAAAAAGAATACCAAGTGCAGTTGCAACCCCAATAATAATTAAACAAAAACAAGCTACTAAAGCACTTTTAAGTCGCTTTTTCATTACTTAACCTCTTTAAAGTTTTCATAATCATCAATCTCAGCTTTAAAAACTTTAATAATTGGTTTATTAAGAGTAGTAAAATCATTAGTAAAATTTAAGATAAATTCAATGTAATGGTTTTTAGTTGTTGAATAGTTAGTAATTAAAAATACTTTAAGTCTTGCTTTTTGTTTTTTAGGTAATCAGATCTGTTTACTTGCACGCTCATCAAATACTAGTTCATCTTTAATAAAGTCATAAACCATTCCTTTATCAATTTCTAATTCAATATAGATATTTTTAACCATTCTTTCTAAATTTAGTTGAGCGTGCGTTCATTTTAGTGATTTTTGCTCATTAGCTAGATTTCAATAAGTTAGTTCATAAGCTACTTCACGTAAAGCAATTCTCATTTCAGCTGGTTGATAATGACTTAAATAACTAATTCATGGTAGTTTTGTAACTGCTTTATTTTTAGTTAATCTAAGAGTTCGATGATCAATATCATTATCATGATCTCACCATAAATCAGAATAAGATTCATTAGCAGCCACTTCTTCTTCATTATTAATTTCACTTATATCAAAGAAGTTACTATATAAATAAGAAGCATTTGCTTTTGATCATCTAATATTTAGTTGGTGAGTAAAAACAGCTCAATCAAAAACAGTTGATGTTTTAACATCAGAGTTAATAACATGAGGGTTAACTGCAATATTAAAACTAAAGTTAAGCCGTTTCTTATAAACTGGTTTATTAACTAAATTAACCTTTCTTAGATCAATTCGCATACTTGATGTATATAATGTCTTTTTAGCTGTTGGTAATGATAAATTAGTTTGATAACTTTGGCTTGTTAACTCTTTAACTGGGATATTATTAAAATCTCCTAATGTTGAACTAACATTGATCACAAAATGATTAAGTGGTAAATGGTAGTTATGGATTACTTCAAAATCCACTTTAACTTCTAAAACTTCATTCTTGATCTCTATTTTAACCTCAGGTATATAATTAGTTGATGCATAATGATAAAATAGTCGATCATAAATATCGATGCGATAATTTGATTTAGTTTGACGATTATTAGTTGATATATATTCAATATTAGCATTATTAATGAACATAAAAGTATTGTGTAAAAAGATATTACACCCTCCTCATATCCCTAATTCGAGTAAGCTTTAAAGAATTTGAACAATTAACTCATTTTTTTATTCTATTAACTTATTTGTTTTGGTATAATTGTAGAGTTATGCACCTGTAGCTCAGTAGGATAGAGCATACGCCTTCTAAGCGTACGGTCAGGGGTTCGAATCCCTTCAGGTGCGCCATTAAAATTCATTTTGTGCCATCAAAAGTGGCACTTTTTTGCTAAAATATAGCCATTGCACCCATAGTTCAATCGGTTAGAATATATGCCTTCGAAGCATAGGGTTGGGAGTTCGAGTCTCTCTGGGTGCGCCATTATTAAACAATATCCTCCTTTCAAAAAGAAAACTAGGTTGTGATGGACCTAGTTTTTTATTATATTTATGTACCTTTATTAGCTTATATTGCATATAATTTAAATAAAGAACCAATTAAGATTGGAATTTAGGTTATGTTATTATCAATTCTATTTCATGTCTCTAAGAATGCAAACCATCTACAAGCTAATTTATCAGGCTTTTTAGACTTTGTACTAAAACATCCTAAGCAAGTTGAATTAATCCTAGTTGATGATGCATCTGATTCGCAAGTTTTAAGAATTGTAAAGCAAACTATTGATCCTAGTAAGCATAAAATTAAATACATCTACTTAAACCATCAACTTGGTCATGCTTATGCTTATAATTTAGCTACTAAGCATGCAAGAGGAAAATATGTTTGATACACTGGTAGTTTTAATGTCTTAAACAGAGATCTTGAAGATTCATTACTTAAACAAGTCCATGAAGATTTTGATGTGATTAGTTTTAATTTAGCAGATGATGTTAATAAAGCAACAACAGCAGTTCATACTACATTTAGTCCTGAAATGATTATTAATTATTGAGAATCAATTTCTAATAAAATCATTAATCGAGCTTGATTAGTGGCAAATGATATTTCATTTGCTTATGGTAAATGATTCCCAGCTCTTTTTAACTTTGCTCTTTTTAAAAACTTTAAGACTTGAAAACATATGGATGCTTGTTTATTAGCTAATACTAAACAAGATTGTGTAATCTATAACATTTATGATTTATTACAACAAATTAAACCCCTTTATCAAGCTTTTGTGAACAATAGTTGAAAAGATGTTTATAATCAAGAACTATGTTATTGAGCCACAGGGATTTGTTTACATACATTTATGCGACAAATCTATAAGATCTACTCTAATGAAGATGTAGATCAAATTAAAGATAAAGAACAGTTGAATATTATCCAAAATGCTTGTGAGAATGCTCTTAAGTATTTACAAACATATTTTTCTAACTATGCATCTAATAAGTATGTAAAGAAATATCAAAACCGTTTATTTAAATATTTTTTAAAATAAGAAGGAGCGTTTAAGTGTCTTTAGATGATTCACAACCAATTACAGTAACTAATGATGAATTAATAGAAAATAAACAACAACAACAACAAGAAGAAGAAGAAGAAGAAGAAGAGTATGAACCAGCCAGAGCACTTAAACGCTTTGGTGTTGCTTTTTGTGACTTCTTGTTTGTTTCATTAATCTGTTTTTGTATCGTTTTCTTATTTTTTATTAATTCAGCTTTTAGTATTAAGGATCTATTTTCAAAACTAGATCCTAATAATATTAAAACCCCAGAACCTTGAAGAATCTTTATGATTACAGTTAGTTCTTTTATTATTTATAATCTATACTTTTGAATCATCCCTTTATTTAATAAAGGAAGAACCTTGTTTAAGATGGTTTTTAAGTTAAGAGTGATTAGTACAATTAAGCAGAATTGTACTAAAACCCTAGCTTTAGCTTTGTTTAAACATAATTTATTAACTTGGTTTATTTTTATGTTAATTAGTTTATTAATAACTAGTTTTACTTTTATTTTTAAAGATAATCCTAAACTTTATTTAGAGTTTGTGCAAAGTTCAATTAGTTTAAGTTCATCAAAGAATACAAGTTCTACTTTAGTTGAAATCTTGAGTGTATTAACTAAATCATTGTATTCAATTACAGGTTTAATTTCTTCAGTTGTACTTATTCATATGTTTATGAATTCTAAAAAAACAGCTTTACATGATCAAATTGCTAAAGTAGTTGTTTTAGACTTAACTAAAGAACCAACTTACAAGAAACCAACAAACCCAGATAATCCACTTAAGAAGCATAATAATTTAAAACAATTTGCTACTGAATTAGATAAGATAAATGATAAATAAGGAGTTGTAGTATGTCTACTAAGATTGATTATTCAAAACTTAATCCCGAACAAAAAGAAGCAGTAACAACCCCAGCAGATGCACAAGTTTTAGTTGTTGCAGGGGCTGGAACTGGGAAGACATCAGTGCTAACTCAACGAATCGCTTATTTAATTGCTGAACTTAATTTTGACCCTAAAAAGATCTTAGGGTTTACTTTTACTAATAAAGCAGCAGATGAAATGAAAGAGCGAGTTAAAAAAACTATTCCAGTTAGTTTACCTCACCTTGGTACTTTTCATTCAATCTGTATTAAAATCCTAAGAAAAGAAATCCATTTATTAGATTACAAACAACAATTCCAAATTGTTGATGAAGACGATCAAGAAGTATTAGTTAAAGAAATTATTGATGAACTAGCTTATGATAAAAAAGAATATAAAGCTAAGGATTTAATTTCATTATTTTCTAAATTAAAATCAATGCAAGATTATAGTGGTTCTTTATTAGATGATCAATCTAATTGAATCCGATTTAATATTAAAAGTAGAAACTATGCTCGTAATCTAACTAAAGCTTTTAGATTATATAATGAACGATTACATCGTTTTAATTACTTAGACTTTGAAGACATTCTTAATTTCACTCATAAGATCTTAAGTACTAATAGTGAAGTATTAGCTCATTGACAAGATCAATTTGACTATATATTAGTTGATGAGTTTCAAGATACTAACCCAATTCAATATGAATTAGTTAAATTATTAGCTAATAAACATAAACGTCTATTTGTAGTTGGTGATCCAGATCAAATGATCTATTCATTTAGAGGGGCTAAACAATCAATTATTAATCAATTTAGTAGTGTATATGAAAATGCTTTAGTAATTGTACTTAAAACTAATTATCGATCAACTCAACAAATATTAGATGCAGCTAATCAATTAATTAATGTTAATACACGATTAATTAAAAAGGAATTAGTAAGTTTTAGTGGATCTGGAAATAAACCAAAATATCACAGAGCTGATGATTCAATGAAAGAAGCTAGTTGGGTTGCAAATGAGATCAAAAACTTATTAAATCCAAATAATAACTTTAATGCTAAACCCCAAGAAATAGCAGTTTTATATCGATCTAACTATTTAAGTCGAGAAATTGAACAGGCGATTATTCGTGAAGGAATTAATTACAACATCTTAGGTGGTTATAAATTCTATCAAAGAGAAGAAATCAAAGACATTATGGCTTATTTAAAAGTAGTTAATAACTTTGATGAACTATCTTTATTAAGAATTGTTAACAAACCAAGACGGGGCATCTCAAACGATTGTTTTTCTAAATTAAAGAAATATAGTCAAGAACAAGAAATAGAAATGGTTCAAGTTTTTGAACAAATTGAACAATTAACTGATTTCTTTGGAGCAGCTCAAATTAAAGCTGTTAAAACATTTTATGATCAAATCCTAACTATTAGAATTAAAAATGCTAACCAATCATTTTTAGATTTAATAGATTTAATTACTGAAACTTTTAAATATAAAGACTTCTTAGAAACAAATTATCCAGATAAGTATCAAGATAAAATCGAAAACATTGATTCATTAAAGAGTGCTATTGATTATTTCTTAAACAAAAACAATGATGCTACATTAACTGATTTTATTAATGAAGTAGCTTTATATACTGCTCAAGATGATACAAAAATTAAAGAAGATGCAATTACATTAATGACTGTACATACTTCTAAAGGTTTAGAGTTTGATTATGTTTTCATCATTGGAATGAATGATGATGTATTCCCATCTCGTAGAGCAATCGAAGAAGATTATAAAGCACTTGCTGAAGAACGAAGAATTGCATATGTTGCTTTAACTAGAGCAAGAAAACAACTTTATTTATCTTCATCAAGTGGTTATAGTTTTGTTAATAAAGTTAACAAAACAGAAAGCCGTTTCATTAAAGAAATGGGTTTAAATAATTTAGATATTGTTAAAAGTAACTTAATAACTAACAAACCAGCTAGTATGTCTTATTCTGAATACATTAAACAAGAAGAAGAGCGAAGTTGGTTTGATACCCAAAAGCGTAATGAAGCAATAGCTGCTAATTACTATGATGATTTAGAAAATAATTATGTAGTTGGTGAACAAATTGTTCATGATGTTTTTGGTATAGGAACAGTAATTGATGTGATCGATGAACGAATCAAAATTTATTTCACTAAATTAAACCAATCTAAAGAATTAGCATATAACCATAAATCGATTAAGCGAAAAAGTGCTTAATTAATTTATTAAGTTTTATATATTTAATTGGTATTGGAGTAAAAATATGGACAAGAAAATTGTTCTAAGAGAGAGAGAGAGAGAAGTTAAGGTTTAAGGGGTTTGATAATCAATGAATTAAAAACAAACTAGCTTCGTTGGCTACAATTTCACGAGGTACATCCCCCTTACCAATCAGTGATTATATAACATCTTCAGAAGATGGAATACACTGGATCAAAATTGGTGATGCTCCATCATTAGGGCATTTTATTGAAAAAACTTCTGAAAAGATCAAACCATCAGGGATAGGTATGTCTTTAGAAGTTTATCCGAATGATTTGATTTTATCAACTCAATGAGTTTTGGTAAACCTTATATATCTAAGATTTATGGATGTATTCACAACGGGTGATTACTCATTCGTAGTAAAGATAATAGAATTGATTCATTTTTTCTTTGTTATTTAATGTCTACACAACAAATGTTTAAACAACATAAAAGCTTAGCTGTTGGTAGTGTTATAAATAACCTTACAATTGATATTGCTTCAAATATCGAAATTTATACCCCTGATATTTCTGAACAACAAAAAATCGCGAACTTCTTCATTCAACTAGACAATTTAATCTCACTTCAATCTAAAAAAGTCCAAAAACTAAAAGATATCAAAAATGGATGTTTAAATAAGATGTTTGTTTAATTTTTATACAATATAAATCATTAGAATAGAAGGAACTATTTCCTTCTTTTTCTTTCCTTATCTGTGTCCCATAAAATAAAAATCTGTCCCAAAGTGTTAAAATATTATTAACGAATTAATAGGAGATATACAACAATTTTATGAAAAAGGCACAAGTTATTAACTTAATAAAATATCATACTGAAGAGAATAATATTGCATTTAGAGATCAAGCATATGAAATTGCTGATGAATTTGAAAAAAATGGAGATTTAGAACTAGGACAATATATAATGGCTCTTCTATCATCTACTAATACATTTGTTGCTAGAATGAATGAGCATGATCTAACATTTTTAAAGAAGATGGAAAATAGTAGCGATCCATTAAGATTCCCAGAACAAATTAAAGATGATGTAATTGGTATTATTAATGCAATTGAACATAACTTTGGTGTTAATAAGTTTTTGTTTATTGGTGATCTGGGAACTGGTAAAAAACAAATAGCTAAACAAATATCTAAAATCTTAAATAGAGATTTACATATTGTTGATTTTAATATGCTTGTAGATAATAAATTAGAACAAAGCATAAAAAACATAGCTACTTTATTTGATCAGATTAATAATAACATTAATCCTAATGAATCAATTATCTTGTTAGATGAAATCATACCAATTGGATTAGATTCATTAAATTGCAATGATTTAAGAGAAATAAGAAGAGTAACAAATGCTATTGTTAAAGGTTTAGATTCACTTAATGAAAATGTTTTATTAATAGCTACATCAAATCTTTATAAATATTTAGATAAAGCTTTAATTAAAAGATTTGATGCTGTAATCGATTTTAATAGATACAGTAGAGAAGATTTAATAAAAGTTGCAGAAATCTTTTTAGATTTCTATTTATCTAAATCCTTATCACTTACAAGAAATATTAGAATCTTCTACAAAATCATTAATTTATTTGATAAAATCCCATATCCTGGTGATCTTAAAAAGATCATTAAAACATCAATTTCATTTAGTAATCCAAATGATCAGTTTGACTATTTAAGAAGATTATATTTAGCAGTTACTAATTCAAGTTCAAAAGATCTAAAAACATTACAACAACAAGGTTTTAGTATAAGAGAAATAGAAATATTAACAGGTATTTCTAAAAGCCAGGTCAGTCGTATTTTAAGTAGTAGTTAACTATTAATGAGATTACTAACTAAATACAAATAAATCACTTCAAAATTCTTTAATCCTTAAATATCATCTATTAAATTATTTATCTAATAGGTTGTATTTATCATCTAATTAAATAATCAGTGTTAATATTAATATATCTAGTAATTGAGAATAATTACATAGTAGGGGTGTGATTGTAATGATATATTCAAATAGAAGGAGATTATATTTAAGTGGATGATTTCAAAAATATCATCCTGTTTCTTATAATATCCCAATAAAGTTTCATAAGTTTTTAGTTCTTTATGAAATGATGTGTAAAGTATTAAATCAAGAATATGATTTTAGTAATTTACAAGGATGAGCTAATGGACCTGTTTTTAGTAGTGTATGAGGAGACTATAGTAAAGATCGATATGAATTTGATAAATTGGCTCTAATAGAACTAGGATTAAAATCATTAAACATCAATGAAGAAATAGCTAAAAAGTGTGCTTTTATTGTTGATTCTATTTCGTGTGATGAATTAGTTCAAATAGTACATCAACTAAATATTTGAAAATCTAAAGAAGATGAGATTGTTTCAAATACCTATCGACTATCTTTAGATGAAAAAGATTTTAATGAAGCTGATCAATCATTAATTATGAATTTATATAATATGTATTCAATTGATTTAATAGATAGTTCAAAAGTTTTTCAAATCAATGAAAAGTATTTTGTTTTTAAT
>NZ_JFDP01000044.1 GCF_000731915.1 Ureaplasma diversum NCTC 246
CTTTATAATTAATAACTTTGTAGATTTCACATTCTAAAATCGTTGTTATAATAACTATTGATCAAGTATAGATTGAATATAATTAACTATATATTTTTAATTAACTTCTTATTTTAAAAGATATTAGCTTTGTTATAATATAAAGTTAATTTTAACTAAAGGTTGATTTAATGTTTAAATTTAAGAAATGGTCTTTAGTAGCAATAACTATAATAGGATCAACGATACTAGTACCAGTTATTGTTGCTTGTAATTCAAAACCTAATAAAGCAATTACATTTAATGTTCAAATTAATGATAATAAACTATATAAGAATCAAGATAACTGGATTCTTAATTTGAACATTAACAACTCTAAAGTAGATTCTTTAGTTGTTGAAATAGTTAGTGTTGATCAATTACAAAAACCAATTAGTTCATATCGAGCAATTATTAAATACAATAACTATCAAGTAGTATTTAGACAACTTGACATTAATCAAACTTATCAAATTAAATCAATTCATATTAATAATGAATCAATCAAATTAAGTCCTGAACTTAAACAACTTAAACTTAAACCACACGCACTAAGCGTGCGTTTTAGAAGTTAATTATTAATTTAAAAGCAAACAAAAAAGCCAGTATTAGCTGGCTTTTTGTATTGTTTAAACAGACTAATAACAAAACAAAAAATTATTAGTTTAGTAATGAGTATGTAGTTTTAATAATTACATATCATACTCTTTTATTTTACTTCAAACTAGAAATAAAATAACTATTAAATTACTTAATACGATTATTTGTTATTAGTTTTGAAACTAATTACTAATAAGGGTTTTTATATGTTATTAGTAAGCAAATAGTATAAAGAGTTAAAAATAATCAGTTTTTAAGAATAGGGTTGGTATGTTAATAATGCTTAAAAGATTCTTATCAAACTAGAACATATAAGATATTAATATATTTAATAAATTAAATAAGTTGCTATTTTTACTTTTATTGTTGTATTATTAAAAAGTTTTAGTATTTGAATTTATTAAATCTTTAATGTAACTAAATGTTTTTACAACCATCAAACATTTAGTTATTTTAATTCCTAAAATGGATGTAGTCTCTTGTCAATTCTACATTCTTAAATGACATAAGGAGGAATTTGTTATTTGATTTAAAAATTGATACTAATCAGAGTGTTTATATTTTTGAACCTTGATCATTTACAAGTATTTGATTAAGATTGATCTAATATTAAACACTCTTTTTATTATCTTATATACGGATTTATATTAACCTGATCTTGCACTTTCTTAATTTTTTATAAAATAGGTACATATTTATAACTTGTATATATAAGCTATTTAAAAAAAATGACTTATGTTGCTTTTTGTTATTACTAATTGATATATAATAAAACCCTAAGATTAAAAATTTAAAAGTGGAATATAGATAATATGAGAAAACACAAAAGAATTGCACTAGCTACTGGGCTTGTAGCTGGTTTGTTAGCAACAGTAAGTGTTGTTGCTGTTGCATGTAATAATGAGAATAAGAAGGGTCCTACTCCATCAACTGGTGTACAAACTCAAACGCAAGTTGCTCAGAATTCAAATTTATCACAAACTGAAAAGGATAAATACGAAGTTGCTGGTGCTGCTTGATTTTCAAGTTTATGAAACACTACAAGTGCTGAAAAGCGTGCAATGTCTAAGAATGCATATGAAACAGCAAAAGCAAGTTTTGATAAGTTGTTAGAAGCACAAAAGGAAGTTTTTGATACTAGTAAAGTAAAATATACTGCTGCAGCAAACGGCAAAGCTTCTACACTAACAGTTCAAAATACTAATGGAAAAGCTATCCCAGTTGTTTTCATGGACATCGATGAAACAATTCTAAACAACTATGCATACCAAAACTATGTTTTAATTAACAAGTTATCATATAACCCAAAAACTTGAAATGAATTTGTTAAAGCTGAAATCTCTACAGAATTAGATGGTGCTATTGATTTCATTAAACATGTTTATAGTAAAGGTGGAGTTGTTATGTTCAACTCTAACCGTGAACAAGAAACTGAAAAACAAGCAACTATTAACAATTTAGTTAAAGTTAAATTAGATGAAGCTTTATTACCTGATTGAGTATTTTGAATGCAAGGTGTTGACTTAGGAGCTTCTGATAAAAAACCTTGAAATCATATTAAAAGAGACGATAAAGGTAAACGAGTTAAATCTAATAAAGAAGATCGAATGAACTTTGTTAATGATACTAAATTAGATCTTACAAAAGAAGGATCTACTGACTTCGGTAACGCAGTTCAATTCAAAACAATTATGCGTGTTGGAGATAACTTTGATGATTTCAACGACAACGCAACTAAACGAAAAGGTTTAGAAGAAAGAAATAAAGTATTAGATGAAACACTTAAACTATTTGGTAACTCAGATGCAAAAGTTAAAGGTGTTAGATACGATATTAAAGATGGTAAGGTTATTAAAAAAGATCAAGACTGATCAGAATCATATGTAATGATTGGTGGTAATGCTTCATATGGTGGATTCATTGATGCATTAGACAAGAACATCTACAAGTTGAAAGATAGTGAAAAACTTGAACTATTTAGAACTTTATTAAAATCTAAACTTTGATGAGAACCAAAAGCTAAATAATTAAATAATTAATTAAATGCGACTAAAAAGCAAATAATTTTGTCTTTTTGGTTGCTTTTATTTTATGAATCGTTTATAATTTCAAGGTGTTTTGTCAAATTGTTAATTTTAGAAAATGATACGCACGGAACAGTTGCTATAAAATCATTTAACTAAAAGACACATGTCAAAAATTAAAATAGGGAGATTATAAATGCCTACAATTGCGCAATTGATTCGTAATAAACGAGTAACAAAGACTAAAAAAAGTAAGTCACCTGCTCTTTTATACACATATAACTCATTACATAAAAAAACTAAGAAAAACCCATCACCTCTTAAATCTGGTGTATGTACTCGTATTGGTACTATGACACCTAGGAAACCTAACTCTGCGTTACGTAAATATGCTAAGGTTCGTTTAAGTAACGGATTTGAAGTATTAGCTTATATTCCAGGGGAAGGTCATAACTTACAAGAACACAGTGTGGTTATTATTCGTGGTGGTCGTGTTAAGGACTTACCTGGGGTTCGTTACCACATCGTTCGTGGTACTGGAGATACTGCTGGGGTTGATAAACGTCGTCAACAACGTTCACTATATGGTGCTAAACGTCCAAAACCAGCTGCTAAATAAAGTAGTTATATAATTAAGGAGAAGACTTAAATGAGAAAATTAAAACCAGAAAAAAGACAAGTTTTAGCAGATCCTGTTTATAACTCACGTCTAGTGACTAAATTAATCAATACTATTATGTATGATGGAAAAAAAGGTTTAGCACAAAAAATTATTTACCAAGCTTTTGAAATTGTTGAAAAGAAAACTGGTAAACCAGCTCTTGAAGTATTTACAAAAGCTGTTGAAAATGTAATGCCTGTAATTGAACTTAAGGTTCGTCGTGTTGGTGGTTCTAACTTCCAAGTTCCTACTGAAGTAACAGCTGAACGTAAACAAACTCTTGGTCTACGTTGATTAACAATGTATGCACGTTTACGTCATGAACACACAATGATTGAAAAATTAGCAAACGAAATTATCGATGCATCAAACAACACAGGGGCTTCAATTAAGAAAAAAGAAGATACTCACAAGATGGCAGAAGCAAACAAAGCCTTTGCACACTTACGTTGATAATTACTTTTTTATATTTAAATAAAGGACAAATAAATTAATATGGCTATTGATTTAAGTATGTTTAGAAATTTCGGTATCATGGCTCACATTGATGCTGGAAAAACAACTACTTCAGAACGTATTCTTTACCATACAGGAAAAAACCACAAGATTGGTGAAACCCACGATGGGGCATCAACTATGGACTGAATGGAACAAGAAAAAGAACGTGGTATTACAATTACATCAGCTGCTACTTATGCAACTTGAAAAAACTTCCAACTTAACTTAATCGATACTCCAGGACACGTTGACTTTACAGTTGAAGTTGAACGTTCATTACGTGTACTTGATGGTGCAGTTGCTGTACTTGATGGACAAAATGGGGTAGAACCACAAACTGAAACAGTATGACGTCAAGCTACTCGTTATAATGTTCCTCGTATTGTTTTCGTTAATAAGATGGATAAAATCGGTGCTGATTTCTACTATTCAATCGAAACAATGAAAAACCGTTTAGGAGTTAAAGCAACAGCTATCCAAATCCCTATGGGAGCTGAAGTTGATTTTGTTGGTAGTATCGACTTAATCGAAATGAAAGCTTACTTCTATGATGGTCAAGCTGATGAAAACTACCGTGTTGAAGACATTCCAGCTGAATATAAAGAAAAAGCTGAAAAAATGCACCACCAAATGATTGATGATGTTGCTGTCTTTGATGATGAAGTAATGGAAAAATACTTAAATGGTGAAACATTATCTCAAGAAGACATTAAGAAATGTATTCGTAAAGGGGTAATTGCTACTGAACTTTATCCAGTACTTTGTGGATCAGCTTTCAAAAACAAAGGTGTTAAGAAATTACTTGATGCAGTTGTTGACTTCTTACCATCACCAGTTGATGTTCCTGCAATGCGTGGACATTTAGAAAATGGTGAAGATATTGAAATTCCAAACGATGAAAGCTTACCATTCTCAGGTTTAGCATTCAAAGTTGCTACTGACCCATTCGTTGGACGTTTAACTTATGTTCGTGTTTATAGTGGGGTTCTTGAAAAAGGAACTTATGTATTAAACGCAACTAAAGGTAAAAAAGAACGTATTTCAAGACTTGTTAAGATGCACTCTAACAACCGTAATGAAGTTGATCGTGTAGGAGCAGGAGATATCTGTGCTGTGATTGGTCTTAAGGACACAACAACAGGAGATACAATCTGTGAAGAAAAACGTCCAGTAATTCTTGAAAAAATGCAATTTGCTGAACCAGTTATTTCATTATCTGTTGAACCAAAAACAAAAGCTGACCAAGAAAAGATGTCAATTGCTTTATCTAAGTTAGCTGAAGAAGACCCAACATTTAGAACATTCACTGATGAAGAAACAGGACAAACAATTATTGCAGGAATGGGTGAGTTACACCTTGATGTATTAGTTGACCGTATGCGTCGTGAATTCAATGTTCAAGTTAATGTTGGTGCACCACAAGTAAGTTACCGTGAAACATTCACTCTTGAAGGTGAAGCTGAAGGTAAATACATTAAACAATCTGGTGGACGTGGTCAATATGGACACGTATGAATTAAGTTTGAACCAAACCATGACAAAGGGTTTGAATTTGTTGACCAAATTGTTGGTGGTAAAGTTCCTAAGGAATACATCAAAGAAGTTGAAAATGGTTTAATTGAAGCTCTTACTTCAGGACCAATTGCTGGATATCAAACAATTGATGTTAAAGCAACAATTTATGATGGTTCTTACCACGATGTTGACTCATCTGGTATGGCTTATAAGATTGCTGCATCTCTTGCTTTTAAAGAAGCTGCAAAAGTATGTAAACCAGTTTTATTAGAACCAATTATGGCTGTTGATGTTACAACACCTGATGATTACTTTGGGACTGTAATGGGAGATATTTCTAAGCGTCGTGGAGTAATTGAAGGGCAAGAATCTCGTGGAAATGCTCAATCAATTAAAGCAAAAGTTCCATTATCAGAAATGTTTGGTTATGCAACTGACCTTCGTAGTAATACACAAGGTCGTGGACAATATGTAATGCAATTTAGTCATTACGCTCAAGCACCAAAATCTGTTACTGAAGAAGTAATGGCTGCACGTGCTAAGAAATAGTTAAATTCATTAAACTATTTTATTAAAAGCCTAATAAGTATTAGGTTTAAAATGTTATAATTATCAAAGATATTTAAAATAGCATTATATTTTTCTATATAAATTACTATTCTAAGGAGAAACCATTAAATGGCTAAAGTTAAATTCGAACGTACTAAACCGCACGTTAACATTGGTACTATTGGACACGTTGACCATGGTAAAACTACATTAACTGCTGCGATTTCTACAGTATTAGCGAAAAAAGGACAAGCGATTGCTCAATCATACGCAGACGTTGATAAGACACCTGAAGAACGTGAACGTGGTATTACAATTAACGCTTCACACGTTGAATATGAATCAACTCTTCGTCACTATGCTCACGTAGACTGTCCAGGACACGCTGACTATGTTAAAAACATGATTACAGGGGCAGCTCAAATGGATGGAGCAATCTTAGTTATTGCTGCTTCTGATGGGGTTATGGCTCAAACTAAAGAACACATTCTTCTTGCTCGTCAAGTTGGTGTTCCTAAGATCGTTGTATTCTTAAACAAATGCGACTACATGGACGATGTTGAAATGCAAGACCTTGTAGAAATGGAAGTTCGTGAATTATTATCTAAATATGGATTTGATGGAGACAACACTCCTGTAATTCGTGGTTCAGGTCTTCGTGCTCTTGAAGGAGATCCAGTTTGAGAAGCTAAGATTGATGAATTAATGGACGCAGTTGATACTTGAATTCCATTACCAGAACGTGATACTGACAAACCATTCTTACTTGCAATTGAAGACGTATTTACAATTTCAGGTCGTGGTACAGTTGTTACTGGACGTGTTGAACGTGGTACATTAAAGATCAATGATGAAGTTGAAATCGTAGGTTTACGTGAAACTCAAAAAACAGTTGTAACTGGTATTGAAATGTTCAGAAAACAATTAGACCAAGCACAAGCTGGAGATAATGCTGGTATCTTATTACGTGGTATTAAGAAAGAAGAAGTTGAACGTGGTCAAGTATTAGTTAAACCAGGTTCAATTAAACCACACAGCTCATTCACTGCTAAGGTTTATATCTTAAAGAAAGAAGAAGGTGGTCGTCATACTCCAATCGTTGGTGGATACCGTCCTCAATTCTACTTTAGAACAACTGATGTTACTGGGGCAATTAAATTACCTGAAGGTGTAGAATTAGTAATGCCTGGTGATGACGTTGAAATGACTGTTGAATTAATCGCTCCTGTTGCGATTGAAGACGGTTCTAAGTTCTCAATCCGTGAAGGTGGAAAGACTGTAGGACACGGTACAGTTATTAAGACTCTTTAATTATTGTAGTTAAATAGCACAAGATAGAATAAATCGCCTTAGTGCGATTTATTTTTCTAATTTAAAACACTAAAAGGATTAATTATGGATAATAAGTACGAATGAGATTTAGAACACTTATTAAATAATAAAAGTGTTGATGATTTATTTGAAGAATATAAACAAGCTTATGATAAATTAATTAGTTTGTATGCTAACTTTTTAGATGATGTTAATAGTTTTAAAGCCTTTTTAGTTCAACAAGATCAATGTATCTTAATTTCTAATCGATTAGTTAATTATGTTAACAATAAACAAAACATTGATTTGATTAATCCAGAATACAATAAATATGCTCAAAAACTTGCTTTTGAACAACATCAAATTGAACAACATTTTAATGGTTATGATGCAAAAATATTAGCTAATAGGGATTTAATCCAATCATACTTAGATAAAGATCCTGAAATTAAACCTTATCAATTAAGCTTTGATGCATTATGACGATATGCTCCTTATACTTTAAATCAAGAACAAGAAGCATTATTGCATAAAGCAGAACGTCATAATGGTGGTTTTGAAGATATCTTTGATGTATTACTTTCATCAGATATGAAATATGATGATGTTTTAGATGCTAATAATAAAGTTATCAAATTAAATAATGATACTGATATTTATAAACATATGCGTTCAAAAGATCGAGTTCTTAGAAAGAATGTATATACATCAAGTCATAAAGCTTTATATAACTTAAGAAATACATTTACAAGAACCCTTTTTTATCAATATACAATGAACAATAGTGTTGCAGTTGCACGTAACTTTAAAGATTATATAAGTTCAGCTGCATTTGCTGATGAAGTTGATGTTAGTTTGATTCAATTTATTTATGAACAAACTAAATTATTTAAACCTTATATTATTAAGTTTGCTAAACAACGAGATAAATATCTTAAATATAAATTTAATTTAGATAAAGTTTATAACTATGATCGATCACTTGATTTAGTTGCTAAAAAAGTTCACTTTAGTATTGAACAAGCTCAAAATATTATTAAGGATGCATTAGCTTGTATGGGTGATCAATATTTATCAGTTATTAATAAAGCATTAAATGAACATTGAGTTTCTTGATTACCAACTAATAATAAACAAACTGGAGCTTATTCAATTAGTGGGACTAAAGGTTTTGATAAAATCTACATCTTTATGAACTATGATTATACTTATAATGGTGTATTAACAATAGCTCATGAACTTGGTCACTCTGTTCATACTTACTATGCTAACTTAAACCAACCAATTTATAATGAGTACTCAATTTTTTATGCTGAAATTGCTTCAATGGCTAATGAGGTTTTAGTGAACTATCATCTTTTAGATAAATATCAAAAAGATGATCAGAAGCGTTTAATGATTTTAGATGAGATGATATCAGGTTTTATTAACACATCAACAAGACAAGTTGCATTCTCTAATTTTGAATGAATCGCTAATGATTGAGTTAATAAGGGTGAAGAATTTAGTTGAGAAAAAGTGCGTAACACTTATTTAGAAATGTTAAATCAATATAGTGGTTATAAATATAATCCAAACAAAATCACTAAAACTGATGAAGATGTAGCTTTAACTATTATTAGTGTTCCCCACTTTTATACAAGTTCTTTTTATGTTTATAAATATGCAATTGGACAAATTGGTGGATTAATTGCTGCTTCTAATATCTTTAATAAACAACCAAATGCATTAGAGAATATGTTTAAATTCTTTGCTTCAGGTGGTTCTTTAAATAGTTTAGAGACAATTAAACTATTAGGTTTTGATTTATTAGATAAATCAGTTTGAAACCAAGCAGTTGATGTGTTTGCTAACTGAGTTAACCAATTCATCAAATTAACTAATAAATTGATGAAATCATAAATGAGACTATAACTATGTTAAAAACAAAACAAAATCAAATCAAAACTAATTTTAGTTTTAAGATCACAATTAAAACAGTCTTTATACAAATCCTACCAATGCTAAGTAGTACGATTATGTGTGGTATTGCTTGTGTTATTTTAAGTGCTTTAGTCGCTTTAAACCCTGATGGGGGTGGATTTGTATCAATGGGGATCACATATGCATTAGTATTTGTTAATGCCTTTATGTTAACAGCAACAACTGTTGGTTTAATCTTAGCTACTTGAAGCTATCATTACAAAAAGCAAACAACTAATCAATTAATTCAACCAATTGATCATCATTACAACAGTTTAATTGCTTTTATTTATGGACTTATTTTAGTTGGTTTATATTTAGCTTGTTCACAACTTTATAACTTTGGAGCTAATAGTCATCATAATCTAGGGTTTACTAATATTGAAGTTCAACATTTTGATTGAGCAATTTGTTGCATAATCCTTATCAAACCAATTAGTACTTATTATATGAGCTACTATAATCAGTACTACAACCATACTAATGCTTGAGTCTTAATTTTATTTGATCTAATTACTTATAGTTTAGCTTTAGGGTTAGGATATATCTTTAGCTTTTATGTTAATAATAGTTATTTATATACATCAAACCAACTAGGGTATGCTGCATATGGACTTGGCTTTAGTATTAGCTTTATCATTATGATGATAGTTAGTATTCTTTTAGCTTATTTAAAAACTGATTTAAAAGATCATTATATAGGTCCTGTTGTTAAATTATCTAATCAGTTTAAAGTAATGATTAAACACTCATGAGTTTATTTATTTAATGGATTATTAATGTCTGTAATTAAAATGATTATGGTGTTTGCCATTTATTTAATCATCAATGATAAAATAACAGCATCAACTGCACTTGTTTTTAGTAGTGCTCGGATCATTTGATATCATGGGTTAATTATGATGCCAATGGTAGCTAATGCCATTTCAGATTATACAATCTACATTTTACAAAAAAGCAAGATCACAAATAATAGTTATCATTCTCGTCAATTATGATTAATTTTAGTGATCTTAGCTTTTGTTGGTAGTTTTATTACAACCATTATTTATGGATTTAGTGTTGATCCAATGAGTAAGATTATTACAACTAATATAGCTACACCAATTCAACTAGAGGCTAATATTCCAGTATATTTATACCCTAGCTTTAAAACTGCTTTATTAAAAGATCAACAAACAGTTTTATTATTAGCTAACCAAAGCCAATTATCTGTTGATCAATTTAAAGCTAACTTAGAAGCTGATAGCTCATTAACTAGTGATCTTTGATTAAAATATACTAAACCATATTTAGATCACCAATGACACGATAGTTATATTACAAAAACAGC
>NZ_JFDP01000045.1 GCF_000731915.1 Ureaplasma diversum NCTC 246
GATATTTAGATATTATTAAAAAACAAACAACAAAACCAATTATAAGCACAGTAATTCAATTATTAACTGGTTTACTTATTGTTGGATTTGGAGTTAGTTATCAAGGATCTGATCAATATCATGGACTTGTTGCTTGAAGTTTACCATTTAGTGTACTAAGTTCAGTAATGATCACTTTAGCTATTGTTTTTAGTTGTATTGCATTTAAAAAATATAAAACTAAAAATCCATATAATGATCAATTAACTAAAGCTCCTTGATTGCTTAATGTTTAAGTTTAATCAAGATTAATTAATAAAGAAGAATCTAAAAACTTTTAACCTTATTTATTAATGAAAAAGCTTATAATTAAAAGATAGTATTGAATTGAGGAAAAAATTATTTTATGTATAAATTCGACAGTACACTAAGCCATAGTGCTGCTCATGTTTTAGCAATGGCATTAGTTAAACTTTATCCCAACATTAGCTTAGCAATTGGTCCAGCAATTGATGAAGGGTTTTATTATGATTTTAATCTAAATGATCCAAACACCTCAATTACAACCAAAGACTTAGCTAGAATTGAAAAAGAAATGAAAAAAATCGTAGATGGAGCTTATGATTTTATTCATGAAGATATTAGTTATGAAGATGCTAAAAAAGCATTTGCTAATAACAAATACAAACTAGAGATCATTGAAAAATATAAAGAACAAGGGTTAACGATTTCACGATGTGCTAATTGGTTTGATTTATGTGGTGGTCCTCATGTAGCTAATACTAAATTAGTGAAAGCTTTTAAACTATTAAATGTAGCAGGAGCTTATTGACATGGAGATGCTAAAAATGATCAGCTAATTCGGATCTATGGATGTGCTTTTTATGAAAAAAGTCATCTTGATGCTTATTTAGCTGAATTAGCTGAACGAAAAGAGCGAGATCATCGAAAAATCGGTAAAGATCTAAATCTATTTACATTTAATCAATTAGCTGGACAAGGGTTACCAATCTGATTAGCTAATGGAACAATTATTAAACAAGAAGTTCAACGTTTCATTAACCAATTAGAGTTTAAATATAACTTTGATACTGTTATTACTCCAATCTTAGGAAGTATTGATTTATATAAAACAAGTGGACACTGAGATCATTATCATGAAAATATGTTCAAACCAATTAAGATTGATAATGAAGAATTAGTACTTCGACCAATGACCTGTCCACACCATACACTTGTGTATGCTAATGAATTACGATCATATCGAAGTTTACCTGTTCGATTAAGTGAACACTCAATCTTACACCGATATGAATCTTCAGGTGGTTTAACTGGTTTTGAACGAGTTCGATCAATGATCTTAGAAGACTGCCATGTCTTCTGTCGAATCGATCAAATCGAACAAGAAGTATTAAATGCTTATGCAATGATTAAAGCTGCTCAAGAAGGATTAGGAATTAAAACTTTTGAAGTTCATTTATCACTTAATGATCCAGATGATAAAGAAAAGTACTTTAATGATCCGCAAATGTGAGAACAATCACAAGCTCAACTTCGTGAAATGTTAAATAAAAATAACATTGAATATAAAGAAATTAAGGGTGAAGCTGCTTTCTATGGTCCAAAGATTGACTTCCAAGCTAAAACAGTACTTAATCGAATCATCACAATTTCAACTATTCAATTAGACTTCTTATTACCAAGAAGATTTGATCTTAAATATATTGATGAACAAAACAACCAAATCACACCAGTGATGATCCATATTGGAATTATTGGTACTTATGAACGATTCTTATCAATCTTATTAGAACAAACAAAAGGGATCTTACCACTTTGATTAGCTCCTGTTCAGGTTGTAATTATTCCAGTTAATGAAAATGCACACGGATCTTATGCTTCTGAACTTCATAGCTTATTACGAGCGAATTTAATTCGTGCTAATTTAGATTTAAGAAATGAACGATTAAGTAAAAAGATTAGAGAAGCTCAAATCCAAAAAGTTCCATATCAAATTGTAGTTGGGGATGAGGAGATCAAAAACAATAAAATGGTTACTTATCGAAAATATGGACAAGAAAACACAACTACAGTTAAATATGAAGAATTCATTGCTTTATTAACTAATCAAATTAAAGATAAGCATTAGACATAGACAAAACATATTAAAATTTTATATAATTTATAGATTATATTAGTATTACTAATCTAGCAGATCAATAAACAATTAGAGCGAGGTGAATATAATGGCAATTAAAAGAGGAATCCGTTTACAATGTAGTGAAAGTAAAAACATTAACTACATTACAACTAAAAATGCTAAAAACAACCCAGACCGTTTATCTTTAAACAAGTTTTGTTCAACTTGTCGTAAAGTAACTGTTCATAACGAAATCAAAAGAAAATAAGATAGGACTTATTTATGAAAAACAATTTCAAACTACAACAAGTACTAAAAGCTATCAATGATCATTCAGATCAAAATGTTGATGGAGTAATTTTATTTTCAACACACAATAGATATTGATTCTTAGAATTTGCAAGTAGTGATGGATTTGTGTTAATTAACAAAGATGGAGAAGCAATCTATCTTGTTGATGCACGTTACTACACTGCAGCTTGTGAACAAGTTAAAAATGCAAAAGTAGTTTTATTAGCAGCATCACAAAATAAAACTACACTTGATTTACTAAAAGAAGCAGCGGATGAATTAAAGATTAACAAAGCTTTAGTTGAAGCTGATTATGTAACCCTTGAAACAGCTTCTTTCTTAAAACGATTTGTAAATGAAATTGTGCCATTTAAATCAGCTAAGTTACGTGAAATCAAAACTGAACAAGAACTTGAATATTTACAAATAGCAGCTGATATTGCTGCAAAAGCATATAATTGAGTTCGTGAACAAAACATCATCGGTTTAACTGAAATTGAAATTTCAAACATGATTTCTAAAAAGATGCTTGATTTAGGGGCTGAAAAGAATTCATTCGATCCAATTATTGCTTCAGGTCCAAACGGGGGAAATCCACACCACCATGCTTCAGATCGTAAGATTGAAGATGGAGATATGGTAACGATTGATATTGGAGCTTTATATAAAGGTTATTGTTCAGATATGACACGATCATTTATTGCTGGAACAAAACCAAATCCACAAATGCAAAAGATTTATGACAAAGTGCTTGAATCTCAAACTGCAGGGATTAATTTAACATCAACTGCAGTTACTGGATATGAAGTAGATCAAATTTGTCGTCAAATTATTGATAGTTCAGAATATAAAGGTTATTTCACACACGGAACTGGTCATGGTGTAGGAATTGAAGTTCATGAACTTCCTAACACAAACGGAGCTAATAAAGAAAAATTACCAGAAAATGCTGTTGTTACTGTTGAACCAGGAATTTATATTCCAAATGTTGGTGGAGTAAGAATCGAAGATACAATTGTTGTTAAGAATGGGCAAGCAATTGTATTAACTAGATTAGCTCCAAAATAGGGACTACCCTATTTCTAAGGGTATAGTTCAATTTGGCAGAACTACAGACTCCAAATCTGTGTGTTAGGGGTTCGAGTCCCTTTACCCTTGCCATTCTATTATTAAATACCACGCGAGTGGTATTTTTTGCTATATTCTATCATTGTGCTAAATGTTATAATTATTAAGAATTATAATAAAAATTATAGTAATTTAAGGATATGGAAATTAAAGAAATTTTTGCTAAATTAAAAGAGTTATTAAATAATAGTTACTGTGTTTATTCTAATTATCCAGTAGGTGCAATTATAGAAACTGATAAAGGGTATTTCAATGGTGTAAATGTTGAAAATGGCTCATTTGGTTTAACTATTTGTGCTGAACGAAATGCAATTGGAGCAGCTATTAGTAATGGAGCTAAAGAAGTTAAAACAGTTTATGTATTAACTAAAGATCTAAATGATACAGGAACACCATGTGGCGCTTGTAGACAAGTTATCTCTGAGTTTGCAAATGAACAAGCACAAGTTTATATCATCAATTATGATGGTAGTTATAAAAGCTATCATATTGACCAATTAATACCTTATAAGTGAAGTGCAAAGAAATCACTTTAATCAAAGAGAAGATATTTTTATGAATCAATTAGCAAAGCTATGATCACAATCAAAAAACTTATCAGATGAACAAAAACAATTAGTTAATAATTTATCTGAAGAACAAATTGATGAGTTATTTAACCCTGAGTTCAAATTTACTTTTGGAACTTCTGGGGTAAGATTACAACGTAATATTGGAACTAAATATTTTAATAAAATTACTTATATGCAACTAATTGTTGGTTTTATTGAATATTTAAACAGTCAAAATAAAACAAATAAAAGAGTTGTCTTTGGAAGGGATAATCGGTTCTTATCAAAAGAAGCGATGCAAATGGCTGCAGAATTATTTTCTGCTGCTGGTTATGAAGTATTAGTTCCAGCTGATTATAAGATGTTATCAACACCAATCATCTCTTATTTAATTCATCACACAATTGCTTGTGGGGGGATTATGTTTACAGCTAGTCATAACCCGAAAGAGTATTGTGGATTTAAAGTTTATGGATCAAATGGTGCACAACCACTTAAAGAAGAGACAGATATTATTAGTGACTATATTCCTAGTTTTGAAAGTATGCTAGATTATAGTTGAGAAGCTAATCAAGAATTAATTAAATTCATTGATGATGAAACTATTAGCAGTTATTTTAAAGTAATAGAAAAAGCTTTAGTTAATACTGATCCTAATCAAACTAAAGAACTAAAAGTTGTTTTCTCCGCTCATCACGGATCTTCATCATATGATATGATTCCATTCTTAAACAGCTTAGGTTATAAGAATGTGATCTCTGTTAGTGAACAGAATCAAGAAGATCCTAACTTCAGTTATGATACAACATCAAACCCAGAAGTTCCAATCTCATTCAAACTTAGTTTAGAGTATGCAGAAAAACACAATGCTAATTTAATGTTAAGTAGTGACCCTGATGGTGATCGCCTTGGAGCAGCTGTTTTTAAAAACAGCGAATGAGTTTATTTAACTGGTAATGAAACAGCTATTATTGCTGCTTATTATTTACTTAAACATAAATCATACGATAAAGCTAAATATGTGATTTCAACATATATTTCAACAAGATATATCGAACTATTTGCTAATGAATTTAATTGCGAAGTTAAATATGTTGATGTTGGTTTTAAAAACCATGGTAATTTAATTGCTCAACTTAAGAAAACTAATAGTTTAGTAATTGGTTTTGAAGAAGCAATTGGTGCTCTTTGAAATGATTTTAATAATGATAAAGACTCATACCAATATGCAGCTTTATTATTAGAAATAGTAAACTATTATCAATCAAATCATAATATGGATTTAATTGATATCTTAGAAAAAGAAATCTTCCCTAAATATGGATATTGATATAATCGAACTATTCAATTTATCATTGATGGGGATAATTGAAAACAAAAAGCTATTAGTATTATGAACAATCTAAAAGACTTTGAATTCAAAGCAATTAGTGATTATCAAATTCATGACATGATCTATCATGAAGTAGGTAATTACTTAGAATGAAAACTTGATGGATTAGGTAGTATTAAATTTAGATTATCAGGAACTGAACCTAAATTTAAAGTTTATATTGAACTTTATAAAGCAACATCAGAAACTGATTTTGACTATAAATCATACTTTAGCTCTAAAGTAGCTGATATCATTGACTTCTTAAAAGATTACACTGGTTTAAATTAATAAATAGATAAAATAAAAAAACTGATCATAATAGTTGAATTAGATTCAATTATCTGATCAGTTTTTATATTGTTTAATTTTTATGTTTAAGTAAGAGAAAAAGGTGGGTAGAAGGTTGGGTTATGATGTGAAGTTGATTCTATTTTTTAATAAGTTATTCTTTTTGGCATCATTCTTTAGTCAAAGGTTATCAATGTAGTTGTTTGCTTGTTTTGGATCGTTAGCATATTCAAAAGCTGGGAATATTTGAAATGTTACCATTCCATCATTATCATTCAATTTCATAGTATAAATTTGTTTATTATCACCTTGAATTGTTACAAAGTAAGTAAAACCATCTACATAATTAGATCTATTTTCTAATAAGAATTCGAATACTTGATTATCAATTTGTGAATAAAGTTTACTTGGCATTTTAAGAGTTATTTCAGGAAGTTTTTTATCTCCTCTTTTAAAACTAACAAATTGAATAACTTTTGCGTCAACATCAATAACTCTATTTGTTAGTTCTTCAGCTAACTTAATTTCTTTACCTGTAGTTGCATCTGATTTATCAAATAAATTAATAGATTTAACTTTGTATTTGCTTATCAATTTAACACCATCAAAGATAACAACAGCTTGATTGTTAGTTACTTCAACTTTTTTAGATTTAACAACCATTTTATCATCGCTACTATCAACAAGTTCTACTTCAACAAACTTCTTATCAGCGTTTTCAAATTTAAATGTTAAACCAAAGTCACCTTTATTTTCAGTAAGTTTAGAAGTAGCATCTAAGCTAGCTGTTACTGGTTTAACATTTTGATCAGCTTGTGGAGCTGGTTGTGGGGCATCTGCTTTACCACTTCCTGACATTTGATCTTTATTACCTTGATCACTAGAATCTGATGATTTAATAGTTATAACTTTTTTAGTTAAATCACCGCTTAATTGAACAGTATCTCCTGATTCAATTTCTTCATTAGGATAAAGTTGTGCATCAGTTATTTTATATTTAACGCCTTCTTCTAATTTATCAAAGCTAACAGTAACTTTACCACCTTCAACTTTTACTTTATTAGAAATTATAGTAGTTTCATCATTTTGGCTATTTTCATTTACTTTAGTTAATTCGATTTCTAAGTATTTTCCATCTGCATTTGATACATTTAATGATAGTTCGTGTTTGCTATCTTTTTTAACTAACATTGCATTATCTTCTAAAGTAATAGATACAGGGTTTTGTGGAGTTGGTGCAGGTGTATTAACTTTTGGAGTTGATGCTTGTTCTGTTGAAAATTCTTTTGAACTTAAAGTTGTACTTAAATCAACACTAATTCCATCACTAGTAGTTTCGTTCTCATAAAGTTTAAGAGCTGATACTTTATATTTATTTCCAGGTTTTAAATTAGTAAAACTAACAGTTACATTGTTAGATTCTACTTTAGCTTTCGCTTTAACTTTAGTTGCTTCTTGTTGGTTATTTACAACTTCAGTTAATTCAACTTCTAAATATTTATTATCTGCATTTGTAACAGATAATGTTAATGAATATTTTGATTCTTCTTTAATTAATTTAGCATCATCAGCTACACTAACCACTGGTTTAGTTTGTTGGTCAGTGCTTCCTTTGTCATCTTTTCCATTAGCTCCAGGTGTTTCACTTTTTCCTGATTGTTCACCTTTATCTACATTTGGATTATCGTCTTGCATCTTTTTATCTTCTGGTTTAGCTTGTGAACCAGGATTAGTGCCTCCTGGACTTGTATTAGTTGAACCAGCTGATGGATTAGTTGTATTATTTCCTGAACCTTGACCACTTGGAGTTGTAGTGTTTCCACTACCTGGGTTTGAAGATTGAGTTCCACCAGATTGAGATGGGTTTTGAGTACCTTGAGAAGGTTTATTTGGTTTTGCCTTTGTTGGTGCACAAGCCGCAACTACTCCTATAACACTAACCCCTGCCATAATCGCACCAACCGCTAGAGTTAGTGCTTTTTTGTTTTTGAATTTACTCATATTTATAAATCCTTTGATAGTAAATTATGTCTAAAATTCCTTTTATCAAAGCTTGGATTTATTTGAAATATGGAGTGATTTTAAAAACTTTTTCTTCTTTTGCAAAAAAAAAAAAAAAGGACTTTTGGGTTAGATGTTCCGGTTTGAATTGAATCCGGAAATTATAATTGCAATTATAAAGTATATGCTTATATTAAGGAATCATTCAATACGATTTCCTGGATTTTGCACAAAACAAACTAAATCAATTAGTTATTCACAGAAAAGAAAAAAGCACAAGCAACACGCTTGTACTTCTCTTTTAATCAAATAGATTTACTATCTAAGAATCTTTTTTCATTTCAAATACATCATGGCTAATTTTATTTATTAAATTGTTTTGAGCCATATTATTTAAGATTTCTAAAATGTATTCTTTATTTTTAAGTTGAGTAACTTGTGATTGTGTTAGATATGATAATTCCTTACAAAAATCATCTAAACTAATTGAGATTTTTGATGTTTTTAACATTTTTAAAAACAAGTCTTCAAGCTCATTAGGGTGTATTTCATTTAATAGACGTTTAGTTTCTTTAGAATTACTTTTCTTGAACTTAAATTCAAAGTCATTATTTATCGGTACATAAAAACCATAAATATCAAAACTTGCAAGTGATCTAATTAATCTTTTTGCTAATTGTTTTATTTCATTATTTATTCTAGGTTCAGATAATAACTTTTTAATAATTTCATTGAACTTATCTTCTTTAATAGGACCAGTTTGAAGTAATAAATTCTTTATTATGTTAACTTTATCACCTTCACGTGATGAGCAAAATAATAATTTATTTTCTTCTATAAATTGTTCAATGTTTAAATAATCTTCAAATAGATCTAAGTAATCATTATCTAGTGAAATCTCATCTGCAAATGAAACTATTTGTTCATCGATTGGAGCAATAATTTTATTATTACTATAAATATCATCTAATTTGCGTAAAATCAAATCAATTTGTTGATTAGGATTTTTAAATCAATCAGTTGATCAGATTCTATGGATGTTTCATCCTCTTGATTCTAATACTTGTTGTCTAAGTCGGTCACGATCTCTTGCTGATTTAGATGAGTGGAATGTAGCACCATCACATTCAATACCTAAAACATATTTATTAGGGTTATTTTTATGTACAATTGCTAAATCAATTCTAAATCCTGAAGTTCCCACTTGGAATTTAACTTCAAGTCCAGCTGCAACTAGTTTTTTGTAAACTTCATGTTCAAATGTTGAATCCATTTGCTTTTGTAATTGTTTAGTATCTTCTAGTACGTTTACTCCATATTCAGCATTTTTTATGAATTTTTCAAGCATTTTAATACCACGCTTGTCACTTCTAAATCAATCTACTTCATTACTTCTAAATGAAGAAATTAATATTAAACCTTTTTTAGCACGTGAAATCGCTACATTTAATCTTTTATATCCAGAATCACTTCTATTAATTGCTCCAAAATTAATACTGATTGACCCATCATTAATTCGTCTATTTTCCATTAAAAAGATTATTATGTCTCGTTCATCCCCTTGAACCTGTTCAATGTTTTTAACAAAGAATGGTTCGTTTTTCTCATCTGTAAAGAAGAATTTTAAATGTGGATTAGTCGAGATAAAGTTATCAACCTCTTTTTCAACTTTTGTTAACATTTCTTGATTGAATACAACAAAACCAATTGAATATTGATCTTGATATTTTTCAATAATTTCTTTTAAAACTCGTTTAGATTCTTTAATCACTTTTTCTTCTTCAGAAATTCTTTCAGAAGAATTAGCATGGATGAATTTCAATCCCTCAAACTCTTTAGGTTGTTTTGAATTAGGGAATGTTACTAAGTCTTTATAAATTTCTTTATTAGATGTATAAATTAGTTCTTCGAATTTTGAACGGTAATGTCACTTTAATTTAATTGAACTTAAACTAGCTTCAGCTAAGTTTAATAATGATTCATAAGTTTCTGAAATATTCTCTTCTGGTTCATCTAATTCTAAAAATGTTTCTTCACTAGTTATTGATTGGAAGAAGTTTGATGGTGGCATTTGTTCTTTATCACCAACTACAATAACTTGATGAGCACGAGCTAGTGAACTAATAGCACTTTCAGGTCTAATTTGTGAAGCCTCATCAAAAATAACAGTATCAAAAGTAAAATCAACATCTTTAAAAAAGTTACTTACAGTTAGTGGAGATAACATTAAGCAAGGTTTAACATTTAAAACTAACTGGTGTGCTTTTTCAAAGAATTTTTTGAACGGAATAATTGCTCTAGTTTTAGCCCCTTCTTTTTTAAGTAAAGCATATTGCGAATTTGCATTTGGAAAAATCAATGATTCTTTTATTCTTTTATCATTTAGTAAAATAATATTTTCTTTAGCTAAGTCTGAACCATTTAAGTCTTTGATTTTGAAGTTATTTACATTTTGGTTTAAGAATATTGAATCTTCATTAGCCATTTCTGATTCAATGATTACTTCACAAAGTTTTCGATAAAACCTTTTTAAATAAATCTTTTCAAAGTTATCTTCAACTAGATTATTTACGATTGCTTGAACAAAAGAACCTTGGTTAAGTTTAGTTAATCTATTTTTAGTATTTAAATAACTTATATATGAATTTATTTCTTCTTTTTCATTAATTAAATTTACTAATTTAGAAGCAAATTTATCAAATGGCATTTTTGTAAGGTTAATTATACTAAGATCAAAAATATCTATTAGATAAGTGATTGCATTAGTAATCTTTGAAACAAATTGTATTAGATTGTTTTGATTATCATTACTATTAGATAAATAGTTAATTAATCTAATGAATAAAGGTTTAATGTTTTCAATATTTTCAACTAGAACTATAAATTTTTGGATGTATTTTTGTACATTTTCAAGATTAAGATCAACATCATTAAGATTGATGTTTAACTCTGAATTTAGTTGTTTGATTGATGCATCAATTTGATGGATTTGAGCAAATACTTTTGCACTATCAACAATGTTTATCTTTTTATCTTTTGAATTAATTAGATTCTTTTTATTAAATAACTTTTTAGAACTTCATCATTTTTTAGAAAAGAATTTAAAAGGATTATTTTTATACTTGTTTAAAATCTCATAAGCTTGTATACAATCTTGTTCTAAAATAGAATCAACATTATTTCAAACATTCTTTTGATCAGCTATTATTTGATTTTTTTGTTCTATTAATTGAAGAATATTTTGTAATATCTCTAAATCATTTTTAACATCATTATCATTATAAAGCGTTATATCTTTAAACTTGTTTAATGTTATAAACTCTGTTATGTAATGTAAGCTTAATGTATTTGAAACAAACTGTGAATTAAACTCACTATCATGATTAATAATATTTAAATTTTTAAGTCTTGATACTAATTCAGCTGAATTAGATCTTAAGAATGAAAGATAAGTGAATAACCTATCTTTTTCTTCAAAAGATAATGAATCTTTAATCAATCCATATCAAGGATGATTTTTAACATTAAAATTAATGTTTTTAAGAGCATTTTCAAAAGCATTTATATAACTTCTTATTTGATCAAATTGTTCAGAATCAATTTCTAGAATATTATTGATATCAAAATAAAGATCTTGAAAGTTTGATAGCTTATAGTATTTACCTAAATACTGATATAAACTTAAATTTTCAGGATCTCTTTTAGTTAATAATGATTTTTTATATTTTTCTAAAATTGATTTACTTCTTTCATAACTATTAATAAAATCAAAATAAAGTTCATTGTTTAATTCATAAAGTTTTGATTCATCAATTGTTTAAAGAATTTCATTTAGAATTTGTTTTTTATTAACTTTAGAATCATGAATTGGAATGGCATATTTATCAATACCGATTTTACGCAAGTTATTAAAAACAACTTGAAGAGCTGCATTTTTCTCAGCTACAAAAAGTACTTTTTTGTTTCTTGAAATAAGTTCAGAGATAATATTAGTAATTGTTTGTGATTTACCAGTTCCAGGTGGTCCTTGTAAAATAAAGCTTTTATTATCAATTGCATTCTGAATTGCTATTTCTTGTGATGAATCAGCATCTAAGATTTTAAATTGATCTTTAATGGTGATTTTCTCATTTATATTTTGTTCATTAATAGCACTAATATCATTTTTAGGATCAAAAGTATCACTTACCATTCTAGTAAAGAATGGACTGTTGATGATTTTGTCTATATTTTGTTCAATATCTTTATAAATATGAATATTACTAAAGTCAAATGTTGATAAATAAATATCTTTAATAACTGTTCATCTTTTATCACTTATTTGACTTAAGATTTTGTTGCAATATTCTTGAAATTTATTATCTGATAAATCATTATTATCAATATATTCAAAATCAGCCTTAAAATCATTTTTCATTCTACGAGCTAATGATTCATTAAAGATAAATCCATTTTCAAGTTTACGAATAATTTTTCAATTATTTGAACTATCTTTTTTGATTTCAACAGGATAAAACAATAAAGGAGCATATATAGGAAGATTTGAATCTAATGATTCATATCACTTTAAAATACCAAAGGTCAAATAAGCTATATCAATTGAGTACTCTTCTTTAAATGTTCTTGCATTTTTCTCTATTTTCTTAATAACATCTAAAAATACAGAATCACCAAATTCAGAGTAAATAGTATTAGATTTTAAACTACCTTGTTTTAAAATATCATCAATATTGTGTGAATATAAAACATCATTTCCATATTGATTTAATGTATATTTATGAACAGTTTCATAATTACCAAATTGAAATGTTTCTTTTTGCGAATTCTCAATAGTATTTCAAAAATCATCAAAACCAGGATGAATAATTTTAAGTTTTGATGGTAATGATTTAGTTAAATGGGTTTTAATGTTTAAGGCTTTGTTTTTTAGAGTTAAATCAAGCAGCATGCTTTTTCAATTATTGATATTTGCTCTTAATAACTTTTCTTTATTGTTATCGATCATTTTTAATCCTTAGGTAATGAATCAAATTTTGAATTATTAATAATTAGTTATTATTCAACTTTTCAATTATAACAATTATTGAAATTTGAATAGTTAACAGGATATAAAGATAGTTAATTTTTAATAAATTAACAATCATTAATATAAGAATTTTGTCATAATTGATTAATTTATAGATAATAAAAATTAATTGATACTAAAAGATGCTTAAGTAAATATTGTTTGTGTGTGGATTATTTGATAATAATTTTTGGGTTTGTGTAAATGGTATGGTAGTAAATTATCTAATCTATTAATAAATTTATTAATATAGTAGATTAACTATCATTAATTATTAATTGGTAAAATATAACAATATGATTGTTGGTTTTTTAGGGTGGGGTTATGAATAAGAAAGTTATTTTAAGAGAGAGAGAGAGAGAGAGACCGTGAGTTAAGGTTTAAGGGGTTTGAGAAAAAATATGAAAAATCTTTAATAAAAGACGCTTGTTCTATAACCACTGGAAAAAGTAATACACAAGATCAAGTCGATGATGGAGAATATCCATTCTTTATAAGATCAGATACTCCTGTTAGAAGCAACCGATATTTATTTGATGAAGAAGCAGTTATTACTATAGGTGATGGAAACATAGGTAAGGTTTTTCATTACATTAAAGGGAAATTTGATTTACACCAACGATGCTACAAAATGAGCAATTTTAATAATGTATCAGCAATATACTTTTATTATGTTTTCTCAAAAAATTTCTATGAAAGAGCGATGACAATGACCGCAAAGGCTACAGTCGATTCTGTACGATTAGAAATGATTTCAGATATGGAAATGATGTTACCTAGTTCTATTAAAGAACAACAAAAAATTGGAGAATTTTTCAAGAACCTTGATCAATTAATTAAATCTAATCAAAACAAACTAGATAAGCTTAAAGATATTAAGAATGGTTTATTAGACAGGATGCTTCCTAGATTAGGAAATGATATTCCTGAATTAAGGTTTAGTGGTTATTCAAAGAATTGAAATTTAAAAAAATTAAATGATATTTTAAACATTTTCTCAGGAGAATTTGTTCATTCTAAATATCAAAACGACATTTATGATTTTCCTGTTTATAATGGAGCTTGTACTTATACAGGATTTTATAAGTATTTTAATCAAAATGGTTGTAAAATCGTTATGAGTTCTAGAGGTATAAATGCTGGATTTGTAATTTTAGAGAATAACAAATTTTGAGCAGGAAATTCTGCCTTTTCAATGAATGTAAATAGTGGACACATCACATTTTTTGTATATTTTTATTTGAAAAGTAAATATACAGAAATACAAGAACTCATCAATAATTCTGCTATCCCTGCCATATTACTTAATGATATACTTAGATTTCAGATCTATATACCATCAAAAGAAGAACAGCAAAAAATTGCCAACTTTTTGACCCAACTAGACAACTTAATCTCACTTCAATCTAAAAAAGTTCAAAAACTAAAAGATATTAAAAACGGATGTTTAAATAAGATGTTTGTTAACTAAACTTAATATTTACTTCATATTTTCATATAAAAATGATATATTTATTAATTATGTATAAGTATATAATACTTATTGATATAAAAATATGTCTATTTTTAAATATTTATAATAAAATATAGAACCACAATAAATAATATACGAGCTAATAATTAAGGAGACTTATGAAACTAGCGACTAAAATTGTAATCGGTATATCTGTAGCAACTAGTATTGCTGCTACATCTATTGCTTTAGGTGTTGCGTTTGGTTCAAAAGGACTAGATGACAATATTACTGCTAAAACTGTTATCTACAAAACAGAGAATTCAGAAGGAAAGCCTATTGAGAAACAAGAAGCAATTCCTGAAAAAATTGAACCTAAAAAAACACCTACTCCTGCACAACCTGAAGTTATAGAACCAGACAAGCAAGAAGAGATTAAAAAAGAACCAGAACCAAAGCCAGATGTTCAAGAAGCTCCTGAAGCCGCTCCCGAACCTGTTCCTCAACCAGAACCTGAACCTAAAGAACCAAAGCGAACCGATCGGCCTGATGAACCAGAAGATCCTATTGAACCATTTAAACTTCCTAATCAAGAATATAGAGAAGTAGAAGTTAATGGTGTTAAGGTAAGAGTACAAGTTCAACCACAACCAAAAAGACAAATATTCCAATCAGATGTTGATCATCGTCTGTTAAATGATGATCCATACATCTCTGAACTTGTTCCAGATGTTTTATCAGTTGAAGTAACTGATGAATTTAGAAAAAAGAGCTTTGAGCACACAACTAAATCATTAAAATACATTACTGGTCAAGACCATACTGGTTTTTCAAATGATTTTAAGATGCATGATGTTAAGGAATTAACAGAATTATTGAATCAACAATATGAGAGTATTTGAAGAGATCGTTTTTATAAATTCTCTCGTTTATTTGATAATGGTGACGCAGTTCGTCCATTTTTAACTGAAGAAGGACAAAGACTTTATCCAGAATGAACAATTAAAGCTTTTAAAGAAAAACTAGAAAAAACTGTTCCTAACCGTCGACATTATGATAGTGATGCATCGTATGAAGAACGTAAGAGAAAATGGATTAGAGATTTAGATCAAAATGCTAAGAATTTAAGATATGCTAAATTATTTGCTTATTTAGATACTACTAAATTTAAGAAATATACAGCTAATGCTGAAGAGCAACTTAAAAAAGGTCTTATCCCTGATGATACAAATGTTTATATTAATGCTGACGGTTCAATTGACTCGCACGCTTATTCTCCATTGCCTGGTTATAACAAAGTAACTACTAGAATGGAACGAGATAATAAAGATCGTAGAGCGTACGGATATCCAAGTTGAAGAATTTTAAGTCCAGATGAAATTCAAAAAGGTGAGTATCCAGGATGAACTTCAAAAGATGTTACTAATTCTGATGAGTTTAAAAAGTATACAGAAAATGCAAAAGGCGGTATCACAATCAAGGAAATGAAACGTGACGAACCAAGTAGTGATCCTAAGCATCTTAACTTTGGTTATACTGTTACATTTGATTTCAGTAATGATGAAGCATACAATCAAGCTGCACAATTAATCCAACAACTTCAAAAAGATGGTAAGAAAATCACTTCATACCGTTTTATGAATGTTGGTAAAAAGAATGCTAATCAACGAATGCTTGATATTTTAAAAGCATTACCTGATGAAATGCCACAAGTTCATATTTTCTTTGAAAGTCAAAATACATCAGGACTTAATGGGTTAAAAAATAAAAAAATTAAGGAATTAGCTCTTTATACATCAACTAATCCATTATTAGAAGAATGATCAATAAACCCGTTAGTACTTAAAGGCGTTAGATGAGTGAATGATGTGGATTACAATGTGTCTGCTGACTTCTCAAGAAATGTTCGTAAAATATCACGTGTAGTATTTAATTCTATTTCTTTTGATGAAGAAGATATCGATCATTCTAAAACTGAATATAAGGACAAAATGCTTGAAATCAACCGTGGTCTTAGAATGGCATACTGAACGCGTAATAATGAAAAGATTTTCCAAGGTTCATTCGGTCCAGGTCTTAAACCAGATCATAACGAAGGCGGAAGTAGTTACCCTACAGGTTTAGATTTAACAAGAACTAATTTAAAAAGTCTTTGAGGTTTCTATTTCGCTGATGCTAAAAAACCACAAAATGGAAAGCGTAAACTTTTACGATTAGTACTTAAAAACACTTCTAGCGATTTCAGTATTGATGTTGAAGAATTAAACAATGCTCAATTTGATGTATTAGATATGAGTTCGCCTGAACCAGCTAAGATCAAATTCTCAAACGGTGCTGCCACAACACATATCCGTATCACTAATAACAAGAATTTAAAACTTGATAATAATGGTATCTTTAATCTAGGTGTTCTAAAACAAGCTGGAAAAGATAACTTTGGCACTAAACCAATTAAAATTGATAATGGACAAAATGAACTTAAAAACCAATTAATAAGTTATGGACACAGTATTGAAGAAGGTGCAAGTTTAGATATTACTTAATAATCTATCTATCTATCTATCTATCTATAAATTAAAACAACCAGTTAGCTAATAAAGCCAACTGGTTTTTTGTTGTTAAGATTCATATAATGCCAACGCTACATTAACTTGCTAATAAGAATATATTGTTCTTACTATTCATCAAACAACTGATCATCTATTCAATCAATCCCCTTTTATAACAAAATAAAAACTACCCAATTACTTGAGTAGTTTGATGAAATATATAAATGGTGCACTCGAAGAGACTTGAACTCTTATGCGATTAAGCACTAGATCCTAAGTCTAGCGTGTCTACCATTCCACCACGAGTGCAAATGGTGCTCTGTGAGGGGCTCGAACCCACGACCCACTGATTAAGAGTCAGTTGCTCTACCGACTGAGCTAACAAAGCAGAAAGCCCCACCTACCTTCAATCAGATAGATAGGACTTGATTAATTTAACTGGTGCCGACTATAGGAATTGAACCCACAACCTACTGATTACAAGTCAGTTGCTCTACCTATTGAGCTAAGTCGGCGATGGTGGAGTGTGAGGGGCTCGAACCCCCGACCTATTGCTTGTAAGGCAATTGCTCTCCCAACTGAGCTAACACTCCAAGGACTCTATAAAAGATATAGAGTTAAGAATAATTAATGGTGACCCGTACGGGAATCAAACCCGTGAATGCATGCGTGAAAGGCATGTGTGTTGATCGCTTCACCAACGGGCCATAAATGGCGGCTACAGCAGGGATTGAACCTGCGACCAACCGGTTAACAGCCGGTTGCTCTACCGCTGAGCTATGTAGCCATATTAAGGACAAACCCTTAAAAAAACACTATATAATTATACATTTTTGAAAGTAGTTTGTCAATAAATAAATTATTTTTTATCGTTTTTTTGAGAACGGTAATTGTTGTAACGTTGATTGTTATTGTTGTTACGGTTTTGTCTTCAACTTCTTGTTTCTGGTAAAACAATTTCTTCATCAGACTTACCAACAATCTTAGTTGGTTCATTACGTAATTCAGCAACAGCATCTGTTAATACACCAAGAATTAAAGTTACTGACTTAATTGAGTGGTTATTAACTGGGATAATGTAATCGATTAAATCTGGATCAGCATTTGTATTAGCTAATGAGATTACTGGAATGTTAAGTTTACGAGCTTCTTTGATGGCATTTAAATCATTAATTGGATCAACAACAACGATTAAGTCAGGAAGTTGACGCATGTTTTTAATTCCACCATAGAATTTTTCTAATTTAGCAGTTTGTTTTTGAATTTCTAATTGTTCTTTTTTAGAATATTTATTAATTTCTTCAGAATTAATTAATGCTAAATTATCATTGAATTTCTTTAAAGAATTAGCAATGATATTGAAGTTAGTTAAAGTTCCACCTAATCAACGTTGAGTTACATAGAATGAATTTGATCTAGTTGCTTCATTTTTAACAAGATCTTTAATCATCTTTCCACGTGTTCCAACGTACATAATTGTTCCTTCGTTCTTGATTACTTCTTGAACAAATTTGTAAGCACGATCTAAGAAAACAATTGTTTTTAGAATGTCAATAACATGGTTGTTAGAACGTTTTGCGTGGATATATGGAGCCATTTTAGGACTTCATTTTTTAGGATTTAATCCAATGTGTGCTCCTGATTCAGTTAATTTCACAATTGAAACTAACGCTTTTAAGTTTTTAATAGTTGAATTAGCATTGACTTTTAACTGAATAGCATCAGCCGGTGTAGTAGGTTTTGTTGGTTCTACTTTAGCACTTGCAGAAGCTGTAGTTTCTTCTTTTTTAGCAACTACTTCTTCTGATTCAACTTTTTTAGTCAAATTTTCCATTAAGGATTCACCTTTCGTTTATTTTCTAAGTTTATATTATACCAATTTTTAGATATTTTATTTATTAGAAAGTAAATCAAGGTAATATTTATGCATTACATCAACGCACTGTTCAACATTCATTCCATCATTATAAATAATTAGTGCATCAGTTGCTGGTTTAAGAGGGGCAATTGCTCTGGTTTTATCAGCATTATCTCGTTCTAAAATCTCATTATAAATTTTCTCATAATCAGATTCTATTCCCAGTTCTTGGTTTTGTTTAAATCTTCTATTAGCTCTTATTTCTACACTTGTTTCTAAATAAAATTTAACAAAGGCATCAACTAGAACAACAGTTCCAATATCTCTTCCATCCATTACAACACTAAATTGTTCAGCAATTTTTCGTTGTTGAGCTGTAGCAAAATCACGAATCAACACATTCTGAGCAATTTTACTAGCTAAAAGAGCAGTACTATCTAAACGGATCTCAAGTGATAAATCAATTGTTTGATTATTGACTTCAACAAACACATCATCCCCATTAAAAGTAAACTTAGTAGCTTTTAGTAAATCAACACAAAAAGCAAAATCAATATTTTGTTGATCGATTTGTTTGATTACAAATAAAAAGTAAGCATAAGCTCGATACATTGCTCCAGTATTTACATACAAAAACCCAAGTCTTTGTGCTAATACTTTTGAAGCACTACTTTTTCCAGACCCACTCGGTCCATCAACTGCAATACTAATTGTTTTAGAATCCATTATAAAACCCCTGATGCTATTAAAATAATGAAAATAAGAAGTAATAAAGCAATAGTACTAATAGCAACTATAAAAAACCATACATTAAAACTAAAATGCTTTTTATTAGTAGTTGTTTTAAATGTTAATTGATGAAATTGATTAAGTTGAATCGGTACTAATTCTTCTTTAGTTTCTAAAGTTTGTTTATTATTAAGCTTTGATTGTTCTAATTTATTTTTAGTAACTAATTCCATCTTATTTAAATAATCAACTAAATCTTGATCTGATTGATCAACTAAAAGATCTGGTATATGGTTTAGTTTTTGAAAATTAGTTAATAAAGCATTGATTTGAGCTAAATCATAACTACTTGTAACTTGTTCTATTACTAACATTGCATTATCATAGTGTTTAGTTCTTTCAACCACAGGGTTGAAATACTGATTAGTTTCTTTAAAACTACTAAGATCAAGATTTTTAATATTAGCTATTTTTCCAACTAATGATTCGTGGTTGTTTTTAATTAAATCATAGTAGAGATAAAATTGGTTCATCTCTTTGATTGATAAGTAATAGTTATTATAAATTTTAGTTCGTAAGAATTTAGCCATAAACAATCCTAGATTAATTTTGAAACACTAGTGTATTTAAAATAATGATCATTAATTTGTGTAATAATAATTAAACATAGTTCATTATTAGAGTTGTATAAATAATTAACAATTAATGGTGAATTAATTTTAAATTTATCAAAAGATAATAAACCTTCAAAAGTTTTAAATAGATCATAACTAATTGTTGTTTTGACATTAAAAAAGTCATCATTTCCAGACATAATGATTAATTTACTGATATTAATGTTTTTAGGATCAAAATTAGATACATCAATTGGAATCGTACTTAAAAAACAAGAACGAGCAATTGTTTTGTTTCTAATTAATAAACTAAATGAAGTAGCATGTTTAAATAAGATATCACAATAACTATAGTTTATCTCTTTAGTGTTTACAGTTGCATTAGTACTAATAGGATATAAGTTAGCAAAAGTTTGATTGATGTATGAATCAATCATTGTTTTGACATAAAAACCACTACCCTTAATGGTATGTAAAATATCTAAATCCTTAAGGGTTTCATAAGCATTGTGGACAGTGATTCTACCACAATCAAAGTTATTAGCTAATTTGTTTTCACTTGGGATTAGTGCATCAAGTGGATAAACACCCATTGCTATTTTTAAGATGATATAACGAACAATGTACGATTTATTAGTCACAAGTTAGTATTAACTTTCCTTTTTAGCTTTTTCATCTGGAAGTTCAACTTCTTGCATCTTTTTGTCTAATTCCATTTGTTCAGCCATTTTTTTACGGATGTTTTCTTCAAGTTTAGTTAAGTCACGATCAAAACGTTCAATAATGAAAGCTGTTGTTTTTTCATCTAATAAAGTTCTTCGTGCAGCTTCTCATTGATCTTTATTCTTTTTGAAATCATGAATTGATTGGTTTGTTTCAGTGTAGTATTGTTCAAGAATTTGTTCTAGTTCTTGATCTGTTACTTCAATACTAAATTCTTTTTGTAAATCTAAGAAAATTAATCCCTTAGCAATGATTTTATTAGCAATATCAGTTGCTTTTTCTTTTGAATCAACACCAAAAGCTTGCATAATTCTTGGAATTAAATCTTCAACATCTTCTTGGTTGATATCAATTTCATAAAAATCAGCTAAATGATCCATTGCTTTGTTAAATAAGTTTTCACGCACAATGATGTTGTGTAATTGTTGTGCTCGTTCAGCTTCACTTTGTTTTGCAAAAATAGTATCGACACGGTTTCGGTGCATTTCTAATGCTTTAGGATCTACATATAGTCCTTCAAGCTCGATTGTGTATTTTCAATCGACTTCTTTTTTTGCTTTAATTGTACTTTTAAAATTCATAGTTTTATCTTTGTAACCTTAATCTTCTATTATCTATTATTATAAACAAAAATCGATAAATAAAAAAGGGAATTATAGATAACTTTTAACCCCAATCTTATAAACAATTTTAGGATCAATATCTTCCATTATTTCTGCTTCAATTCCATAAACATCTTTTAATAATTGTTTACTAATTAATTGATCAGCAGTTCCAGAAGCAAAGATTGCTCCATCTTTTAGAAAATATAAATAATCACTATATTGGATTGCTTGGTTTAAATCATGTAAGATAGCAATAATTGTTTTATTTGCTTTTAGTTGTAATTGTTTTAATGATTCTAATAGTTCATATTGGTTTTTAATATCTAAATAAGTTGTTGGTTCATCTAATAAAATAATAGGTGTATCTTGAACCATACAAAGAGCTAAAAGAACTTTTTGACGTTGACCCCCAGATAGATCGTGCATAAACTTTTCTTTAAGTTCAGTTAATTGCATTTGTTCTACAACTTTATTAATAATAGCTTTATCTTCGCTTGATAAAATGCCTGATATCCCTAAATAAGGGTTTCGTCCAAAAGTAATAAAATCAATCACTCTAGTTCCTTGAGGAACATCAATGTTTTGGGGAATATATGATATTAAACGAGCAAGTTTTTTATTTGATAATTGTTTAATATCATGACCCATAATATTAATTGTTGCTTTATTGTTTTTAATTAATTTAACAATTGATTTAGCAGTTGTTGATTTACCACATCCATTTGGTCCAAGAATGGTAGTAAAGCTTTGTTTTTTGATATTGAAATTTAAATCATCTAATACTAAATTACTATTTTTGTTGTATCTAAAACTTAAATTACTAACTTCGATTGCATTCTCAGTTACTTGCTCATTAATATGTTCATTAACATTTGAAACATTCATATTATTTACCTCTAATAATTAGATACATGAAATAAGGAACAATGATTGTTGTTGATAAAAAACCAACAGGGACATTAGTGTTTAAATTAGATGATATAAATAAAGCAAAACTAACTAAGATTGCTCCAATTAAGAAAGCTCCAAATAAAGCAACAGCGGTTCGGTTACCAAACAATAACCGAGCCACACTAGCTCCAATTACTCCTAATAAAGCAACATAACCTACTAAG
>NZ_JFDP01000046.1 GCF_000731915.1 Ureaplasma diversum NCTC 246
ACTACAATTTAAATATATAGTGCTTTTTTTTTTTTGTTTTAGAGATGATTAAGTTGATTTGTTGGCGAGGTAGTTAGAAAACACTAACAATTTTTATAAATCCTAAAAGTAGTTAAAACCGGAACATTTATCTAAAAAGTCCTTTTTTTTTTTTTTTGCAGCACGAAAAATTGAATTTAGAATTGCTCTATATTTTTTAAATCAAACTTTTAAAAAGGAATTTTCAACATAATTTTAACTATCAAAGGATTTATTAATATATGAGTAAATTCAAAAACAAGAAAGCACTAGCTTTATCAGTTGGTGCAATTATGGCAGGGGTTAGTGTTATAGGAGTGGCTGCAGCTTGTGCACCAACAAAGGCGAAACCAAATAAACCCACTGAAAAGAAAGTAGAACAACCACAAACTAGTGGTAATGAATCTTCAAATCCTGGAAGTGGAAGTACTACAAATCCAAGTGGTCAAGGTTCAAACAATGGTGGGACAACTAATCCAACAAGTGGTTCATCAAAAACTTCTCCAGAAAAAACTCAACCATCAACACCAGAAACGACACCTAAAAATGATAATGGCACTTCTGGTGATAATAAACAAGATGATAAATCTAAAGAAATGATGCAAGGTGATGTTTCTACTCCGGGTTCGCAAAATGGTGAACAACCAAAAGTAGAATCTGGTGATGGTAAGACGGAAAATGCTAAAACTGAACAACCAATAGAAGGATCTAACTCACAATCTGGCAAGAAAACAGAAGAGGGCAATAGTCAAACAGAAACTGGAAAACCACAACCAGATCCTCAAACAAATAGCACAGAAAATCAACAATCTGGCTCACAACCTAGCAAGAAAGCTGATGAAAGTAATAGTCAAACAGAAACTGGAAAACCACAACCAAATCCACAAGCAAACAGCACAGAAAATGCACAACCTGGTATGAAAGCTGAAGATCCTGACAAACAAAAAGAAATGGATTTGAAATCAAAATTAACACTTGTTACATTTTCACGACAACAAAGTTATTTTTGATTGAGATTAAATACTTCTAAAGAAACATTTGATAAATTAAAAGATGGCAGACTTAAATTTTTATTAGATAAAGGAAATGGAACTTTTGAAGAACAAGCATCACTGTTTGAACAGGGAGGTCGAAAAGCTTACTATGTCAATGATAAAGTTGAAGCAGATGGTTCTGTTTCATTCTCTATATCTTCTGATCAACCTTATGGTGGTAATCAAAATGAAAAAGGTAAATATAAAGTTACACAAATATGATTACTAGGCGATGATTCAAAAAATAATTTGTTAAATCAAAATAACAAAACAGTTGATGTTCAATAAAAAATATTAAAACTTGCTTTAAATATTATAAAAAATAAATCCATAATGACACCAAACAACTTAAATGTTTTGAGTTCAAAATGGATTTTTTCTTGTTTTTGTAGTTTGTGCTATTTGGATGTAAATTCATATTTAACCAACTGAACAAAACCTAATATTAAATTCTAAACAACCTTTAACTTTTTTAAAAGGCAATCTCAATCTTTTGTATTTGAATTATCTTGCTAGCTTATTTTAAAGTTAAACAATTTAACTTTTCTTTGGTATAGATTTTCTTGTCTATATCGTTGTCGTTATCTTTTAATTTGTTTATTAAGATATAAGTGTTTTCTGATAATTTCTTTTTCAATTATTGATTAAAGAAATTGTAGATGAATTGTGTTAAATTGTAATTGTTTCAAGCCTAGTCTTTCTGGCTAAAGCCATTTTTGATTATTTATTTTTGTTCATCTGAATATTTTCTATTCCTACCGTTTTTAATAGCTATAAATAATATCATTCTATTTATCTGATTAAATGTTTAATATTATCTTCTGATATTAAAAATATTTACTATTTTTCTAATTTTTTGTCCTCATTGTATAGGTGAAAAACTTGTCCTTTTGTAATCAATATAGTTTCACAAAACCCCATTCAAAATTTTCAAATAAGTATGGATTTTTAAAAAGGGGGAGCTGTTTTTAGCCAAAACATATATAAGAAAAGAGACCATAAACATTTTCTTCTAAAACACTTTTAACCGGAACATTTGCCTAGAAAGTCC
>NZ_JFDP01000047.1 GCF_000731915.1 Ureaplasma diversum NCTC 246
CTAATCCAAACATCCCAAAGATAATTGATGGTGTTGCCCCAAATGAATCAATAAAGAAAATAGCCATTTTCTTAAACCATTTATCTTTAGCATATTCATTTAAATAAATAGCAGCAAATAAAGCAATTGGTAAACCAATTATGATTGATATAAAGATAATAATTAAGGTGTTAAGTGTTGCTTGTCCAGTTGTATTTTTAGTATATTGAACAACTGTACTTGTATTTAAGTTAATAGCTCCTATTCCATTGATAATAATATCTAATGAGATTCAAACTAAAAAACCACTAGCTATTAAAAATGAAATGGTTTCAAATGTTATTTTATTAATACTATAAAGTAATCTAAATTTTCTGTTTTGGATTCGATCTCTAATAAAGATACTTAAATTATCTAAGTGTTCAACAGATAATTGATGTTTTGGTTTATATGTTAGTTTTTCATATAAATTACCAATTTGATTAGGGATAAAGAAAACAAAAGTAGCTATTGCTTTTTCTAGTTTAATATATCAATGATATTTACTTTTCTTCTTTTTAGTTAAATAAGTAACTAAACCATTTAAAACCATAATTACAAAGAAAAGGACAATTCCAAAGACATATAAAAGTCCTCTTAACTCTTCTCCACCATTTTCAGCAAACATATTAGCTGATATTACAGCTCCTAATGGACGAAGGGTTGATTTAAGAACTTCAACAAATCCAGCATCAAAAACATTAACATATCCTTGATCACTTAAAATCATACTGATTGCCATTGTTTCACCAAGTGCTCTACCTAATGAAATGATGATGGCAATAATAATTCCACCCTTAGCTTCTTTTTTAAAGATCTTATAAATTGATCTAGTATAAGAGCTACCCATTCCAATACCATTTTCAATTAAACGCATATCAATTGAATCATAAGTAGCTAAAGTTAAAGAGATGATTGTTGGTAAGATAATAAAACCTAACATTACAAAAGATGTAATGATGTTTTGAGCACTATGCACTCCTAAGATTAAAGATAGTGCTGGACCTAGTGATTGTAAAGCAAATAAACCAAAGATAACAGAAGGGATTCCTGATAAGGTTAATAAAATAATCTTTAATCACTTTTGAGCTTTTTTAGATTTAATTCTAAACTTAATAAAAGTAGCTGTTTTAATCCCGATAGGAGCAGCAAATAAAATAGCACCAACTGATACTAATAAAGTAATAGCTAAAGGAAACCAAACAGATGCCCCTTTAGTAGTATCAGCTAAATTAAATTGATCACTAAATAAAATGTTTTTAATTCCATAAGCTTTAAACCCAGGAATTGATTGAACAATAATAAAAATAACAAGGCCAATAAATAACAAAGAAAAAAGTCAAAGAAAAAGAGCTGAGCAGATTTTACCAACCCGCTCGCTTGCACTTTTATTCTTTATTAATTGCTGATGGTTATTATCTGTTATATTTTTTTGCATACTTAATTTTCAACAGCTCCAAAGACTTTCTTTTCTCTTTGATCTAATAAATCAAGATCACTAACAAAAAATAATTTTTTAGCTAATTCTAAATTATTGTTTAAAGATGTTTCATTATCTAAAATAGCATCTTTTTTAAACATACTTCTTTTTTGGTTTCATGATAAAGGAATAAAACCAGCTTCTTCTATAATTGTTTGAGCTTGTTTATCAAACATCAATCACCAAATAAAATCCTTAACACTTTCATTTTGTTTTTGATTAAGACTAAAAACTAAATTAAAGGGACGATATCATTTATATGTATTACCAACATTAATTGTTGTTTTGTTATCTTTAATATCAAATGGTAAAGTCGCTTTATTAGTATTAGGATCATTTAAATAAGCTACTTTAAACCCATTATCATTGATTTCTTTAATGTTTTTTAAAACATATCCTGTTGATAAAAAACCAACAGCTCCATTGATATTATCAGTTCGTATAGCAATCCAAGCTTGTGAGTTGGCTTCTTCGGTGTTTTTGGTTAATTTACCATAAACTCCTGTGTGCATTGCTTCATAAACATTATGATCTACATCTTTTAATTTAATAAAAGGATTGTTTTTTATAAAGGCTTCAGTTGTTCCTGATGCATTTGCTCCTCCTGTTCTTGAATAAGGAGTTATTTTAATATCTGGTAATTGATTATCTAAGTCTTTAAAAGAAACAACATCAAACCCAGCAAATGCTTTATATAAAGTAGCTATATTAGATTTATTTAAAACTAAATCTTTATTACTTTCATTAAGTTTATAAATAATAGCGATTCCATCTCAAGCCATAGTAAAAGATTTCATTTCATGATCTTTTCATTTCATATAATTAGTTGCTTTGTTTTCAACTAATTTAAGGTTATGATCATAATTAACAGCTCGTGAACTCATTCCTAGATGTTTTTTAAGATTAAGAGCTGAATTAATACCAACAGATGAACCACCAGCGTTTGCAATTACATCGCTTGCTTTATAATGATTACTTAATTGGGTTAATAAAGGAAGAACTGACGAACTGCCTTCACTATAAATTAAAGTAGTTTTAGTGAAATCAATTGATATTGCAGCAATAATAGCAGCACAGCTACTTACTGCTAATGTCCCCAATAAAATTTTATGTATTAATTTCATACTAAATTCAACTACTCTTTTGTGTTAATTCTAACAAAAATCGGGTTTGCTTCATTAACAAGATGATCATCAAATAAATGATCATTATCAATTGCAGATAGTGTTATAATTTCTGGTTTAAAATTCATTTGAGCACAAACTTGTTTATAACCTTTTGTTAAAACCGGAGATAGTAATACTGTACTTGTATGAATTACTTTTACTAAAGTATTCATTAAATTAGCTAATTCTTCGTTTTGATTATTTTTAGCTAATTCTCAAGGTTTAGATTCTTCAATTAATTTATTAGCATCGTTTAAGATGTTTTGAACACATAAAACAGCTTTATCAATACTAAAGTTATTAATATGATTAATTAATTGTTCTTTATTAGTTTGTATAGAATCATTAATTATCTGATTGACTTTTGTTAATTTAGGTACTTTATAGTTAAAGTATTTCTTTAACATTCCAATTGTTCTAGTGACCATATTTCCATAGTTATTAGCTAAATGAGTATTAAAGGTTTCTATTAAATTTTGATCACTAAAAACAGAGTCTCTAAATAGACCTAAATCTGACATTAAATAATATCTTAATGCATCTGATCCATAATTAGCTATCACTTGAACTGGATCAATTACATTCCCTAATGATTTAGACATTTTTCCTTCTTTAGTGATGATTCAACCATGAGATAGAATGGTACTTGGTAATCTAATTCCTAGATCTTTTAAAAAGATTGGTCAATAGATGCAATGAAATCGAGCAATTTCTTTAGATAGTAAGTGGACAATTTCTGTATTATCATCACATCAAAAATGTTTAAACATTTGATCATTTACTGATAAATAACCAGTAGCTGTTACATAGTTTAGTAATGCATCTAATCAAACATAAATAACATGAGAAGGGTTTTCTATAATAGGAATCCCCCAATCAAATGTTGTTCTTGAAATACTTAGATCTTCTAAATCATTAATAAAGTTATTAACTAGTTCATTAACTCGCTCAGAGGGAAGAATAAAAGAAGGATTATTTGAATAATAATCTTTTAAAAATTGAGCATTTTCACCGATTTTATAAAAATAGCTTTCTTCATTTCTTTGTTCCAATTTATGATTTAAAGAACAATAAGCAACATCATCTTTATATATGATGTTTGCTTCATTATAGTTTTCTTCACAAGAAACACAATAATAACCTACTCAATTCCCTAAGTAGATTTTATTTTGTTTTAATAAATAACTAAAAGCTTTTTGAACTGCTTCTTCATGTCCCATTTCTGTTGTTCTTATAAACTTAGTCATTTTAATATCTAAACGAGATCATAAATCTAAGAAATAGCTAGCTATTTGATCAACAAGAGCTTTAGGAGATGTGTTTTGTTCTTCTGCTTTTTGTTGGATCTTTTGTCCATGTTCATCCATTCCAGTAACAAAGAAAACATCATAACCAAATAATCGTTTATAACGAGCAAGTACATCAGCTATGACTGTTGTATAGGTGTGACCAATATGGGGTTTACCAGATGAATAATAAATTGGTGTGGAAATAAAGAATTTCTTTTGATTCATAAGTTATCCTCCTTACTAAGAATTGGATGTTGATGTAAATTTTTTATGAATTAAATTAAGTTGTTGTTCATTTTGATTATTTTGAGCTACATAATATTTTTTATTAACTAATTCTTTTGGTAAATAGTTTTGTTTAACATAGTTATTAGTAAAGTCGTGTGGGTATTTATAACCAAACACTCCTAGTTTAATAGCTGAAGCATAGTGTGAGTCACGAATGTGATTTGGGATTGGATAGTTTTTACCATCTTTAATATCAGCAAGAGTTGATTGTGTAGCTAAATAAGTTGAGTTTGATTTTGGAGATAAGCTAATTTGAACTACTAAATTAGCTAAGATTTTTTCATTTTCTGGATGCCCTAAATATTTTGATGTATTAATTCCTTGTTCTACTCTTAAAGCTAAATTAACATTAGCTAAACCGATATCTTCATAAACACAAACTAACATCCGCCGATAAATGGCATCAAAATCACCAATTTGAATTAAACGCATTAGATAATATAAACTAGCATCAGGATCACTACCACGTAAAGATTTATGAAATGCTGATTTTAGATCATGAATTTCATCTCCATCAGAGCTTCCTAAAGCATACTGTTCTTGCATTATTCTTTCTAATAAAGATACATCAATTTGTTTTTGTTCATGATAAAGTAAACTAATTAATTCTAAAGTATTGATGATGATTCTTAAATCTCCATTAGTTTTGTTAACAATCATCTCTAAAGCAGCTTCACTAAAGATTTGATTTATATCAACTAGACTTTTAAGTTTTTGTTTGATCTGAAGACCTGTTAATGGTTTTAGAGTTAAGAGTTGACATCTACTTCTTAACGCTGGATTAATTACAAAAAACGGGTTTTCTGTAGTTGTAGCTATTACTTTAATTTTTTGAGCTTCAATAATAGGTAATAAAATATCTTGTTTATCTTTGTTTAATCGATGGATTTCATCGATTACTATAATGTAATTAGTTGATTGATTAGCTAATTCAATGATGTTAATTAATTTCTGTTTAGAATCAATTACTGGATTAAAGAAACTATGAGCAGTGTTTAAATCTTTAACCAAGACCTTAGCTAATGAGCTTTTACCTACTCCTGGTGGTCCATATAAAATTAAATTAGATACTACTTGATGATCAACCATTCTTCTAATTAAGCCTAGATCATCTAATAAATGGTCTTGACCAATAATATCATTAATTGTTTGTGGTTCTTTTAATTTTTTAACTAAATTACTTAACATCTTTTTTTACCATTAGATAATAAAGTTCACTTGCAGAACCATTAATAATTTTAGCTACTTCTTTACATGCTTGTTTTAGTTTAACTTGATGAGTGTGCATATAAATTTGGATTTGTTCAATTAGATTTTGTTCATTTATTAATTCTTCTTGTTCAACTGAAACTGGGTTGTTATAATCAATAACAATTACAAATTCGCCCTTTTCAAAGATTTCAGGAATTGATGAAATTCTACCTATATAGTGGGTTTCATTTTTCTTAGTTAATTCCCGACCAATGAAAACAACTACATCTCCTAATACTTCTAAGATATCAGCTAAAGTTTTTTGGATGCGATGAACTGCTTCAAAAACAACAAAAGTTGTATTAACGTTTTTAATTTCATTTAATCTAGTTTTTCTTTGATTAGATGTTTTTCCTAAAAAACCTAAGAACATAAATGATGTTGAACAAAAACCAGAAGCAACAAGTGCATGCATTACTGAACTTGGACCATTAATAACTTCTATGCCAATGTTATTTTCATGACACGCTTGGATTAATCCATATCCAGGATCGCTTATTGTTGGATATCCTGCATCACTTACTAATACAGTTTTATGAGAGGTAATCCATTTTAAAGCTTCATTAATTTTTGATTCTTCATTAAAGTTATGAAAACTAATTAATTTCTTATAATCAAAGATGTTTAATAAATGAAGTAATTTAGCTGTTACTCTAGTATCTTCACATAAAATAACATAAGCTTCATTTAATGTATTAATAACTCTAGCTGATGCTTCATTGATATTACCAATTGGTGTTGCTACTACACTTAAAATATGTTCTTTTTCATTTAACTTCATTTATACTCACCTTCTTTTTATTATTTTTGTTTAAGTAGATTTAATATGTCTTCAAATGTTAATTGCATCATATTTAATCGTTTAAATAGTTGTTTATGATTAGTGTAACTAATCTTTAATTGGTTACATAAATCAATTCTTTTTTGTTTACTATTAAGTTCTAAATTTAGATATTGGACTCAACTTATAGTTTCTTTAAAATCATTAATAAAACTAACTTTATTAACTAAAGCATCAATAATAGCTTGATCATAAGCTTCAGCTATACCACACTTCTTTTTAGATGTGTTTAAATCCTTTTTAGAAATAAAACAATTTAAAACATCTGTTTGTAAATAGTTATTGATGATTCTTCTAATTCGCTCTCCTTGATAGTCTGGATCTAAAAAAAGAATAACTTTACGATTTTGATTTACTTCTTTAATTAAATTAAGGGTTTGTTTAGAGATTGATGATCCATTAGTAGTAATAACATCAACATCAAAGAGTTGTTTTAGTTTGACTTCATCAGTTTTACCTTCAACAACAATTACTTCTTTTATTTTTGGTTTATTTTGAACCATAGTTGTTACGTTTTTTAATAAGGATTTGTTCTGAATTTTCATCATGAACAAACGACATTGATCCTTTACCTATTGAATAAATATCAATACATTTAGCTATAGCTTCTGAAACTGAAACTATTTCTAATCCTTCAAAAGGTGTTGTTTGTATTGTGTCTGAAATATATACCTTATCGACTATTTTTTGTTCAATCGATTGCTTAAAGTTTTCTTTAGCATTCTTGTTAAATAGTCCATGAGTAGCAATAATAGTAATTGATTTAGCTCCTTTTTCTTTAACAATTTTAGCTGCACCTAAAATTGTTCCCCCAGTATCGATCATATCATCAACAATAACACAATCTTTATTAGCTACATCTCCTAAAACATTATTGATTTCTACTTGGTTATTACCTGAACGTCGTTTATCAACAATTGCTAAGTTACATTCAAGAGCTAAAGCAATTTCTCTTGCTCTTTTAACACATCCATAATCAGGAGAAACAATTGTGATATTATCTGGATCACCTCTAAAATCATCCATGTATTTAGACATGATGATTCAAACAGCTTCTAGTGAATCAAAAGGGATATCAAAGAACCCTTGGGTTTGTAATGAGTGGATGTCTCAAGTTAAAACCACTGTAGCACCTGCAGATTCAATCATTTTAGCAACTAATCGACCTGTAATTGGTTCTCTTGCTTTAGCTTTTCGATCTTGTCTTGCATATCCATAATAAGGAATAACAACAGCAATTTTACGAGCTGATGCACGTTTACATGCATCAATTGCAATTAATAATTCCATTAAACTATCATTAACTGGTTTACTAGTTGACTGGATTAAAACAACATCCCGTCCACGAACTGGCACTTTTGGAGCAACAATAATTTCTCCATCAGCAAATTTTTCAATTCGCATTGGTGATAATTCAATGCCAAGGTGATTAACTATTTTCTCAGCTAATGGAAGTGAATTAGAAAGACCAAATACCATAATGTTAGATGATTTAGTATTTTCTAATGGTTTATTAACTTCATCAACTTGTTCTTTTTTCTTTCTACTAAAAAAACCGTTCATAACTATACCTACTTTAAATTACTATAAACATCCTTAATTAAACTACCAACAACAGTTGATGGATCTAGTTCAATAATTCCAACTGGATTATAACCAATTAGATTTAATTCTTTTTGAGAACACAACATTCCAAAAGAAGGAATGTTCATTAATTTAGATGGTTTAATTAAATCTCCATTTGGCATCATAGTATTAACTGTAGCAACTGCTGTTTTTAAACCAACTCTTGCATTAGCTGCACCACATACAATTTGTAATTGATCATAACCAACATCAACTAAACATTTTTGTAAGTGTGTTCCTTCGATTACTTCTGCACTTTTGATCTCTCCACAAACAACACCATGAAACTCTTCGTCTAGTTTAAAATCAATCTGAGCTAGCTCATTAATTCTTGATATTAACTCTTGTGTTGGATATAAGTAATTACTTGTTAATAGTTCCTTATCAAAATACTTATCAGCATTAAAAATATTGCACCCTACCAATGAATCATCATTGTATAAAAGTACAACATCTAATGATATATTTTTTATATTGTTAACTACATCAGAACGATAGTTAATTACTAAGTTTTTGTTCAAACTTTGTTCATTATAATAGATATACATTAATTCATTAACTCCACTATCTTTGTATAATTATACAATGTTAGTTATATGCAAATTAAATTAATCTTGTTAATTTGTTATATATAGTTATATTTTGTATAATAAGAATATTATCAACTGGAGGTCATTATGAAAACTGCTATTTTAATTGATACAGGAGCTAATGTTTTAGAAAATAAGCATGAAAATGTTTACTGAATCCCAATCTCTTTATTGATTACAAAAGACAATAAAGAGATTGATTGTGAAGATGTTAAAGATGTTTCTCAACAGCAATTACATGATTTAATGATTAATAAGACACCAATTAAAACAAGCCTTCCTCCTCCAGGTAAAGTAATAAGTTATATTGAAAATTTATTTGAAAGTTATGATCGAGTAATTGTACTTACTCTATCATCTGGAATTTCAAGTTATTTCAAATCTTTAGATTTAATCAAAAATGAATTCAAAGATAAGAATTTAGTATGTATTGATTCACGATCTGTTTCAATGGGTATTTTATGGATTGTTGATCAATTAAATGAATTATTAAAAACTAATCCAATGATTAGTGATAGTGAACTAGAAAGTTTTGTAGCTGAGCTAACAAAAAGAATTGTTGGCGGGGTTATTGTTTCTGATTTAAACCAGTTAATAGCAGGGGGGAGAATTAAACGATTTAAAGCAGCAATTGCTAAAATGCTTAAATTAAAGTTAATCATTAGATGAAATGGTGAACTTGAGTTTATGGATAAAACTTCTTCATTAAACACAGCTATTGATAAACTTTTAGATATTATTAATGATGCTAATCAATACAAGACTAAAGGTATTGAAAGAATCACAATTTTAACTGATTTTACTGAAGAAACACAAATCAATGAACTAAGAAGTACAATTGAACAAAAAACAAATAGTAAAGTAGCTATTTCTTATTTACCAGGTTGTATTTATGCCCATGTTGGTCCGAAGAATTTTGCAATTTTAATAGAAGCTAAAGCATAATGAAACAGTACGATGTTGTAATTATTGGTAATGGTCCTGTTGGAATGTTCACTTCTAGTATGGCAGGATATTATAACTTATCTACACTAGTTGTTGAAAACCAGCACGAACCAGGGGGACAGGTTAGTAAGTTCTATCCTCAAAAACTAGTTAAAGATATTCCAGGCTTTACTAGTATCTTAGGAAAAGATTATATTAATGGACTTAAAACTCAACAACAAGCTTATAGTGAACTAGTAGAGGTTTTATATAATATTCAAATCACAAGCTATCAACAAGTTGATGGTTTATTTTATTTATTTAATGATTCAAACCAATGTATTGCTATTAGTAAATACATTATTTTTGCTTACGGTAAAGGTTCTTATGAACCAATCCGTTTTGAAATCAACAAACAAATAGTTGACTTTGATAATATCTCTTATCATCTAAATCCTAACCTTGATTATAATAACAAGCACATTGTTATCTTAGGTGGAGGAGATTCTGCACTTGATAGTGCTGAATGAATCAAAACTAATTTTAGTTCAGCTTCAGTTAGTATCATTGTTCGTAAATCAATAGCTGGTAAAACATTAAATGAAAATGATTTTAAAAGATTAAATATCAACACTTATTTAGATCAAACAATATTAGAATGTACTAATAATTCATTAACTATTGAAGACAATACTACTAAACATCTTCAAACACTTAGTTTTGATCGAATTTTAGTTCAATATGGTTTTAAGTTTAGTTCAGAAAAGAATCCATTTAGTAGTTGAAATGAACTAAAATTTGATGCTACTAATAAATTAGTGGTTAATGAACAATATGAAACATCTTTAGCTAATGTATATGCAGTTGGTGATTGTGCTACACAAAGTGGTAATCCATTTTATTGTATAGTAAGTGGGCAAGCCCAAGGGTTTAATGTTATTAATACAATTAAAAAACAATTAAATACTAAATAATTATTGATGGTTTATTTTAATTAATAAATAAAAATATCATCATAAAAACAAGAGGATTAACTTAATGTTTAATAAGGATTTAACACCTTTTATAAAATGAGTTGGTGGTAAAAAACAATTAATTGATGAGATAGAAAAAAGACTGCCTTTAGAGTTTAATAATTACTATGAACCGTTTGTTGGGGGCGGAGCTGTTTTATTTAGCTTAACACCTAAAAAAGCATTCATTAATGATATCAATGAAGTATTAATAAATGCTTATAAAGTAATTAAGAATAATCCTTATCAATTAATTGAAGCATTAGAGAAATTAGATAGTATTGATTGTACTAAAGAAGTTTATTACCAACTAAGAAATAAATTCAATAACAAGATTTTAGCTAAAGAGTTTGATGTTGAAAACGCTAGCTTGTTTATCTTTTTAAACAAAAAATGTTTTAATGGATTATATCGGGTTAATTCAAAAGGATTATTTAATGTTCCTTATAACAATAAGGTTAAATGTAACTCTTATCAAAAGGATAATATTTTAAACATAAGTAAATATTTACAAAATGTAGAAATTACTAATCTTGATTTTGAAGAATCATTAAAGAATGCTCAAAAAGGCGATCTTATCTTTTTAGATAGCCCATATGCACCACTAAATCCTACTTCATTTGAATCTTATACAAAAGAAGGATTTGATTTAGACAACCATGTTCGATTAGCTAATCTTTTTAAAGAATTAGATAAAAAAGGTTGTTATTTAATGCTAACTAATCACAATACTGATTTAATAAGAGAATTATATTCTGATTATCAAATTGATGTTGTTGATGTTAAAAGAAATATCAATAGTAAAGGCGATAAAAGAACTGGAGAAGAAGTAATTATTACTAATTATGAATACAGATAAAATTACTTTATATCATGGGGATTGTTTTGATATTCTACCAACTATAAAAGAAGAGTCAGTTGATCTAATTTTTGCAGATCCTCCATACTTTTTATCAAGTGGTGGAATCTCTTGTTCTAGTGGTAAAATGGTTTGTGTAGATAAAGGAGATTGAGATAAGAAATCTTCTGATATACAGATGCACGCTTTTAATAGTAAATGAATTTCAGAATCTAAAAGAGTATTAAAGAAAAGTGGAACTATTTTAATTTGTGGTACTCATCATAATATTTATTCAATCGGAATGGCACTTATTGAAAACGGTTTTAAAATATTAAATAATATTACCTGACAAAAAACAAACCCACCACCTAATTTATCTTGTAGATACTTTACTCACTCAACAGAATACATTATATGAGCAAAAAAAGATGCAAAAGCTAAACACACTTTTAACTATGAATTAATGAAAGAACTAAATAATAACAAACAGATGAAAGATGTTATTACTGGTCCTTGCATTAATAGAAAAGAAAAAGAGTTTGGTTATCATCCAACCCAAAAACCTCTATACTTACTAGAGCATTTGATTTTAGCTATTACAAACCAAAATGATTTAATTTTAGATCCGTTTTCTGGAACTGGGACAACTTTAGTTGCTGCTTATAAAACAAACAGAAAAGCAATTGGTATTGAGATTGAAAATCAATACATACAGATAACTAATAAGAGATTAGATAAAGAGTTTAATAATGCAAAATAATTACAATAAGATAAAAGAATTTGTTGAATCATTACTATCAACAAACCGCAGCTATGATTTTTTTGTGAATTGAGACAACATTAAAGAAGTTGCAAAACATAGTGTTGAATTACACGCTATGAACTCTTTAATTAGATGCGATGATTTTAAAAATAAATTTTATGAACTTTTAGATAAAATACCACAAGTCATTACAACATTTCCATTATTATTTGCTCTATCTAAAAACGAAAGACTACAACTTGAAAAATCTAATAATGAATTAGAAATTAATGATTTTTCTACTAAAACTATTGAAAAATTTAGATTTGATCCAACTAAAGCAAAAGATGGACTAAGTGAAACTGATAAAGCTAGATATTATCACTTTTTTATCAAAATAGGTCTTAAAGAACTTTTTGATAATATCATTGAACAAAACATTGTTGACTATGTAATAGGTGTATTAGTTGGTTTAGATACAAATGGGCGGAAAAACAGAAGTGGTATAGCTTTTGAATCTATGTGTGAAAAAGTTATAAGACCAATTTGTGAAGAATATGAAATCACACTATTTTCTCAAAAACAGTTTTCACATCTAAGTAATTACGACATTATTGTTAACAAATACATTAGTAACCGAAAAGCTGATTTTATCTTAATAAAGAACAATATTATTTTAAATATTGAAACAAACTTTTATTTTGCATCAGGTTCTAAACCTGAAGAAATTGTTGATAGTTATATCAATAGGAATCAAGAATTAAAAGAGAATAATATTGAGTTTATTTTGATTACTGATGGAAATTGTTGAGATAATGAAGACAAGGTTCAATTAAACAAAGCTTTTGATAATATTAAGATTATGAATTATACAATGGCAGATAATGGTTATTTAAAAGAAACAATTAAAGAGGTTTTTAT
>NZ_JFDP01000048.1 GCF_000731915.1 Ureaplasma diversum NCTC 246
TTGACAACCATGTATAGACTTAATGTCACTTACTAGGTTGTCAATTTTTTCTAACTCATCTTCTTTAGAAGGAAGTGTACTTAGAATATAATATCTTTGAATAGGTGTATTGTTGAATTTCTTGTAAGCATCTTCAACCATAATATAGTTTGGTTGTATGTCAAACTTTACTTCAACAACTTCATAAAGTGATCCATCTTCGTTTTTTATAACAATATCTCCAGGATTATTACTACTTTTATCACTACTATAGTGAGAAACCAATGGTATTAATAGCTTTTTATCAAATATTTTTAATTCTTTGATCATGCATTCATAAAGACTATATAAAGCAACTACGGGCAAAATAGAAGCCGCTCTACTTTTATAACTATAATAAAAATGTTTATTTAATAGTTCTATAATTTGATCAATAGTAATTTTAGATTCAAAAGCAACAGGGTTGATTATTCCTATAGCTTTCTTTTCTTTCTCTTTTATACTTAGATAAAATACTCCTTTTAAATATTCTTTTGGATCAGCATTATTTTCTTCAACATCGTTTAAGATCAATAAAAAAGCTTCTTTAACATTCTTGTTATTTATTTTGCCTGGGAAATCTAAATTATATGGGAAGTTTTGTTCTAAACTTCTAGTATGTCAACCTATTTCTTTCATAGCTGCTAAAAATTGTTTTTGTTTCATAAAAGGATTTATATATTTTGTATCAAAACTTCTTCCACTATAACCATTTTCCATATTGGCTTGATGTAATCTAATATCTCGATTTTTATTTAAACATTTATATACTAAGCTAGTAATTAAAACAGTATAAACCCCTTTAAATGTTTCTTCTTTTTCAACAATACTTTGGATATGTTTTTTCTGTGTTTCATTTAAGTTTAAATCATCGATTGATTTAATACATAGAGATTGTTTATATATGTGTTCTAAGAATTCGTTTGTATTCATTTCATTCACCCCTTTCTTGTTTCAAAATTGGTTAATGACTTCTTTTGATATTGCTGATATCATTGGCACACAAACACTGTTTCCGATCCGTTCATAGAGTTTTGAATTTGTACCAATCTTTTTAAAATCAGACGGAAAACCCATAAACTTATAGCATTCGTTTATGGTTAATTTTCTTACTTTATTGTTATCGAATATAAAATATCGCCCACTTTGTTCTTGTGAAGCTATTCTTGGGTGTATTCCATTAGATGAGTAAATACGATTTATTTGTTTATGTACTCTAGATAAATGTTTTGTATCTTCTTTAACTCCTACTTTTCTTATTTTTTTGTTTCTGAAACCACAAAAAAAAGACCAGATTTTTGGACTTTAATATCTGATTTATTTAATAAAGTGTACTCAGCATCTTTTAAATATTCAAAATCTGCTTCTTTATCTAAAAAGCTTTTCATACTTTGAATAGAAGAAGTTTTAATTTTATCGAAATCAAAAATCTTACCTTCGTTATTTCCCACTATTATTATTCGTTCTCTATTTTGTGGAACACCAAAGTCTTTTGCATTTAAGATTTTATATTTTACAGAATACCCTAATTCATTTAATGTTTTTATCATTACAAATAAAGTATTTCCTTTATCGTGCTTTTCTAAATTTTGAACATTTTCTAATATAAATGCTTTTGGCTTTTTAGCTTTTAATATTCTACGAATATCAAAGAAAAGCGTCCCTCTAACATCATCTTCAAAACCTTTTTGTTTACCGCTGATTGAGAATGTTTGACAAGGAAATCCAGCACATAAAATATCAAAATCAGGTATATCATTTGGATTTAGAGAAGTAATATCACATTTTGAGTTATCACCAAAATTTGCTTTATACATTTCTATTGCATGTTCATCTATTTCAGAACTAAAGACGCATTTTGCACCATTGCTTTCTAAACCGAGTCTAAACCCACCAATACCAGCAAACAAATCTATAAATTTTATTTGATTAGTCATACTCTAGTTCTCCTTAATTCTATTTATATTTTTTAATAACATCTTGAACTTTAGAATCAAGAAGTGTTTGCTTTATAAATATTTTTTGGTTGTTTAAAAGCCTTGATAAAAATACTTTTATTTACAATTTATTCATTCATTGTATCAATCCGATAATTAGTAATTAGAACTTCTTTAGATATACTATTTTTATCTTTTTTGTGATAATTACTATTTGCATAACTTTTATCTAAGTAATTACAATAATATCCTTTGTTTTGTATCCAGTTATATAAAATATCGTTTCTTTTGTTCTTACTTTCTAAAACATTAGATAAAGCAAAACAAAAACCTTTTTCATTTGCTAGATCTAAAAACTTAAGTAAACTCTCTTCATCTGAATCAGTTCACATTGAATTTTCATTGTATGTTGCATTTGTAATTAAATAAGGGGGATCGCAATAAATAAAAGTATCTTGAGAAAGATCATCTAATGAAATATCTCTAAAATCCCTCTTTGAAAATTGCACATCTTTAGTTTTTAGTTTTTGTGAAAATAAGACAAGTTTGCTTCTCATCTTAGAATTAAAATCTCTTTTTCCAACAGGGAGATTAAACAAACCTTTTTTATTAAAACGGATTTGGTTATTAAAAGAAAAAACCATTAATACATATAACATCACATAATCTATTTCTTTTGCAATCAACTTAGCATTAAAATCATCTCTTAATTTAATAAATTGATCTTTGTTGTATTCAGCTAACCCCTTACTACTATTGCAATTGTAATAAGAATAACCATATAATGTTGTATTTGATAATTGATATTTATCAATAATATTATCTATTCGATTCAATAAAAGATCAGTATTAGTGTCTTTTATAAATTTAATTAAATCTATTAATTTATCGTTTAAATCATTAAAAATAACTTTTGAAGAAGTTGAATTTATTCCAACATTTCCCCCGCCAGCAAACAAATCTAAAAAACTTCCTTTTCATTAAATAATGGTTGTAGTTGTTCTAATAGTTTAAATTTGCCACCAATATAATTAAAGGGAGATGATATATTAATTCTCTTTTCTTCTTTACTAAATACTTCACACAAAAATAGTCTTTCCTTGTTGTCTTTTATATTTGATTTACCAGTTGAGAAGCTTTTATAATCTGATTCAAATATTGTTACTTTACCTTTTTTGCTAAGAATTTTGATAATATCTTCATCAGATATTTTTGCATTAGATCTATCATTTCCTTTATTTGACATATTGTTATATGAAAGTAAGATATACTTTGTATCTGCATTTTCAATAAGCTTTTGAAATGCTTCTGTAGCTGTAGACATACAATAATCACTTTTAAGTGATGATCTATCCATCTTTTTAGTAACACCAAAGACTTCAGGTTTTTCTCATCGAGCTACATTTTCTAATAAATGATATGCATCACAATATTGTCTTGAATTATAAGGAGGATCTAAGTACAACAAATCCCCTTTTATGTTTTTAATTAGTTTGTTTGCATCCTGGTTATAACAAACATTATTAGGATTAATAGTTTTATCAGGCAATAAAACATTTAACACCAATGGTTTTTTAAAGTTAGTATCTTTTCTGTATGCGTCATAGTGTCCAACGGTATTTGCAATCTTATCCATTGCATATAAAAGTGATGTAATTAAAATTGCATACTCTTTGAAATTTATTTCATTATTTTTGTATTTCTTTTCAATATCTTCTCTTATATATCCTATTTTGCTGCAATCATTTGCAGAGAAAAAGTATCTGCAAAATTCTTTCGCATATAGTTATTTTCTTTAGTTTTTATTTGATTGTATTCATAGATAAGTTCAACTATTTTTTATCTGAATATTCTTCATATCCAAACCAGGCATAATTACAAATGTAATTACTATATAGCAAATCATTTGTAATAATTATTTTATCTTTAAAAGTATTAGAGACAGCTCCAGTTCCACTGAATATATCAATAACAACATTTACACCCTTACAATTTTTATCAACTATCTCTCTTATAAAATTAGAAAGAGAATATTTATTTCCTAAATATCTTCTGTTATTTATAAAAGATTGTTTTAATCCTAATTTGCTACAGTAACTCAAAACTACTACCCTTATTTTTCTATTACACCTTTACAAAAAATACTTTATTAATTAGTTTACTCATCATCTAACTCTTTTATATTAGTGATTAATTGATTATTAAGATAGCGTTTAAACATCTTTTTACAAGGTAAAAGCAAAACATCTATATTCTTTAAATTATTCTCATTAAAAACTAATAAATCAATATTAACATTACCTATATTTAAAACAGTATTTGCATCTATTGGCATTAAAAATGCATTATTAGTAATTGTTATATCATTTTCTTTAGCAAAATCTATGTATGCTACTTGATATAAATATTGCTTAATTACATCGTTAACTGCAGGATAGTTTTTTAATTCATTTTCATTAAGGATCAATTTATAGTATTTAGCATCATAAATAGATAATTGTTTATTATTGATAGTAATAATGTCTGGTTTAAGAGTTTTATTAGCTATATGAACTTTGTTAGATTTTATATGTTTTCAATTAGGTTTAGCTATGATCTCTGAAAGTAATAAGGATTCTTTGTTATTTTTATAATAGCTAAATTCAAAGTCTTTAATAGGTTTATTTATGCAATTATTAAATACAACTGAGCAAACATCTTCTCAAACTAAATTAAAATTATTAGTTCCAATAAATGAAATATTGTTAGAAATGTTTGCATCCGTTATTTCTTGAATACATCTTTTGATCAACATCAAAGTGTCTTGTTTATATGTTATGAATTGTGAAGATAATTCTTGGTTTAGCTTACTAATAATATATTCCTTATTACCAAAATCTTCTATTCTTTTGTTATTAAGATGAACAGGTTTTAAATCTAAAATATTTAAAACCTCTTTAATTTGATTTGTCATTATTGTTAATAAACATGAGTGTAGATTAGTGAAATAATTATCATTATTGTTTATTTGGTTTGACGTATATAAATCTAAATATATTAGATTATTTTCTAAGATATAAGCAGACTTTTGATTTATTGTTCTTTCTCAGAGAATTTCTCCATCCCCATTTTCTTCAACTATCTCCTTGTTGTTAATATACAACCCATGTTCATTATAGTTATTTAATAATTCTAAAGTAAGAGATAATAAGTTAAAGTTATTCTTTAAACCATCATCATTTATATTGATTCTTTGTTCTTTATATTTATATTTTTTAATAACTGAAATGAATTGTTTTAAAACAACAAAATTATTATCTTTATCTTCTTTATAATAATCAATATGCTTAGGATATATAATCAAGCAAGTGTTTGAGACAATAACAATCCCTACATATTTAAAAACATATAAATCATCAATATTTGGTGTGTTTAATTGTTTTCAATTATTTATTTCTAATAGTTCATCTAGTTCATTATCAGACGGGTCTGTTAATTTTCTTAGAATCTTAAAATAGATAAGAGTTTTTAATGTTTCATTTAATTGATCAGTATCCATGTTAAATAAATCTAACAGATCTTTGAAATAGAATGCATCTAGTTCGCGTAATATTTTTATGTTCATAAATTTTTGTATTTTTAAAAGCTATAAATATTTATGAATTGTTTGTATTATCAGATGTATTTAAAACATCTTTTGCTGATTGGTTATTTATCGGTTCAGAAGTTACATTTAATTTATTCTTAAAGATGCTTAGTGCATTTTGATCAAAATGCTTACATAATTCTGAATAAGTAGAGTATTTGTTTTCTGCAAACAGCGATGATCTATAAGCTTTAGCAACATCATCATATAAATACATTAAAACCTTATCTTTTATTGTTGATGTTGTTTTGTCAATATCATTTTCATCCAAAACAGATTTAGAGATGAAATAAGGACCTATCAATTTATCTTCAGAGATATTTAGTTGAGATAATTGACTATTTAACTCTTTTCTAAAGTCATCTCATAGAACCACTTCAGATGAGTTTATTTTAAATTTATATTTTTTAAAATCATCTTTATTTTGATAAGCTGCATCATTTATACCAAGATAATGAAAATCTCACCTTCTCTTAAAAGCGGTATCCATAGGCATTACATTTTGATCTGCATTATTCATTGTTGCTCAAATGTACATATTATTTGGAATTTTAATTGTTGAATAATCATCAATTGATCCGCCTAATTCTTTTTGAAGATAGTTTCTCATATCTTCAGATGTTTGGATGTGGTATTGACTTTCTCCAACACTATTTCTATCTAATAATTGAAACACATCACCAAAAACCGCTGGTACATTTGCACGGTTTATTTCTTCGATTATTAAAAGGTGTGGTGTATTCCTATTTTTGATTGCATTTACATATAATCTCATAAATGGACCAGGAACATATTTATATACAATCGATTCTTTTTTAGCTTCTTCTGTTATTAGATTGACATATTTTCTTATTGCACTTCCATGAAGTTTTTCATTAGATTCTTTACAATCGCTTCCGTCTAGTTCTTTAGTGATAAAATCATCATCACAATATAGACTAACTAAAAGTGGTAATTTTGAGATGTTTTGATCTTTTGGAAATGCATCATATAAAGTATTGTATTTCTCTTGAGTAGTTTTAGTTTTATCATTAAGAATACTGATTACTAACTTAATATTAGAATTAAGTTCATCATTACTAGTTTGCATTGCTGGTTTATATGTACCTACAAAGTTTCCGTACATATAATTAGGATGAAAAGTTGGAAGCAAGAAAACAAAGTCCGTGAAAATAACTGCCAACTCGCATTGGTGGTTATTTTTTTTTTTTTTACGAAAGGGGGTGGATTAAGAGAAATGCAAAATGCAAGTTTAAATTCATCTTGGAGAAAATCGTTCAAATCTCTAGACAATGTAAACAGCAACAGTCTTAATTTTTTTATTCAACAGCTACAGACTAAAAACGAAGACAACATTTATAACAAATACAATTACCAGGATTTTGCAAAGTTAGTTGAAATCAAACGATTATCAATCGGGGAACAGTATTATGAAATATTCCAAAAACAAAAAAGTGCTTTGTTCTTAGTTCTGATTGCATATTGACATAGCAAAACAAGATATCTAGTTAACGACTTTTTACATTACGACGATTTGATACAAAACTGGGGATTTACAAAAACAACGCTTAACAGAGCAATCAAAGTTTTAATAGAACTAGATTTACTAAACACAAATGCTTTTAGTAAGTACAAGTGCATAATGATTAAAACTCACGCTCTAGCTAGTAATTCAAAAACCTATGTTAAAGTTCAAACAATAGAAGATTTACAAATCCTTGTGGTTTATGGAATGTATGCTTTAGTGAATCAAAAACAGCTTGAGTTCGCATATAACAAAAAAATGCAACTGCAAGAAACTAAAAAAGAAAAAATCATTAAAGCATTAAACAAGTTGCAAACTAAATCAAATGAAGTAAGCACTTTATCTGAAACAGAACGAATTATTGAAAATCATTTACATATCTCAAACAATTTGATGATTGGTTCTCAGTACCAAATTCGTAAAACATTAAATCATCTTTTTGAAAACAGTTCGAAATACAAATTCTCAATACTTAGATTTTTTGATAAAGAACAACAACGATTTTATTCATTGCGGGTTCTAGTCCAAAGATTTATAGAAACACAACCATTACAAATCACTGAGCGTGAATGAGAAATCTATGAAGACGTAAAACAAAAAGCGGAAGAGCAGCTAAAATACATAATTCCAGAAAAAGAAGGAATCAAAAGTATATCTGATGTTTTAGGTTGTTATATGGCAAAGGTTGAAACAATCAACACATTAGCACATAATGCAATCAAGCGTCATAGAGAAGAACAAAACGTCCCACAAGACAATTTAGCTTGCATAAAACAAAAAAGTTCAAACTAAGTCAGTAATTTAAAACTAATTCAGAGTTATTTATTTGTCATAGCTTATTTACACACAACAAAATATATCGTATACACAATCACAGCACATTGTCATTTATAAATAACTTCATAACTAGTCTTATTTTCTGTACGCAGGGTATATACTAAAAACTTTTAAAATTTCAAATTAATTATCCTTTCTTTACTTAGAAAAATTGTTGTAGTTGTTGTTCGCTTAAATAAACCTTTCTAGAAACTGTCAACATCATTAATAAAAGTTATTTATTCTTTCATATACAAATCGTTAAAGCATAAAAAAATTAAATTTTCTATCCAATACGTAATGTATATATCTTGCATACAGAATTTAAGCTTAGTTTTCAAATTACAGTACAAAAAGAACTTTTCTCTTAATCCACCCCACCTAACAATAATCGCCAAAAGTAGTTAATGAGTTAATAACTGCATATTTTTTTAGTGCAGACAATGTTATTAGCTCATTTTTAAAGGAGTTAAAACGCCAAATTTTTAACATAAAATAATGAATATAGATTTTTGGTAGAATACCGAAAAGATATATTCATTTAATTAAAAGTTAATCACTATTCTTAGGTATATCTCAATAATAATTATTTACAAGTAGATATATATTTATTTTTAGAAATAATAGTTTTATTTACTATTCTCTTTTAGATATACCAAGTATTATTATGATTTAAGTATTAATATGATTACTTCTAGATAATCTAGATATAACTAGATATTAAATCTCTTTAGTAATAACTATTTAACACTCATTAATTAACTTTTAACTTAATAAATTAATCTAACTAAATAATCTAACAACTAACTAAATTAGATACTCCACTTGATACCCCACTTGATACCCCACTCTGTTCCCTACTGTAAGCGATATCGCTTAATAAAGCTATGCTAAGCACCAACTTAAAGGGTTAGCACCAAAACACCCTATAAACCTTTTTTGTGTGTGGAACACCGTCGAACGAACTACCACAAAGAGTAAAAGCCAGCACAGCGACCAGCACAGCACACTATCTCAGTAGAACAGCTAGATTAATTTACTACTCAAAAAATGATAGATTGATATTAATTGTTCTGTTTAAAGCAAACTAAAACCCTAAATCATTAATCGTTTTTTGATAAAAACAAGGGAAAAAGAACAAAATCAAAGAATTGCACTCTTAAAAATGCACCTTGCCCCCTTGTAAAACAAACAAAAACACACCTACAATCTCAATTTGTAGATGTGGTAGTGTAATTACATTACTTTTTATAACTTATTCGCTACAGGGGTTATTTTAATCTAATTATGAAAAATGATGGTTTTTATACACAAATACTGTTCGCTAAATACTCAATTACTCCTAAATACATCAAAGGGCAAAAGCGTTCTCACGACTTTGAATTTTACAGAAGTGGACGTTTTATTGACTACATCACAAGAGAAAATGCAGTGTATAAGCAATCAGACAAACCTTTCGATAGAGCAGCTATTAACAAGTTCTTAAGAGAGAACAATTTAACACCAAGAGATTATTTCCAAAACAATCCGCCTGAAACAAAAGGATTATCAGGACTTATGAGAGTCTTTGATAAAGAAGCTAACTATGTAGACAAAGAACAAGCTAAAAAAGAGATGGCAGAGTTAAACGACAAGCAGATTATTTGAGAAATGACAATTAATCTAGGACAGTTTGGTAAAGAAAACATTTTTTATAACAAATATGAATGAGCACAGAGCTTAAACTCAACCATACCATTCCTTTTAAGAAAGAAGAATTTAAAACCATCACAAGTTAGTGGATTTTATGCTATTCACAAGAATACAGACTATCCACATATTCATCTGTGTTTATATGAAAAAGCACCTTTAAGATTTAATAAAAAGAAAGAACCTGTTTATACACAAAAAGGGCAATTTGATAATAAAGATATTAATTACTTTAAACATATTTTTCAACAATCATTCGTCCATAGAGCAGCACTTGAAGAAATGTATGATAATCAAAAACAATTGATTGCTTTAAAGAAGAATGCTAAAAGTATGTTCCAACCTAAAGCATATAATGATATTAAAACTAATCATACTCTATTTATTCAAAGTATAGATTTTATTAGAGATGAACTTAAAGACAAAAAGAACATTTCTTACAAGAAACTAAGTGAAGAAGCACAAAAGAAAGTTAAATATATCTTTAATGAACTTGTAGCATTAAATGATGATTTAAACAAAGCTTTAAAAAAATACAGAACAAATTTAAGTGAATTTGAAACATCAAAATCTCCTGATGAATTCTTTAAACTTAAAAAAACACAATTTGTTGAAAAAGAAGAAGTTGATTTAAACCATTACTTTTATAACCAAGTTGTTAAGATGTGTTTATACAAATCAGTTAATGAACTTGTTAAGCAAACTAAAATTGATAAATCAGGAATTAATCCATCAGCTAGATTTAGAAGAAATAACAATCCTTTTGTTAAAAACAAAAACTACAAACCAAGTAGTTCTGAATACATCAAACAATTCAGACTTAATCAAGATGATTATTATGCATTTATTAAAAAGAAACAAGAAGCACTTGCTTTATTTAACAACTACATTAAATATCCATATCAACTGGATAATCAGACAGTTTATGAAGCACCTAATGTTCCTTACTATATGAAAGTGAATAAACTTAAATAATGAAAAAGAAATGATGACTAATAGCAATTAAAACATTTATCTGTTTAATCATTGCCCCTATCTTCTTTATTTTCTTACTAGCACCTTTAGCTTGGGGTATTGAAACTAAATTTAAAGTCTTTTTAGATTGAAACAAAAACGGTTCTAACTCATATTTAACATTAATTAAGCATATGTTCGATTATCCTACTAATGCAACTTACATAGTAATTGGAGTTAGTATCCTATTAGGAATAATATTATTAATTGCTTTACTTAAATTATCTAAAAGTGTTAAAGCTAAAACTTCATCTAAAAAAGATGAAAGTGTATGAACTTACAATGAGTTTACAACAGAGGGAATGAGTAGAGCAAGTTTTGTTAAAAAATTTAAAGCAAACAATAAACCTGCATTCGCTTTAGCATATCTAAAAGATAAAAAGAAATATCTACTTAACCCTAAAAATGATGTACACGCAGTTGTTTTAGGAACATCAGGTTCTGGTAAAACTGAAAAGGTTATTATCCCTAACTTGTATTACAATGCAGCATTAGATTATGAAGATAAACCTATTTTTGTAATTACAGACCCTAAGAAAGATATTTTAAGAAGAACAGGGAAACATTTAGAAGATAATGGATATGAATTAATTGTTTTCTATTTAGATAATTACAAGCAAAGTGTGAAATGAAATCCCTTAGCTAAAACCTACCAATTATTACAAAGTAATAAAGATAATCTAAACACATTTGTATTTGCTAAATTTAACGAACAAGTCAATGAATTAGTAGACGCATTTTCTTGAGCAGAGAGCAAACAAGGAGAAACAATCTGATTATCACAAGGTAAATCAATTGTCCGTCTTGTTATTAAATTCTTACTACTATATTCACTAGAGAATGAACAACTAACTTTAGATTATTTAAATATTGGTTTAGTCCAAAGCTTTTTAAATGTTGAAGCTTTTAAAAAATCAAAATGATTAAAAGTTATTGATGAAAACAAAAACAAAAATGAAGCTTGAGCAAAACTAGCAACCATTGCAGACGCATTCAAAGGAACAGCAGATGAAACCCTATCAGGATTTATTACTAATGCTTCAAATGCTATTAGTGTCTTCAATGAAGATGAAAACCTAGCTAAAATTACAAGTGGACACCAAGTTGACTTTAAGCAACTATTAACATCTAACAAACCATTTGCTATTTTCTTATGTTATCCTGACGAAAAAGATACAGCTAAAAGTTTAATCTCTATTTTAGTGCGTGATTTATACCAGCAAGCAATTGAATATGCTAATACAACTAAAAGCCAAAAGCTACCTAGACCATTACAATATATTCTAGAAGAGTTCGCAAGCTTACCTAGAATTAACAACTTTTCACATTGGTTAGCAATTTCTCGTTCTCGACGAATTTTCTTTTTAACAGTATTACAAGACTTTGAACAATTAAGCAAATATGATGTTGGTAATAAAGAAGATGAAGTTATTAAATCTCAATTTGCCCTATTATATTTCTTAGATACTAATAATGAAAACACACTTAAAAGCATTAGCAACTCACTAGGTAAAAAACAGATTGAAAAAACATCTAAATCAATTTCTAACAAATCAGTCTCATATTCAATTCACACTAATGATGAAGATGTAATGAGTGTTGCAGAACTTAGACACAAAGACCCTGATATGATGATTATTATGAGTGCAAAAACAAAACCAATCGCACTTGCTCCATCTGGTGCTTGACAATACATCAAAAATGATGATTATGATATCAATATGATAAGAAATGACGATAATGATGATATTACAACAAATCGTTTTGATACTAAAACACTTAAATTAGTTAGTTATCTACAACCAAATCAACAAGAAGAAGAAGAGCAGGAAGAGAAAAAACTAAGAAAAGAAAAAGAATTTGATATTGGAAATGCACCAGATGGATTTAGCGACACTAGATTATTAAGACTATCTAAAAAAGATGAGATTGTTAACAGCAAAATAAAAAGAGTAGCAATCAAATTTAACGAACAACCTTTAGTTAATGAATTACTAGTTTGGTATATGGAAAAAAGTCCTATAAGTGATGACGCTAGCTATTTCACTGAGAAAGTATCTATTAATAATAAATTAGATAATCAAGATAATTCATATTTATACACAGAACTAGATTTAATCAATGATGATAGTATAGTTTATTGCTTTAGTAAAGTAGATGACACAAACAACATTCTTCTATATGAATCAATCAATGCAGTCCCTAATTTTCCAAAACAAAAAAGATATCGAACAATCAGTCCTAGAAAGAATGAAAATGATACTAATCCAGATGATACAAACAAAAGTACAGGATTTAGTGAAGAAAAACTAGATTTAATGATTAATAATTTTTATGCTAAATACAAAAATCAAAATAATACATAATCAAGGTACTTAAATAAGTACTTAGGTATGAATTTATGCTATAATATTTATAGCATTGGTAAAGAAAGGTTAACTATGACTAAGTTTAAAAAAATATTACTTAGTAGTTTACTACTAACAACAGTAATTTCAACTGCAACAATAACAGCAACATCTTGCTCTTTATTAGCAAGAAAAAATCAACCAATTCCAATCTCTCAACCTAATCCAACACCTAAGAACATCACTAACCAACAAGGTAGCAAAACTCAAACAGAGACTAAGAAAACTTATGACCCTAACTTGTTCACTTTTGACAAAATTACTTTTAAAATAGCTAAAGAAGATAATGACAAAGACCTTAAAGAACAAAAGTTTTTAGATGAGATTAAAGAAGAGAATCAATTAGAGAAATATGTTCCTAAAAAAGATGATTTCTATTACAAAAAGATTGGTTTTGGACCAAGGGAATGATTTTG
>NZ_JFDP01000049.1 GCF_000731915.1 Ureaplasma diversum NCTC 246
ATCCTTGGTTGAATGTTCCATATTAATGCTAATGAAATAGAAAAAGAATACGAACAATTGCTACTTGAGAATGGTATTAAAGAGTATGAATTGTGAAGAAAAATTGGATTTTCTGATAATCAAATCCAACCTACTACTAATAACAAAGCAAAAGTTGATGAAATTTTAGAACAAATCAAAAATCTTAGAACTGAAAGGCACAGTTTGACATCAGAATTATTTTTAGAAAACGACACTAAAAATCCTGAATATGACCCAGAAAATGGAAACATTCCTTCTCAAGAAGAATGATGAAGCAAAGACCCTGATACATCAACATCTAATGAAAGCAATCCAAAGGATAAAATCCCTGTTGAAGATAACCAAAGAACAACTCGTGCTCAAACTGTTTATACACAATTCACTCAACAAGAAATAGCATTAAACAAACTATCAGAGCTAGTAAGTGAACAATTAACTAAACTAGCAAGCCAAGAAAACTCGCCACAATACTTAGATACAATCGAATCTAAAGCTTTACAAATTTTAAATAGTGTTAATAAATCATTCAGTGATGAATGAGATAAAGCAGACGCTTTTACTAAAGCAAAAGAAGACTTATCTAAACTATTCTACGACACATTAAAACAACCAAAACAATAAGGAGCAACCCTATGGAAAACAAAGTTATTAAATTAATTGATAATATGATTGAAATGCTACAACACAAAAAAGAAGCAATCTTAAAAGATGCAGAACAAAATTATTTTCCTGAAACTGAATTTAGTGTTTTAAATAGCATTATTAGAAATTATGTACAACCATACGCAAAAGTATCGATTGAAGATTTAAGCTTAGATTCGATTGCTGAAAGTTATGATGAAATTGTAGAGAATATCAATACTCAAAAAATTAACAGCTTGTGCGATGTTGTTGATATAGCATCTGAAAATTTTAGTCAACAAATTTTTTCCCTCGATGGAATAGATTTAGAAATAGTTTATGGTTATGGACTAGAAGATACATTTGATTTGTGAAAAGAAAATTTTGGTAGTATGGAAGACTTTAAAACAGAATGAGCTTATCAAGAAATAATCAGAGAAAAAATGTTTGAACAATTAAAACCTTATTTACAAGATGATTACAAAAATAAAGATGAATTCATTGCAGATTTAAATAACTTTATGAAAGCTCATAATCTAGACTACACAGACCAACAAACACAACTAGAACAAGAAGTTCAAAAACCTAAAGCTATGAAGATGTAAATTTTAGATTAAGTCTGATTTTTAAAATGAAACGTACAATAACATTATTTGAAATGTTTAGTGGTATTGGTTCTAGCTATCTTGCTCTTAAAAATGTTTATAAATATACAACTTGTGATGTGCTTAGCTTAGGTAGTTGTGATTTCTATATTGACGCAATTATTAGTTATATGATAATTCACTATGGAGTATTAGAACCAGAAGAGAATTTATCTAAACAAGAAATGGTAGATATTTTAAACCAATATTCTTTTAGTGCTAATGCTAAAGATGTAGTTAAACCTAACTATTTTAAAAGATTAAACATTAATAAACTAAAAGCAATATTTGTCTATTTATATAGTTATGTAAATCCAACCTACTTTAAGTTTAAATATCCTAATGTTAAATATCCACATTTAACAAATCATACAGATATCACAACTTTTAGTAAACTACCTAAAGATATTGATATTCTTACCTACTCATTCCCTTGTCAGGACTTAAGTCAACAAGGTAAACAAAAAGGTTTAGGTGAATCAACAAGAAGTGGTTTACTTTATCAAATCGAACGTATCTTAAAATCTAATCAAGACAGATTACCAAAAATTCTTTTGCTAGAAAATGTTAAAGGTTTAGTATCTAAAAAGTTTATTAATGATTTTAATAAGTGAATAGAAACATTAGATAAATTAGGATATAGTAGTAAATATGCTATTTTAAATGCAACTGATTATGGTTCATCACAAAATAGAGAGCGTGTCTTTATGTTATCAATCCTTAAAACTGAAAACAAAGATATCACTTTTCCACCAACTAAATCATCATTTAAAAGTACAAATCTAGAAGATATTATTAACAATCCATATGCTAATAATAATTTAGAACACTTACTAAAATATAAACACACTGATTTTAAGACAACTAGTTTTAATATCACAAAAGCAAAGTTAATTAATTATTCAAACTTTAATTCAGAAAGCTACATTTATAAACCAATCAACAAAGGAGCAACATTAACTGCTTCAGGAGCAAATAGTCGACTTAAATTCTATTTTCAACAAGAAAACATCATTCGCTATATCAATGAAATAGAAGCTTATTTGTATATGGGATTTAGTGAAAACGATGTGCTTAAAATCAAAAGCACTAATCTAATCACACCAACCAAAATGATTTTTTGTGCAGGTAATTCAATTTGTATACAAGTTTTAGAAGCTATTTTTAAAGAGATTAAAAACTATTTTATTAAAGATGAGCTGAGCTAAAAGAGTGTGATTGATTGGATTTATGTGTGATTTCTGTAAAAATCTATGAAACTATGAAGATGAATATTCATATACAAAATATTGCTTAAGATGTGAAAATACATCAATACGACTGATTTTAGAGTATAGATAATATGCAACAAAACGAAACAACTCAAACTAATAAAAAATGAACCAAAAGAAAATACAGAAAAAGAAGAAAGGTTCGCAAACTAAAACTAAAACTAAGAATGTAAACCATCCAGGAGAGATTTATGACTTAATCTTAAATTAAATTGTGTGTGTAAATAAGCTATGACAAAAACTAAATGCAAATTTAGTCCTTTTGTTGTAGCTTATTTTTTATTCTTTATTAACTATTCCAAAGGAGAAAAATATGATAACTCAATTAAACAAAATTAAAATGGAAATCAAAGCTTTGAAAAAACAACTTGACCAAAAAGAAAACATTGATGATGTTTTAACTAAATCAAAACAACTACTTAATGAATTAAGCACTTTATCAAAAATTAAAGATGATGACTTATTCGACTATTTAATTGATAGTGAAGATAGAGAACTTTTCGAAGAAGATTTAGATACTAACCAATACTTTGAACCAGATTATTTATATGAAATCATTCACGAAGATTTAAAACAAAATGGACTTGAAAGCAAATATGCATATTTAGCTAAACCAGTTCTTGAAAAAGTATGTGATAAAGACACTGAAATGATAGGAGTTAATGCATATTTAAATGACGTTGAAGTTGTTAGAAAATCTGAATTAGCTAAAACCTTTGTTAAAGAAAGTTCAAGATATCATAACTGCAAGTTAGGAGAACTTGAAGATTGTTTAGTTGATATTGAAGTAGAAGCAGAAATAATGCTTAAAGAACAACAAGTTGAAAACCCTAAGGGAATGAGAATGTAGATATGCTTAAAATTGTTGAACTATTCGCAGGAATTGGAGCAATTAGAAAAGCTATTATCAATTTAAATATTCCACATCAAGTAATCGATTGTGTAGAAATAGATAACAATTGCATTAAAAGCTACAATCAACTCTATAACACAAATTATCAACCACAAAGTGTACTCAATTATAAACTCAAAGATGAACCAGTTGATATTCTAATGCACGGTTCTCCTTGCCAGGATTTTAGTAGCGCAGGACACAATAAAGGTGGAGATAAAGATAGTGGTACACGTTCATCTTTATTATTTGAAACAATAAGAATTATCAAAGAAGCTAAATATAAACCTAAATGAGTTATTTGAGAAAATGTAAAAGCAGTCTTAAATAAAAGACACAAAAATGCATTTTATAACTATTTAAAAGAATTAGAAGATTTAGGATACATCACTAAATATGCTGTTCTTAATGCAAATGATTATGGTATTCCACAAAAAAGAGAACGATTATTTGCAATCAGTTGCTTAGACACTAATTACTTTGATTTTGAAGATTTACCTAAATCTAAACCACAATCAATTAATCATTATTTAGATAATGATGTTAATAGTAAATACATTGTTAAGCAACCATCAATGCTAAGTCGTATTGGTATTAATGTAAAAATCATTGACGACTATTGCTACACCATCACAACCAAACAACAAAGAGCACCTAATGCAGGAATTATTAAATTAGATGATGGTTTATATCGCTATCTAACTGAAAAAGAGTGCTTCAGACTAATGGGATTTAGTGATGATGATTTCAACAAGCTTAGAATAATTTATCCAGACAAAGAAAATACAACTAATTTAATCCTGTATCAACAAGCAGGGAACAGTATAGTTGTTAAATTACTTGAACTTATATTAAACCAAATCAATCAACTTAATTATGGACAAAAAGACTAATAAATTTTTAATCAAAGCATACGAACAAAATAATTTGAAGCAGTATATCAAAGATAACGAATTAGAAGAATTTATTAAGTTTTTAGCTAAAAATCAATTGTGATTATACGATGTTTATGTTAATTCCATCAAGCAATGAGATGAACAACTGAAAACAGTTTACACACCACATTATCAAAAAGAAAGAGAAATGTGTAATGAAGCATTGCTTTACATTGGCACAAACATTAAGAAACAATCATATATTAAACTTGATAATGAATTCGATTTACCTGTCTGTAGTTTTACTGAAGAAGAGATTTTGTGGCTTTACTATAAAACAAAAACCAATCCACTTGAAGCTAATGAATTTATAGCTTTAAAACAAATAGAAACTAAACCATTATAGAAAGGAAATATTATGGATAGTCAAGAAATTGCAAAAAGAATTAAAGAACAATTTGAAAACACTTTAGAACAAAGCACATTTTCAGTTAATGTTGTTTTAAACAATTCACACAGATACAAAAACTACTTAGAAACAGAAGCTAGTTTAGGATTTAATTTCAGTCCTAGAAACACTGCTTTAGCTACTTGTAATCTTAGTTCTATAACACCTAAGCTACTTAAATCTTTTTCAGATTGAAAAGAACTAGGGGCAAGCATTAAAAAGGACTCAAACGCACTTAAACTGATTTTGAGTTCTGAACTTCAATTTGTTAAAACTAAAAATGCAAATAATGAAGAAAAACTAATTCCTGTTAAAAAGTTTACAAATGAAGAGTTAGCTAACTTCGCACCATCTGATTTTATTTCAAAACAAACATTCAATGTTGTCAATGTTTTTGATATTTCACAAATCAACTGACCAAGAGATAAATTCCCGCCAAGAACAAAAAATACTCCATTCGATAAACTTAAATTCAGTAATGTTGAAGAACTAAATACAACTTTAAGAGAAATCTTAAGATATCCAACTACAAATGAAAACACAAATGTAATTGATACGCTTAATGATTACATTACTAAAGAGATTGATAAATCTAATATCACAATCCCTGAAACAACAGATGTTGAAAAATTCAAAGAAGCAACAAAAGAAGCATTACTTTTTCAATTTGCAACAATTCTGAAACAAAGAAAACCTTTAGATGTTGAAAAAATCAGAAATGTTATTAACACTGAAGAACTACTTAAAGTAAAACATCAGTTTGGCAAAGCAATTCACAATCAATTATCAACATCAATTAATCAATATCTATCAACTAAAGAAAAATCAACAGAAGAACAGGAACCTGTTTTTAATAATTGACAAGTAAATGGAAGAGAAGTTGAAGAAGAAGAGCAGGAAGAGAAAAAAGTTGAAAATACACAATTCAACGACACTGAAGATTTCTGAAAAACTTTTAGTCTTGATGATGAAGAACCTAAAAAAGAAGATGAAAACCCTAAGGGAATGAGAATGTAGATGTACGGGGTATTTATTGCATTTATTTTGCTTTTTGCTTTAGCTGCTATTTTCAATCTAGTTGCATTATTTACAACATATAGAAACACTCTTGGCAAAAACACAATTGAAAGAGCAAGAGTAAGAGCTGAAAAAAGGGGTTGGATATGATGTTTAATTGCTTTTGTATTTTGTTTAGTCGGCACACTCACAATTGTCGCTTTAATGATTGATAGCAACTGAATGCTTGAGTTAATTAAAGAAACAGAAACTTATTTCAAAATCAAATACAACTTAACTCAACCTACACCATCTACTTAATATAAGAAAGGAAATTTATGTATCACATCATAACTCCAAATCCATCTAAAGAGTTTTATGAAAGCTTACTACAAGCTTATGCAAATAAAGAACTTTACACTTGGATTTTAAAAAACAACTATGAATTAAATTATTCATTATGAAAACTAAAAAACGACTTTTTAGAAGCTAAAGTCTGATTACCTAAACTAAAAGCTTTATATAAAAAAGCATTACCTAAGTTTAACTTACCAACAACTATTACAAGTGCAGATTACTTTTTCTTACACTCACATAATTATGATTTTTCATACTACACAGAACAAGACGTCTGCGAACTTTATTTAAAAGCAATGAACTTAGAACCAGAAGCAGTTCACACATATCTTAATGAATATGATAACAAAAGCACACAAGATGAAATTAACCAAGCTAATGTATCAATCCATTCACATTCTTGAACTCTTGAAAAACTAAAAGAATATATCACTTTACATAAACATAATCAACCATTTGTTATTCTAACTCTTGAAAAACTAAACCAAGCTTTTGAAGAATTCAAGCAAGAAAATAACATTAAAAATGTTAACGAGCAAGGGATGTTAAATATCTTTTTAAAACAATATGGACTTGATTGCTTAACTTTAGAACTAACACTATTTAATTTGCTTTTTTATAAAAAATTACTAAATAACAAAACCATCAAAAAAATCAAATCAAATTATAAAAAATACTAATCATCAAAAAGGAAATAAATTATATGCTTAAAGCTAATGAAATTCTAGAAGATGTTAATAAATTAAATGAAATTATTGCTTGTTGGTACTCAGACAAAATCTATGATGTTGCTTGTAATGGCGATAATTATAACCTTTTAAATAGGTTGGCAGAGCAAGGGATTTATAAATATGACTTTTATGTTCAATTGCTAGAGAAAAAATTAAATCAAAGATGAAACACAATTGTAAATCTTGAACCAGGAGCTTTATTAAATGCTAGTGAAAAAGCAAGTTTTCAATGAAATATGCAAAAAATAGAAAATCTTAAGAATTTAGAACCTAAACCAAAATATATTGATACTCGCGGTGATAAACCTTTAAGTCTACAAAGAGTAGGGCAAATCTACATTGAAAAAATTACTAAAAAAACTTATGAAGAATTAAAAGAACATAGAGATAGTTTAGTAAAAAAATTACAAGAAACTGAAAACCCTAAGGGAATGAGAATGTAGGAGATAATATGGAAAATTGAAACGAATGAAAAGAAAAGCAAGATGAGCAAACTCTCGCCCACCTTAATTACATCTCAAATTTAATTGATGATAATAAGAACTTATTTGAATACATCTTAAGAAACTTTAATTATCAATTTTATACACTCACTAAAAATGCAAATATTTTATCTAAATCTGTCTTCTTATTCTTAGTCCATAATCAAGAACTTTATGGTTCATTTTTACAATCTCATACTGAAACTATTAATAGTATAGAAAACGATAACAACATTGATTTTGTAGAAGTGGACGAAGATGAAAACGAACTTTATTTATATAGCTTAGAACAAGTCATTGATTTTTTCATTCAGGATGAGTTCGAATTAAGCAGAGAAGAGATAAAAACATATGCAACCATCAAAATTGAATAATATGGATATTGATACATTAAAAATCAATCTCAAAGAAAATTTTAAAGAAAAAATTAACAAACTAAATCAAAAGGAAATTAAATAATATGAATTTTATTGAGTCTACATTATACCAAGCTACAGGTTCTGCGGATGTTGTTAAAAAAGCATTTGAAAGTCTTGAAGGAGAAGTTCAAAATTGATTTAACTTAATTATCGGGGGATTAGCAGGATTAGTCGGTTTATTTGTGATTGCTATCACTATTATTCGTGCAATTAAAATTACAAAAACAGATAATCCAGAAGAAAGAAAAGCATTAGTTAAAAGTATTATTATCGCTTGAAGTTGTGTTGCTGCCATTATTTTAGTACTGATTGTAGGTAATGTGGTAATTGAAGCTATTAAATCAACAACTGCTAATGGTATTAAAAAATCTTAACAACTTTTAACTAATCATAAATTATTAAATTAACAATCATATTCATTTTTACTTTTAATAAGGGGGTGGTTAAATGTTTGACGCAATAATTTTAGATATTGGATATGGAATTTTTACTGCGTTATGAGCTGTCTTTTGTAAGCTACCAATGCTAATGCTAGACCTTGTTCAAAAAGGTTATGGTATATTAGCTCTTGAGCTACCATCAACAATGCTATTTGGACTTAAACCCGGACAAGCATTTAGTGAAGCTGTTATTCCTACTTTATTCACAAGACTAGCAATTATTTCAGTTGTAGTTTTTGGAATTATGTTCTTAGTAGCTATTATCAAAGTTGGAACATATAATCCATCTAAAGAACAAAACCCTTTAGTAGGTGCACTTAAATATAGTGCTATTGGCAGTTTATTTATCATAATGATACCACTTGTATTATTTGGTTTTTTAATGGTAATGAATGCATTGATAACTCTAATTTTAGGTTCTGATGTAAAACCATTAAGTCATATTATGTGGAACTCATTGTATAGTCCACTTAAATATAAAGACATTTCACAACAATTGTGAGAAGCACAACCATTAACAAATCCAGATACTATTGGTGGTTGAACACCAGATAAAGATTTTTGAAAAAAATTACCAAATGGTGGTGGATTTGAAATAATCTTTACATTCTTAATCATAATAACCGTTACGCTTATCCCTTTAGGGATTGGTTCTGTTACGCTTGTTCAAAAAATCTTCCAACAATTAGTACTCTTTATCATTTCACCATTTGTTGCTGCTAGTGGTGTCGCTGATGATGGAAAACGGCTACGCTTGTGAAAAGACCAATTCATTGCGAAGAGTTTTGTTATTGTTGGATTTGTCTTAGGAATTCAGATTTTCTCTGTCTTTGTTAATCTAGCACTACAAAGTCTTAATCTAATTTCTGCGCAAGACTTTATTTTAAAGCTACTTTTAATGATAGCTATTTTCTGTGGTGGTGGTATTGCTGCTACTAACTTATCTCAAATCTTTGCTTCATTCTTAGGAGAAAGTGCAAGTGCAAGAGAAACGCTTGGTGAAACTAAAGGATTAATTCAAACAGGATTAGCAATTGGTGGTGCTGCATTAGCTGGTGGTAAATTACTTAAAAAAGCTGTTGGTGGTACTGCAAAACTTGGTGCAAAAGTTGGTTCTAAAGTAGCTAGCGGATTGCAATCTGTTGCACAAGCTGTTGGTGATGGTGATAAAGCTGCTGTCTTTAAAAATATTGCACGTGGATTAGGTGGATTTGTTGCAGGAGCTGCCGCTGTTAAAGCTGCTGAACAAGCAAACGGGGGTAAACTAAATAAAGCTGATAAAGCTAAGATTAAAGAAGAAGCAAAAGCAAACTTTAATGCTGAACAAGATTACAATGAAGAATCTAGAGAAAAACGAGATGAATTAAGATATAAAACTGATTGAACTAAATTGCAAGAAGGTGCTGGTGTTCCAGAAGAAAAAAGACATCAAAATATTACTAAAAGAGAAGCTAAAAAGTTGGTTAAAGAGTTTTATGAAAAAAATAAAGATAATGAAAATCTGTATGAACAAAAAGATTTTGCATATGTTCAAGCTCTTGAACAATATCTAGATGCAAATCAAGAAGCTAAATTTGCTAAGAACCCTAATAGTGCTAGAAAAATTGCTCAAAATCTTAAATATAATAGACGAAAAGCTGCAACTCGGGGTTGAAGCGACGCACAAATTCTCTCATACAATAGTGCAATAGCAGAACAAATTGAAAAAGACCCGAGTTTAGATGATGATGGTAAAGCAAATAAACTGAAAGAACATCAACAAAAAGTTGCTAACATCACTGCTAGACGAGAATATGCAAGTTATGATATTGAAAGAAAAGAACAAATTAAAAAAGAATTAGAAACCAAAATAAACAATGGTGGTTTAAGTGAAAAGGAAAGACAACATCGTCAAGAAATTTTAAATCCAACACCAACTGAAGATGAAAAAGAAGACACAAAACAAACAACGTCAAATTCTACAACCAGTAATGAAAGTAAGTAAGGAGTAATTATGCTACAACCTAAAAATATTAAAAAGCAAAAAGGATTAGTATGAAGAAGCTTTACTTTTGTTGATTTTGGTTTACTGTTAGCTTTTGGTGCAATTGCTTTAGCAATTGGTTTTAATGTTTTTGAAAAAGGGGACGACCAATGAAAGAAACTAATAACAACATTATTTATCTTTTTAGCTCAACTCCCTTTATTAATGAATATTCCTAAATACAACTGCAGATGTTATTTTCTATTAATCTATATGTTTATCTTCTTATTCAGAAAGAAGAAATACAAGGATAAAGAAACCAGTTTACTTATCCCTTATGATAGTATTGTTGACAATACTATTGTTAAAACTAAACCCCTTAAAAGTGGTAGAAAATACTTTAGTGTAATTAAATTTGTTGGTAAATCACCTTGAACTGAAGAACAGGAAGATTGCAACCGGTTCTTAAATAGCTTTAACACTTTATTAGATGGAATTGATTTATTTGCAACAATCATTCGAACTAAAGAATTATCAGATTACCACAAAAACTTAGAAAATCTACGTTTTGAAAAAGAACGAAAACTTGCAAAAATCAATAACAAGGACGCATTCTATAACTATTTAGAATACTACGAACAAGTTCAAAACGATTTAGAGTTATTAGATACAAATACATTAGTTGACAACTATTACTTAGTTATCTATCACGGTAATATGAATGAGCTTAAAATTAGTACTAATACAATCTTAGATACTTTATATACAATGGATATTAATGCTAATTTACTTAAGGGACATAGCTTAGTTAACTTCTTAGCATATTTAAACAATTTAGAACTAGACCAGAGTAAAGTTAATGATTTACTAGTTCAAAGTTCAACAGAAATTGAAATTAACAACAAATCAAAAGGTGCTAAATTACTTAATAAATACGCTAAATCAAACGAACAAAAAGTTAAGACTGTTAAGCTTGACGAATTACTTAAAGCTAATGAAATTAAATTCAAATTTAATCACTTTATTAAAGATGGTAAATATTGTTCAGTCCAAGTAATTACAGGATTACCAATTCAGTTAGATGATAACTGAGCTAGTTCTGTTTTCAACAATCAATCTAAAGTCATTTGACATTTAGGTGCATATTCAGATAATCAAAAAGAATTAATTTTAGATAAAGCTTCTAAGCGAATTGAAGATAATAAAGGACTAACAAAAAGTCAATATAAAAGGGGTATTAATATGCTTCAACTTGAAGCTATTGAATACTTACAAGAGCAATTAATTATTAATCAAAATAATTTATTCAACTCTTGACTTTTAATCCTTAATGAGTGTGATGATTTAAAGAGTTTACAAAAGCTTGAAAGAGATAATCTAACTAGAGCTAAAAAACACAAAATTCAACTATCATCTTTACCATTCAGACAATTCGAAGCTTATTCACAATCAACTTTAATTACAACAGAAAACATTAGCGATAATGTACAAATGAGTTCTTACAACATCGCACACGGTTGAGCATTTGAAAATGAGTCTATCAACGATAAGAACTTCTTAATTCAAGGACTAACACATTCAACAAACGAACCAATCATCTTTAACCAGTTCTACAAAAAGTCAACAAGACGGGTAAACTACAATATGTTTACTCTTGGTAGTTCAGGAAAAGGGAAATCAACTGATGTAAAAAAACAAGTATTAGCTAATCTAGCACACAATAACAAAGTTTACATTGTTGACCCGCAAAACGAATACAAACGATTTGGTTCACAATTCAATGCAACATTAATCGATTTAGGTAGTGGATATAACACAAAAATTAATCCATTACAAATTCAAATTAACTTATTTGATGAAGATGTTGAATACAGTCCTGCTATTGTAATTAACAAACACTTAGAATGATTAGAACAATTCTTCTATATTCTAGAACCTAACTTTAGCAACGACCACATAATGATTATTATTAATACTATTAAAGAAATGTATTATGAATTAGGTTGTTATGATGTAGATGAAGTATCAGAATTAAACGATTTCACATACCCTATTCTATCTGACTTAATCCAAGCTATTGATAATTACCAATATATTGATGAAAAAGACAAGAATAGAAAAGAAGAGTATGTAAGAAGTGTTTATGATAGATTATGCTATCTATTTACAAACAATGGTAAATACGAACACATCTACAACGCACAAACAAACATCGATTTAAGTAGTGAGTTTATTATTTTTAATACATCTAAACTATCTTCTAAAAATGATGATGTAAGTAGCAAGTTAGGGTTATTTGTCCTATTATCATTCTTAAGTAATCAACTATATAAAAACTTCATTACAAGTCCTAAACAAAACACAGTTATTGTTATTGATGAGTTGCATATGTATATTGATATTAACAGTACAACAACTTTAGACTTTGTTTATACACTAACAAAAACTGTTCGTAAATTTAATGGTGGAATGCTATTGTGTACACAAAACCCTAGCGACTTTACAAACGCTAACATTGTCTCAACTAAAGCACAAGCTATTCTAATGAACTGTCAATATGCTAAGTTCTTTGGACTTAAGCAAAACGATTTAAATGCGGTTGCTGAAATGTTTAGAACTAGTGGTGGATTAACTAAAACTCAAGAATTGTTCTTATTAGATAGTGATATTGGAAATTGTTTATTCAGTTTACACGCTTATTCTAAGCTAAGAACATTGACATATTACAACGAATATGAAAAACAATTATTCTTCGATAAAGGAGAAATAGGTAAGAATTATGATGAATAAAAAAATTAAAGAAAACAAAGCAAAACTGCTACAGAAAGATTTAGAAGAACCTGTAGTTAATGAACCTGTAGTTGTTAAATTTAAACTACACAAAACTAAAGATATTCTTCTTTTTGAAAAATTTAAGCAAGAAACGAAAGAAAAGAAGATTACATTATCAGATTCTATTAGAAGGATTCTTATTAACTATTTAGAAGATTTAGAACAACATTCAGTCTGATATTCAATTCGTGATGAAATGTTCCACGCTATGAACCGTGCATTGTTCGTAAGAATTGGTGCATTTATGAATAAAATCAACAGTGATTTCTACTATCAGGACTTAAGAATGAAAGCGATAAATGAAAAACTTAATCTAATCCTTAACATTCTTACAAGTAAACCAGAAACAACAATTAATAGCGATACTATTAACTATCCTGATAAAGAATTCTTAGCAGAACCTGAATATTTTTCTAGAGCGTGAGTTGATTTAGCAGAGCAAGATTTTGTTAAATACAATCAACAAAAAAGTGCTTTTTTTGAACAACTTAAAACAATGATTAATGAAGACGAACTAAAAGAGAGTAAAGACAATGAAAAAGTCTAGAAAGCAAGTTTACAAAAAAGCTATATTACCACTACTATTAAGTGGAATTGTTGTTGCAAGCTCAACAACGGCTTTTTTGCTACCAACTTATCAAAAAACTAATTCATTATCAATCAAATCAGAATTAAATGCTAACTATGGACTACCTTTTCCAGAAAAGTGATATTCAAAACAACCTATTACAAATGTAGAGACAAAAGTTTTAAAAGATTCTTTTGCTATAAACTCAGGAAAATTTAATTTAAATAATGTTAAAGAATGAGTAGGTAATGATATCTTTGAAAACAAAAGGGTTAAGCTTGATAATTGAACTAAAGAAACTAAAAAAGATTATCGGGAAGATGAAATTAGAACTTTTGATATTCCACCAACTACTAGCTTTGATGTTTTAGAATATTTAATGGGTACTAAAAAAGTAGTAAATAAAGAGCATGATGAACAAATTCTAGATAATCGTGAATTTAAAGATTTATCTAAATGAAAAAGCGAGTTTAGAGAACTATTTAATAATTTTGCTAAACCAAATTACAAACCTAAAAGAATATTGATAAGCTTTTTTGGAAAAGGTAAACATCCTGCGGCACAAGAATTTACAATTGCTTCTGCAGGTGGTGGTACTAAGGCTGAATATTATAGAGACTGAGACCTTGTATATTTATTTGTTGAAGTTATTTATGAAATAACAACTCATAGTGTAAGAACTGTTGGTAAAGAAAAGAACAGAACTGACTGAAATGCTTGAGTTGATAAGCTAGGGCAAGGTAATTGACGTGAAAGATGAAATCGTGGTGAAACTGATTTAGTTATAGAAAGCTATACAGGTGGAGATTTGTGGACTGAAATTACAGAAGAAGATAGAGCGCATGCTAAAAAGAAAAACGCTAATATCAAATCTAACTGAGATATCTTCACAGAATACGTTGATAAATGAAATAAAGAAATGCAAGCAACAGGTAATAATTTAATCCTTAAAGCTAGACGGGGTATTGTTGGATACACTGCTGATTTATATTTATACAATCCAGAAGACAATTCATCTTCCCCTTTTGCAAGTGATTTTATTGTTAAAACTAGAGTTAATGAGTTTTATTTAACAAAAGAAAAAGAAGATAGATTAAAAATTCATTTAGGTAAATGATTTAATTTTGATTATTTAGAAGACCCTAAGAAAAAACCAAATTCATCAACAAGTTCGACTGGCACTATTAATCCAAGAGAACCTATTCCTGTTTTAAAACCAGATGATGAAGTTAAATATGGTTTAGTTGATGATAAATTAACTAAAGATCTTACTGATACTAAAACAATCGAAACAAAAACTGAAACTATTAAATATAAAGATAAAGATGGTGCTGAAAAACAAAAACAAGTTGAAAAACACTATGCAGGACGATGAATTGCACATACCCCTGTTGCAGTTGAATTCAATACAACATCACACGAAAATGAAACTCTTTTTGTTAATAACAAAAAAATTCAAGTTCTTGATTTCAAATTCTATGAAAACTTAACAGATAATAGAACTAGTTTAGCAGATAATGATAGAGTACTTTTGCACGGGTACGACCCTAATGCAGAAGAAAACAAAACTTTAGATGAAACTAACTCTACTAAGAAAAATGAGTATGTTATTCAATTTAAAGTTTACAATAAAAATAAACCAGGTAATTTTGAAGAAGACTTAGAATTTATTTATGAAATCATTTTAGTTGTTGATAGTCGTGGTAATAGTCAAGATTATATCTGATATGCTTGAAATCCAGAACAAAACCCTGACCAGAAGCGATTAATTACTGAATTTTTAACTAATGAAGATGGTACTATCAAGTTTGACGAAGAAAAGAAGAAAGTACCTAACCCGTTATACGACCCGTCAATTGACCCTAAGACAGGGACTAAAAAGCAAATCGTCTGATTTAAAATCAATGAAGATGAATATTTTGATGAAGCTAACAAACCTAAAACAATCAATGATATTCCAGAGCTTGCAGATAAATGAAAAAGATTTAATGCAACAAACAAACTACCCCCTTTTGCACGATTTATCTATACACCACAAAACACTATCATTGCAGAAAAGAATGAACGTGGATTTGGTAATCAAAAAGGGGGAATGATTGCAGAAGCAGTTGTTTTAGGAAAAGGTGGATTGAAGCAATTATTAGGTAATACAGAAAAATATTATCGATTTAAAATTGAAGAAGCACGAACTAGTGATAACAAATTAGTATGGGGTATTAAAAAGTTCCATAATGGTAAAAGTTATGTTTGGTATGATGAGCTAAACCCTAAAACATCAGATTATAGTTATTTCAGTGAAAGTGGTATTTGATTATTTGTATCACATACAGATAAAGGATTAAGTAATTTTAAGTTAGTTTTAATTAAAGAAAACACAAGTCCGCAAACTTATTTCACAGACCACATTCAATCTCAAGAAAAAATTAATTACAGATGACGTGGTAGATATACTTATAAGCTTGACCCGTTCTGAGAAACAGAGCACGGATTTGAACTTAAACATTATATTAGAAAAAAATATAAGCAAGTTGATATCAATAAACTTAACTATGAAGATGTTTTAGAATACTATAAAGAATTTGTTATTTATCAACATAAGATTTATGCTGCTAATGAAGATGTATATTTAACACCACAACTTCACGACTTTGCAGGTGGAAGATACACTAAAGAACAATTAAAAGCAGAATTTGAAGCACAAGAAATAGACCATTCGTTGCCATATCAAAGAAATTACTATTCACCTAATGAGAAATTTAAAGAAAAACATTTAACCTTAAATGGAGTGAAAGATTATAACAAGTATTTAATGGTATATTTAGCTATTGATAATGATGATTTAAGAGTTAGTTTATCTTTTAATGCTGTTAATTCAAAATACAAATTATCAACAGAGAGCTTTAAATTACCTAACTATTTTAATCCTAAATATAAAGACGCCCCTGTTTTAAACTTTAATGTTAATGCAAATGCAATTAAAAATCTAGCGACCACAGTTAAAGAAGAAGATTTTCTCTCAACTTTAAATAACTCAATCCAGGATTATATTATTGCAGATGATAGAGCTAAAAAACATCTAGAATATGAAATTTCATATTCTAATACAACTAAGCAATTAACAATTAAAGCTACATTCAAACCGTCTGACGAATTAAAAGCCGCATTTGTTGTTCCTAATGATATCAAAATCATTGTTGACACATTTGGCGATAAAACATATTCAACTCACAAAGAAATTATAGATAGTCCTAGATTACCAACTAACATTTTTGAAAATTTATTATTAGATAACATCAACTTAGCAGGATTAACAGAGCAAGAAGAAATCAAAACTCATCTAACTAATACAATTAAACAAAAACTTGAAAGTGATTTAAATCTAAAACTAGACGAACATTACACAATAGCAAATCTAGACCAGGTAGTTAAAGAAAGGGCGTATGTATACGAACTTAAAGATAAAGACCCTGCAACCAAAGCACCATCATCTTTACTTAAATTAGTAGCAAAAGACCCTTACTTTGGAGTACATCAAATTAGTGTTTATAACAATGTTTATCAACAACTATTACAAGAAATCGACTTATCAAGTGTTAAACTAACAGAACTGCACGTCAACAAACAAAAGCGTAGCGAAGTTAAGCAAGCAATTATTGACCATTTAAACAGTGCATTAGCACTTAAGAAAATTCATTATGGTAATGATGTAAATATTGTTGATTTTGAACACGGACTAGATGTGCTATCGGTTAAAAAAGACGCTACCTTTACTTTTAAAGTAGTTGGACTAAACGCTAAAATCAAAAATCACACAACACTCAAAGTAATCAATGATTATGGACAAGTTGAAAATGATACAGAGAATAGTAGTTTACACAATTCAAACTCAATCATCAATCTTTTTGATTTAAGCCAAATAAACTTAGACCGATTTGAATATCAAGAACATATCTTATCTAAATTACGACAACAAATTTATGATGATATAACATCTAGCATAGAAACAAAATACAATCTAAAAATTAATATTGATTACAATATTAAACTAACAGAATTAGATAGTTTAGTGCGGTTAATTGCAACTAAAAATCCTAATGGTATCCCATCACATTTAAAGCTAAATTCAATTATTAACAGAACAACTAACTACAAAGATGTTGATGTTTATAACTTAAATAAAGACAAAGATGTAGTTGACGATTTAGATACAGTTAAATTAAAAGAAAAGAACAAACCATCAACAAATGGTTCTAACAATTCTTCTTCTAATCAAAACTCAACAAACAACAATAACAAAAACATAGCATTAATTGATTTATCAACTATTAAACTAAATCAACTTAATTATGAAACTAACGTTCTCTCAAAACTAAGACAAAGTATTTATGATGATATCGCTAAGAATGTATCTGAAAAATACCAACTTAATATTGAAGAACATTACACAATTAACTCAAAAGAACTAGATAAATTAGTTCGGAAAATTGGAGCAATTAATCCAGACGGAATTAAAGATAATCTAGTTTTATTACCATCACCTAACATCTCTAAAAATCAAGCTTTAGTAGCTGTCTTTAATAAAAACAACACTAACAGTGTTATTGATGATTTAGACAAAAATCCACTAAAAAGAAAGAAAATTAACAGAGACTTAACACCAGCTGAAAAAGAACAAGCTGAATATGAGAAAAAAGTTAAAACATTTACTGCTATCTTTGTTCCAATTGGCTTATTAGTTTTAGGTGGAATTGGTTTTTTAAGCTGATACATTTATGTTAGAAAATTCAAAAACAAAGTTAAATAACATCAAAGGTACTAAATCAAGTACCTTTTTTGTTTTTCTGATATAATATTAAATATTAATTTAATATTAAAAGTGAGTGTTCATTATGGAATTTGATAAATTTACACCTTATATGCCAAGACATAATATACTTTTTAATGTTTATGGGCAACCAATAGATAGACATCCTGTTGTTATTTGATATAACGATAACGAGGATATGTATTATTTTGTTAAAGCACGCAGTGCTAATAAAAAAGGAATAATAAGAGATAAATTACCAACAGAAATTCTCATTCCTGCAAGTGCGACAAATTCTGATTCTTTATTTTTTAAAGATAGTCTACTTGACTGTTCACAAATTTTTGGAATGCGTGGAAAAGATTTTGAAGTCGCTTATGGAAATAATAAGACTTTAAGTGTAGATGAACTTCCTTTTAATTACGCTACACAAATTATCAATGAAATTGAAAAAAACCTTAAAAATGACCACATCTCATTAATGAATGTAAGTATTGTAGGATATAACGATAAACAAGAACCTATTATTGAACCAGAATTGCTATATGCAAGCGAAGCTAGTTTTAACCAAGAAAAAGGATGGTACGATAATTTAACTAACAGTGAAACCATAGGAAAAGTTAATAAGTTTGTAGCTGATTATTTTAAGAAAACGCACCAAGCAGCAGAATTAAATTCTATTAAAGATGGTATTTATATAGTAAATGAAGAGTTAAGATATAGAATTAACTACCCTGTTTATCATTATATATATGATAATGAACTATTAGATAAAGGTTATAATGTTCTTCAAATTATCGATTTAATTAAAGAAGATATCTTTAACACAGAAGAATTTAAGGACTATAAAGTATCAGATGCTGATGTTTGGGGTAGTCTAACACTTCCTTGGGGTGAAAGAAGAACAAGTTTAAATATTGTTGATGAATAT
>NZ_JFDP01000050.1 GCF_000731915.1 Ureaplasma diversum NCTC 246
AACAGTGGGATGGTTTCAGATGATGAATTAGCTAGCCACTTTTTATTAATAATAAAACTCATTAATAAATATATGAGTATGATTAAACCTGAAATTAAATCAAACGATAGTTCTGAATTTCAAATTTCTTCAAAAGATGGGTTTACTATACTTATTGAAAAAACTAATGTATCTACTGAAAAATGTATTGATATCTTAACTAATAAAGTTAATAGTATAAAAAATTCTAACGAGCAAATTAGGGCAGCATTTATTCGTGGTTGTTTTGATGGAAGATCATCATATGATACAACTTCTAACTATTTATCTATTGATGTTGACCGAAATTATAATAAACAAAATCTAATTGTTGAAATTTTAAAATTATCAGAAATTTATGTTAATTTAAACAGGCGTGATAGTAATCATAAAAAGAATGACCAGATAAGAATAAAGAAGGAATCATTAGATAAATTATTAAATTCTATTGATATGTATTCTGTTCGTAGAAAAAAGACAATAATAAAATTCCTAAAAAATATTTAATGGGGTATTTATGAAGATCAAATATATTGAAAATGATGATTTATATGTTATAGGGGAAACTAAATATACTAAGGAAGAATTTATTGCTTACATTCAGGCGGATATGCTTCGATCTGTTTTAAAAAAGGGTAATAAATATGTTGAAATTCAACCTTTATATAATGACAATGAATCAATAGAATCGCATAACGAAATTATTGAAAATCAAGAAATTCCATTTCCTAGAAATCTTATTTTCTTTGGAGCTCCTGGAACAGGAAAAAGTTATAAATTAAATCAAAATGCACAATTATATTTTAATAATAACTATGAACGAGTAACTTTTCGGAGCTAAAAAATCTAGGTCTGTGAGAATAGTAAACACTTTTTTCAGTAGTGTTGCTGCTTTCTCGCTAAGTATATAATAGCACACTTTTTAAGAACGGGGTTAAAAAACATACTTTTTTGTAATTTTGAAATTTTTTTGCAAATTGCTATAGATTTAATTTACTAAGTAAATTACTAAGCTAAAAAAGTAGGTCTAGGTACTCTCCAGGTATCTGTTTTTGGTGCCAGGTCCCTCCTGTAAGATATTTATTATTTATATATTATATAAATAAAGGTGATTTTCCGGTAGGAATAGGTATCACCCCCTTATCTTGCCTACAAGGTGGGCGTGGGCGCGCGAGAAAATAACCCCCTGGTACTAAAATAGGTACTTTTGTGTGTCTATGAAAAGATTAATTTATAATATAAATTAATAAATGTGCTAGATTGGGTACTAAAAAAGATACTTCCTTGATTTAATGGGTACTAAAATAAATACCTTGGTTAAATATATTTTATAATATAAAATATAAAATTACAAAAAAGGTACCAAAAAAGATACTCAGGCTTCTCTAGTTGTTAATTTAAGAAAATAGTTGCTATTTTGTGCTTCTGGTTGTTGTAAATCATTAGGTTTTTGAATAATCTTAAACTATAGGTCGCTTGCTTGTTAGTGTGTATCTTTTTAACCGTTTTATAGATGAAATGTTCTGTATAACTGCTACTTTCTAGACGCTCTCCACTAGCGTTTCATATACTAGTTTGGTTGTTTTCTACATATGCAAAAAAGTCGTTTATAACCTTTTTCTGTTCTTTTGTTGGGTTGTATTTAGCTAGCTGGCTGATGAAAATTTCAACACTTTTTAGATATTCAGAATAGCTTTTATTGCTCAAAACATCATTAAAAAAAGAGTACCACGTGTTGAAATTTAACCCCTTTGGCTTGAACTTTTTGAATAGGTTTTTGATACATTTTAAACCCCCTTTTCAATATGAAAAAGCTTTTTTAAGCTGATGGATTAAATGGAATTTGTCAAGCTTCAGAGTGCAATTTAGCTCCCTTTTTAGGGTTTTCATTCAAGTAGCTCCATCGCCATTTATAAGTATTTTAGCAGGGTCAATTGAACACTTTGCTAGGGTATTTTTGAGTTGGTTTGCTAGCTCTTTGATGGGTTTATTATTGCTGCTATTAGTAGGTTCTATAACATAAAATGCCATAGCTTTTGAATAGTCAATTTTGTTTTGGTTGGCAAATATAGGGTGTAAAATTAGCATTCTAATTTTGTGTTTTAGACGCTTTTGTTGGTTGTTAAATTTCAAAAATGTATCATCAATTTCAAGCTTAAAAGTGCAGTTTTTTAGCTGTTTGAATTCATTAATTTGCTTGTTTATTAAAGCTTCATTTTGGCTATTTAAATCCAATAATTGGGTGTTGTTTTCTTGATTTATATAATATCTAAGCAATGCAGTTGTTGGGGTTTTAGGGGCTGTTTGGTTGATTGTTTTGTGTGAAAAATAGAATGAATTTAAGCTTTTTATAAACTCAATATCGTACTGTTTTCTTCTATTTCTTTTTAGAAATTCATCGTGGTAAACTACAAAAGTTTTCCTTTTATTTGACTTAGGTATTGGCTTAGATAAGTATGTTATTTTGGTTTTTATAGTGCCATAAATTGTGTGAATTGTTCGTATTCTGTGCTTCTCAATTTTGTATTCAGGGTGCTCTGTTCTTAAGTTTTTAATAGTTTCTATTCGCTTAATTTCTAGTAGGTTTTGTACTGTTTTTATGATATTTTGTTCGCTTAAAATATCTTCATTTTGATTGTTAAAGATATAACTTAACATCTAATTATTTTCTTTCCTTAGTTAAATAATTGGCTTGTTTTTATATAAAAAAATAGTACCATAAAAGGTACTTAGTACTAGGTTATACACGCGATTAATTAAGTAAAATGGGGTAATCATTAATATAAAAAATGTAGCTTATTTGCTTAATTTTGTTAAATTTATATGCTTTAATGCAAAGAAAAAAAGCGGATTTCCGCATTAATTTTTCATAGGATTTAGTGCAAAATGGTTATTGCTTATTTTAAAATTTCATACTCAAAAAGCTTTGGCTCAATATGATTTGAATAGAACTCTTTAAGCTTATTTTTTAAGATTTGAATGCTTGAATTTAGCAATCCATCATCTTCATATCCATACTGTGGTTTACCAAAAGCGTCTATGTATTTAACTACTTTTTTATTTAAATCTTTGTTAATTTGGTTTAGTCCATATAGATAATGTGGTTGGTAATCTGTCATTTTTTTAGCTCTTTGGATAATCTCATTTCAAGAGTTTATTAAATCATTATGGACATCTTTAAATAACTCAGAATTAAGCATTTGTGCTGCTTTTCCACTTAAGCAAATATGATTTTTAATTGTTTCATCACTATAGCATTTTACAGTATCACTTAGTAAAGTTCAGAGTAAACAATCATTTATAAAGGTTTCATCTGCTCAAGCTAATTCTTGCTTGTCTGCACTTTTCATAACTGTTAAAATATCATATAAATATGATTTGCTTTTTCAACTGCTAGCACAATGTAGAACGCTAATTTTCTTAATGTTCTCATTATTAACATAGAAAATTCTATTGCTTAATCCTTTATCTGTATTTGTTAAGATGTTGCCAATATGTTCTAATGTATTACCAATTGATAATTTAGCATAATAATCTTCTTTGTTTTGTGAAATATCAAAAGCATTTACACGCTTAAATACCTTTTTAATAGTGGCGTTTTCTAAATGGATAACATCAGAGTGGTTATTTGTTTTCTTTCAACGAATAATAGGTAATCCGCCATCTGTAGCATTATAATGCTTTCTATTTGATAAAAACCCTTGTACGAACTCAAAATTAATATGATTAAGCTTTCAATATTTAATAGGTGAAATTAAGCAGTATTGGTCGTTTTCTTGCATATGCATATTAGCGCTATAAATAAATTGAAAAGATAAATCACGCACTTGATTTTTAGGGAATTGGTTGGTCTTGTAGATTTGCTCAATTACATAATTAATAGATACAGATTTGCCACTTACAAATTTTGATTGTGCTGTTTCATCTCTAAAAGGTGGATTTTCTAAAAATAGTACTCTTCCAGTTGGATTTTCTTTTCTCCAAGTAGCTAAATATGTTGCTAATCAATCATTAAAATCCTTGCTTAATGCGTCCCCTAAGCTCATTACATTTTCATTAATGTAAACATCAATTAAGCTAGCATTGTTGTATGGTGGGCGAATGATTTTAGCTCTATTTTTGAATAATTCTCCTAAATATACTCATTCTGAAAATTCATAAGTATTTAAAATAGTATTAGCTAAAACACTATCATCTAAAAACTTTTCAAGATTACCTGTTCCTACACATCTATCAATAATTAGATATGGTGTTGTTGGTTGTTCGTTGATAAAGTTGTAAACATACTCTGTAATCTTTTTAGCATACTCATCAGGGGTGAAGAATGCTCCCCTATCTTTAATTGCTTGTTTACTACCAATATGGTCTCATTTACTAGCAATAATACCTTTCATATTAGTAATGAAAATTGGTTCAACTCAATCTAGAACCTTTGGTTCTAAGTTTAATTGGTTAAGGTTATTTGTTAGTTGTTCTAATTTAGTTTCATCAAAATTGTTATCAATTTTAAGTTGATTAATAATAGTATCTACATCAATACCTTTAACTAAATCTTTAATAAAATAGCTCGGATTATGGTTAGATTGATTTGGTTGGTTCAAATAGAAATAATCATTAATTTTAGCAAAATTTGATTCATTTATTTTAGTAGGCAAATATTGGTAAGAATTTACTTTTTTAACTAAATCTTTAGGGTCAGTTCAAACTCCTTCGTGTTCAAAAGTAATTTTGATATCTAAAGGGTTTGCATTACTCGGACTTGCTGTTAATTTCTCGTTTTTATATATAAAATCTTGATACTTTAATCCATCAATTAATCAATAATTTTTAGGCTTAAAAGTAGCAACACAAATATAGCGTGGAATTTTAATTAAGCCATCATCATTGAATTGTTTAAGAGTGTATAAGCCTTGCGCTATTGCTTTATGTAAAGTGTTATTAGCATTAAAACTTGTTTTAAATTCAAACAAAACTCCATTATTGATTCCGTCAGTTCCGTGAATTAAATACTTTTCATAATATGGTTTATCTAAGATTGTATTATCTTCATCGAAATAAACACCCTTTTCATAAAAGCTTCAAAATGCTTTTTGATGGATTAGTTCAGAAGAGTTAGCTAAAAGTCTCTCTCTCTCTCTCTTGTTCTAATATTTGTTTGTTATTTTTATTCATAAATCATCATCCTTAAAATTAATATTTAATTATTTATAGTATAGACTAAAGCAGTAAAAAAGTACCATAAATGGTACTTATATTTAAGAATTACATCCTCATTCCTTTTGGTTTTTGAACTTCTTGCTCTTCATCTTC
>NZ_JFDP01000051.1 GCF_000731915.1 Ureaplasma diversum NCTC 246
CTAAACTTGATATTAAAGAATTTAATGAATTTTCTAAACCATAGGTTGTTTTTAATTTTTTGGTTCAATATTCAAGCATTGATACAGCATAATACTTAATTTGTGTTTTATTACTAAAAACATCTTTTATTCATAAACTCTTTTCTTCTTTTAAATAATTATCTAAGAAGTTAGTATATTTAGGAGCTGTTTTTCAACTATTATAAAATTGATCTAATAAATAGTTTTTTTGTTTTTCATTATCTAGTGATGAATATTTAGGTGATTGTTTACTATATTCACTTATTAAATTAGTATTATGTACAAGTAGTTTTGAAGGCTTAGTTTTTAGATTACTAAGTTCATAACCAACAACAGCCATTAATGAAATATAACCAGCACTTAATAAACCAAGCCCAACACCTAAGATGATCTTTTTCTTTTTAATTCACTTTTTCATTTTAACAACCCCTATTTTTTATTAGGATTTTGTTGAATTAACGTTAATTCATAAACTCTTAGTTTTTGTTTGATTAACTCATCTCTTGTTTGATTAAGAATCTTATCTAATTCTTGTTCACTAAATCCTTGATAAGATTGATACTTCTTAATGAATTCTTCTTTTAATAATTGTTTGTAAAATTTATTGAATTCTTGATTAGAGCTAAATTCTAATCTTAATTCTTGATTTAAATAATTGGTTATATAATCAATATATTTAGAAGAATAAGTACTTTCAAAATCATCAAAGTGATTTAATCATTTTGTTTCAAAATCATTAACTAATTTATTAGCTTGATCTATTTGGTTATGTTTAAGATAAAACTGATAAGGAAGTGAATCAGCTTTATATCGATCAACAGCATTCTTTTTATATTGTTTATTTAGTTTTAGTTCTGTTTTATGATTATCTGCTAAAACAACTTGTCTTGAAATAGTAGTTCTATGCAAAGAAGCTAGAAAAGCAATGCCAACAATTGATGTAGCTAAAACAATAGCTATTAATATAGAACCAAGGGTTCAAAATATGATCTTTTTAGTTCTTTTTGATCTATCCATAACTAAATAAGCTCCTTATATGAGATTTAAATCATTAGATAGTTATTTAATTAATTTATACACCTTTTTAATGATTAGTAATGGTTTTAGATATCATCTTAAATATTTAAAATTAAACTAAATAAAAGGAATTATAGATAAGAGAGAGAGAGAGAGAGAGAGAGAGCCAAAACAATAAAAAATCTTCCCAAAAGGGAAGATAATAAGTGCTTGTAAATGATAAGCCGTGTTCTGTTAACTAGATATTTAGTTATGCTAATTATTTATCTATAGATCTAAATCTATCCTAAGTAAACTTCGTTTTGTTTAACTTAGACTCCCTTACCAAAATTTAGGTTTCTCACTTGTGGGGTTTACCGCGTTTCATCTCATAGGTTTCCCTATTACTCGTCTCTGTGGCACTTTATGGTTTTATTCCTTTATTTTAAAAAAATATTAGGAATTAATAAAACCGCCGTCATGAGCACATCATGCTATGTTTTATTAATTATACATACACAAACACTACAAGCATCACAGCTTGTGTGAGCACGGACTTTCCTCTATATTATTTCTAATACAGCAATTAGCTATTTACTGTATAATTTTAGCTTAAAAGTAGCTAAAACATCTATAAATTAACTAATTGCTTAAAATAGATGTCGAATTTGCTATAATAGTATGGTTATCTATATTAACCTTTTCAAGCAATAATGATTACGAGGAGGCGATTAAATGGCAAATATTGTTGCAAATGAAAAATCATACCGACATTCACAAAAAGTGCGTAAACAAAATCACGCTAAAATGTCAAAACTTAGAACAGTAGTAAAAAAAGTACGTAATTCAAACGACCAATCAAAACTTGTCGAAGCTTACTCAGTGATTGACAAGACTGCTTCAAAGGGTGTAATTCATAAAAATAAAGCGAATCGTTTAAAATCACGAACAGCAAAAGCATTAAACAAAGCTGTTGCTGAACAAGCTGCATAATATAAACCATTTGGTTTTAATAAAAGAAGGTGTTAAATCAATCCTTCTTTTTTGTTTGCTTATCTTGTTTTTAAGATATCTTAACTAGCACAAAAGCAGAACAAAAACAAGCTTAAAAATTCGTTAAATTATTTTTTAGTCGTGTATAAGTTATGCACATTTGTTGTGCAAAACTATACTCAAATCATTAAATAGCGGGCTTTTAGTGCTTTAATGGCTCTATATTTTATATTAGTTTGTGCATAATTGTCATTAAGTCGCTTTTTAGTGGCTTTAAAAAATTTTTACGCTTTTATTTTTATTAATAAAGCTTTAAAATTTAGCCATAGTTAACAAAAAGACTATTTAGTAAAACAACAATATTATTTTAATTTTAATCAATAATGAAGGTGAGGGCATTCATGTTTTTAAGTATTCAAAAAAACATTAATTTTGTAGCAAATGAAGCTGCTTTATGAAATTTTTATGCTCCCATTATTGGTTTAGAACCGGTTGGTTTATATTTATGATTGTGCCATTTAACAAATCATACAAATTCTTTTGTTCAATTAACTGAAAACCAACTATCTAGTTCTTTAAAAACCGATCCTATTAGATTAATGGATCAATTAAGTATCCTTGTTGATGTACAACTAGTTAAGATCTATGAAAACATCAACCAACCCCAACACTATTTAGTAGAAATAAAAAGACCATATAATCAAAATGAAATCTTAAACAATCACATTCTAACTACTAAATTACAATCTACTTTAGGATATAGTGAATTTGCAATCCTAATAGATCAAACTAAAATCCCTACTGTTGATCAATCTTTTATTGATGTTAGTGATCAATACCAATCAATAACTAATAGTTCTAATGTTAATAAACTAGTTAATCAAATCTTTAATCAATTTAATCTATCTTTAAATCTAGATCATAAAACTAATAAATTATTAAAACAAGCTTTTATTTTATTTAATGATAATTATGAATTTATCTACAAACTTGTTTGTGATAGTGTCATCATTAAAGATAATGATGATTATATAAGTTTAGATTGTGCTTTATTTGAAAGCAATCTAAACCAACAATTAAACAACTATAATAGTTCTAAACTATTAGTTAATATAAGACGTAATAAAGCAATTTTTAATCAGTCTTCAAATTTAGCTGATTTTAGTGAAGTAATCTCTGATTATGAACAATATGATCCTAAGAAGTATTTTACTTTAATAATGAAAAGAAATCTAAGTTCAAATGAACTTGATTCTATACAACCTTTACTAAAGTGTATGCCCAACTCTTTTGCAAATATGATCATTGATTATGTTTTAATTAAAAACCATGGACGATTAGTTAAAGAATATCTAATTAAGATTCGTGATAGTGTCCTTCTTAATAACTTTGATAATTTAGCTGATTTATTACAATATCTTAAAAATGCTTATAGTAATATTGGTTTTAATACTTCAAAAACAGACACTAATCATAAACTAATATCTAAACAAGAATTAACAAATAGTAAAATTAACTATAAAGAATTATTTGATATTTAAAGAGTATAAGTATGCAAAATCAACATTTATATCTAAAAAATAGTTTAAATGAAGTGTATGAAACATATAAAGATGAACCAATCATTAAACAATTAAACATTACTAAACAAGAATTTGTTGATCATTATTCTAAGATACTTTTCTATTTAGAAAACTATCAAACACAAAACTTAGATTTAATTAGAGATCTTAATAACAACTTAGAAGTTGTTTATACTTCTAATAGTAATGACAATATTTTAAATGAATGTTATTGACTAAGATGAGTTGAAAAAGTAGATAATCAACTAACTTTTAGTGAACAATATTTAAATTTTAATAATCTTAAAGATAATCAATACAAACCAAGCATCAGTCAACTATTATACTTTTTATCTAATCAAATCAAAACCAATCAATTAGAATCAATGTATTTATCAGGTAATACAATTACTGGTAAATCATGAATAACTACTTCTTTTATTAATTCATTTATTCTAAAACATAAAATCTCTGTTTGTTATATAGAAATGGATCTATTAATTAAATATAGTTTAAATGCTATTAATAATAGTGATTTAAAAATAGAATTAGAACAAGCTTATGAAGCAATGCGTAATTGTAATCTATTAGTATTAGATAACTTTGGTAATGAAAGATATTATGACTTTGTTCATAATGAAAATATTCTTAAGATCTTAAGATCTCGTTTTAAAAACAATTTACCAATCTTTTTTATATCTAATATTGATTTAAATCAATTAACTAATCATTATTTAAGAAAACAAAAACATAGTAATAGTTATGAGATTCAAGAATTGATATTAATTATTAATGATTTAATAACTATTAATAATAAACAAAACATCTATAAATTAGAAGGAAGATGAATCTGAGATCTAAGAAAAGGTATTGACAAGAAACTATAAAGTAGATATAATAGTCAGTGAATACTTGTATGTAAAGAACAAGTGGTGCGAAGTTAACGATTCGTCACTAACAACACTTAGCTAATGCTATAGTTACTTTATAATTTAAAAAACTTAGTTACTAAGACCAACTAGTTGGAAGACTGATTAGTTGTTTAACCAGAGCAAGTATTTGCTTTGGTTTTTTTGTCTATTTAAAATTATTAAACTAACTAAAGAATAAGATTAGCTATCTGAAAGGTTTATTTAAATGCAAACAAAAAACATTAAAAAAACAATCTTATTAGCTACAATTTCTATTCTATCTACAGCAACTTTTGTCCCTATAGTTGTCTCTTGTACTACTGAACCAAAAGCAGTTTATCTAAAAGATAATGATCAAACTAATAATGTAGATCCTAATAATAGTTCTAATTCTAATAATATTATTAAATTAGAACCTAATATAGCTATTAGTAATAATACTAAACTAGTTAAGAATATAAATAACAAATATGAGCTTAGATTAATCATCAGTAATGCTAATAATCAATTTGTTAAGCTTAAACTAAAACCAACTAATTCTGAACAATTAGTTGAATCAGAATTAGTAAATGTAGTTGATAATGTAGCTGTACTTATTTTTAATCAACTAGATACTAATCAACAATATAATATTGAATCAGTTTTTGTTTATAAAACTAAGACAGATAATGACCCATATGAGATAGCTTTATTACCAGCTACTAAGAAGATCAATATTTCATTCTTAAAAACTGATGATCAAACTGATAATAAACAAGATGTTACTAAACCAAGTAAAGAAGAAATAAAACAACCAACTGATTCAGCTAATGGTACAGAATCTAAACAAGAAGAGAATGGATTAGCTAATGTGGATCAAGTAGATCAAAGCCAGAATCAAGATCAAAACCAAAATGATATTGATGTATCTAAATTATCAGCTGATACTGCTTTAGATGTAACAGCTATAAACCAACAAGTATTAGCTAAAAAAGAAAATAGTACTTACACTTTTAAGGTTAAATTTGCTGATGCTAAAGATGGTTTATTAGCTAATATTTCATTAACTGATACAAAGGAAATTAGTGATGAAACTTTAGAAATTAACGCCTCTGAAATTACAATAGCTAAGGGGGAGGAAAACGTTGCTACAATACATGATTTTCTTCTTAAATCTTTACTTGACCAAGCTAAAGCATCTAATCAGAAATATATCAAACTTTATGTAAATAAGATTGAATATTACAATGACCTTGATGATCAAGGTATAGACAATCTTCTTAATAAAAACCTTGTGGTTTATATACCAGTTAATTAAAGCCAATTTACACACAAATAACTGCTAAAATTAGTGGTTATTTTTTATTCTAATCACCTATTAATTTCTTAGCTTTTTGCTATTTTTTGTATCTTATATATTTATTATATAAGAGTATTTTTACTTGTTATGTACACATTATTTAGATTATATTAATGGCATATAATTTATACAATTTGAAATTTAAAAGGTATTAACAATGAAAATAAAAAAAATCAAGTATAAATGAATGTCTTTAGCGATAGCAACCACGGTTGCAGCAGCAGGAATTAGTGCTGTTTTAATCAGCTGTACAGACAAGACAAAAGGTGGTGAAAATAAGAAAACTACTCCAGCTTCACCAACTAACAAACAAACAGCTGCACCTAGTGTAAGTCTTGATAGCAACTCAAAACTAACTAAAAGAGCAGATAACAAATACGAGCTTAAATTAAAAATTACAAATGCTGATAGCAAGTTAGTTAAAGTTGAATTAACATCACAATCTACAAATACAAATAACAGTTTAATTTCAGATTTAGTAACTGTAACATCAGGAAGTGCTACAGTTGTATTCAATAGCTTAGATGAAAACACAAGCTACTCATTAAAAAAAGTTAGTGTATATGCAACTAACACAGATACAAACCCAACAAATGTTGAATTATCACAAAGTTTAAAAGCAACACAAATAACTGTTCTAAAATCAAACGAAGAACACGACCACTCAAGCCATATGGGTCATAATGGTTCAGGTTCGTCTCCTGTTGTTGGTAATGGCAATACTAATAATAAGGAAAAGGGAAAACAACAAGGAACTGAAGAAACAAATAAAGGTGGTAGCGATCAACTTCAAGGAGATCAAGCTCCGGCTAATCCACAAGCAGGAGATAGTGAAGGATACAAGATTAGTTTCGTTGATCCTAACATGGTTATATTCCAAAAAAATAAAAAGTGATATATTCAATTAAGAGTTGATGTTCCTGATGGATTTAAAGGATCTGTACAGGTTACTTCTGAAAAACAACCATTGAATACTAAAGCAGTTACAATTAAAAATAAAATTTTGGAAGCAGAGTTTTCTGGCCCTTCTTTCTTAGGTACAATTAAACCTAATAAAAAATACAAATTAGGAAGAGTAAACATTACAGATTTAGAAGGTAAAGAAAAAGAAATACGACATTTTGATTCATCAATTAGCAACGAGATAACACCGGTTGTAGAAGGGGGGGGTTCAGCCGGATCTAGTAAACCTGTTGTTCAAAACGATCCAGCAAATAATCCTTCAAGCAGTACTAACGCAAAAGATGGTAATGGTGTTTGATTCGAAAATAACGCTACTGAAATAACTGCAACTTTAAAAGATGGAAAATATACTTTTAAAGCTTATGTTGAAAAGAAAGTGTCAGGAACACCTAGCTTAGCTATATCAAAACCAAAATCTTCTGGCGGTTTTAAAGAAATTGGTAAGGTTGAATTTAAAGATGTTTCTACCCCTGAACCAGGAAAAGGTGACTTACAAGAAATTGAAATCCCACAATACATCGTTAAAGAATTTACTAAAAACGATCAGGAAAATAAAGCTCATCTTACTAAACTTGAATTTTTAAATGAAGATCTTGATGTTGTTGAAACTATCGACCTATCATCTAAAGGTCTTGTTGTTATAATACCAAAACAATAAATTTTAAATAACACCCCACAAAATACGAACACACCCTATAAATTCGTATTAACCCTAATCTTATAAATCAATTATCAACTATCTAATGAAAGAATACAAATTAAATGAATCAATCTACGAATTCATTTGCTAAAAAAGTAAACTCGAGTTATTTATACTCAAAATTTTTAGCAAAAATTATTTTCAAAAAGAACAGCTCTATAGTGTTACCTGTTGTTTTAATGGGTTTAATTATTATTCTTACACTTATAGCTCGTTTTGTTTCTAAAGATTTAAGTACATTCTTAATCATTTCATATGTAAACATATTTATCACATTATTCTTAAGTGTGATCTTTGCTTCAATTAAGGCTTTGAATATTTTCAAAGACTTAGCTAAAGAAGGGATCGATATTTTAGTATTCTCGAAAAGTATTTCAAGACAAAATGTAATTATTACTAAATTAGGTTTCTTCTGCTTCATTGGAGTATTATGAAGCATAGTTGCATTCTTAGGCGGAATCATCTTCTATGCTAGTAATTATCCATATGCAGCAAGTGTTAATTATTGATATGTTTCAACCTTCTTCTCTACATTGTTTACATATTTATTATTTGGTTTAATAGCAATACTTATTGCTTTAAAACAATCTTCTAAGATTGCTATGATTACTCCAATTATGGTTTTCTTACCATTACTTGTAGCAGGTTCTGCTGCTAATGTCTTCTCTACATCATCTGCTAACCAAATTGCTTCATTCTTAAATTTAGAAAAAAGAGAATATGACTCAGGAACAGTTGCTGATGTTGAAAAATTCTATTTAAACAATAATAAGGATGAATACATTCTTATTCCTAAGATTAATCCAGAAGATGCTAGTAGAAAGAAATTTACTCAACGTCAAGTTGATTTATTAAATCAAATCTACAGCCACTCAAAATCTTCAGCTGTTAGCTGACAAGCAATTTCTTGATTATTTATTCCTTACCAATTAATTGATGTTTTTGCACAACGTGATAAAGACCCAATTGGGGTAGCAGCAAGTCGTGAAGAAAATAACTTAAAAAACTATTTATACTACAACGACCAACCATCTAAAGAATTTAACTACTTTATATCAGATAACCCACTAGGTCTTAGTTTAAAACCAGTAGTTATTGATAACCAAGAATCTCAACGATACATTGTTCCTGGTTTACTTAAAAACCGATCAATTATTAGTGAACAATCAGATTTCTCAGTCCAAGATCGCGAAATCATTTATGCACGTGAAAAAGCAAATGATGTTAATGTAACATTTGCTGAAGATAACAACATCTTTGCTTCTCCTGATAACTTAGTTGGAAAAATTAAATGATCAATTGTTAAAGATGCTCTTGAATCTCCTGTTTTCTTAGAAAAAGCTAAAGACTTCTATGAAACTCGTCTACAAAGCTTAGAAGGATCTGAGAACTTAACAAAAGCTAAAATCCTTGAAATCATCTCTAATATTGCAAGTGCAGGATATGACAAAACATTTATTAATTTAGTAGATAAAGAAAGTGGAGCTGAACTATTTAAAGAAATCATCAACCCACGAGAAATCAAAAACCAAACAGAAAAGAAAATCTACTTAATTACAACAATGTTATATTATCTATACTTCAATCACCAAGACTCAGTAATATTAGATAAGATCTTAAAAAACGATAATGAACAAAATGGATATGCTCCACAAAAAATCAAAGTGTTTGTTGATGGACATAACTACTTCATTGGTGGATATAAAAACTATGCTGTTACTCAATATCCAAAAGAAGTTACTGAAAAAGATAGTGGTGAAGGAGTAGTTAGAGAAAGAAAAATCAGAACGATTGTATATCGTTATGAACTAGAAGATAGTGATAACTACTTATTCCAAGCTGTTGAAGAAGTTAAATCTGTACAACAAGCTAACCGGGTTATTTCAAAAGGATTCTATAGTTTAATTTGAATTGCTATTGTAGCTGCTTTATTAGTAGGTGCTTACTTTGGTTATACTAGAAAGGATTACAAGTAATGACTTTATCTAAACCAGAACTTCAAACTGAAGATAGAATCAACCATAATCCTGATAATATCCTTGAAGTTAAAAACTTAACTAAAATCTATAAAGGTTCAACCCAAGGGGTAAGAAATTTATCATTTAATATTAAGAAGGGTGAAATTCACGCCTTCTTAGGAGAAAATGGATCTGGTAAAACAACAACCATTAAAAGTATTATTAATGCTTATGCATACTATGATGGAGAAATCTTAATTGGTGGGTTTGATAATAAAACACCAGAATCAAAAGATAAACTAGGGTATGTGCCTGAAAATGCTCTATTCCCTTCTGAATTAACAACTTTTGATTATTTATACTCATTAGCTCTTTTATCTAAAGTACCAGCTAAAGTAGCAAAAGAGAAAATTCTAAACTATTTAGATAAATTTGGAATTTTATTCCTTAAAGATAAAAAACCAGTTAACTTCTCTTCTGGGCAAAAGAAAAAGGTGTTATTAATCCAAGCTTTAATTCATGATCCAGAATTAATTATTTTAGATGAGCCAACAGCTAACTTAGACCCATCTGCTCGGTTTGAAGTATTTGATATATTACATGATCTAAACAAGCAAGGGAAAACGATCTTTGTTTGTTCACACATCCTTAAAGAAATGGAAGATTATGTTAACTCTTTAACATTAATTCATAAAGGTAATCTGATCTACACTGGTCCTAAGACTAAAGATCTAGAATCAATTTACTATGAATTAATTATTAAAGATAATGATGAATATAAGAATGCTAAGAACCCATTTTCTAACTTTGATGATACTCCAATAGATGGAGTAGTAAAAAAAGGAAGTGGTGAAATTGAAAAAGTTTAATAAGAAATGATTATTTGTAGCTGGAGGGATAGTTGGAGCTAGTATCATTACAAGTGCAGTATTAGCTACAACACTAAGTGCTAATAAGCAAACAGCTAATGAAACTGTTGAACAAAGCAGTGAAGAATCTGAATTAGATAAATCACTTCACTTCAATAAACAAATCAAAGTTAAGGAACTATTATCTAGTTTCTTTGATCAAGATGAAGATGAAGTAGATCAGTTTGTTTTTGGTCAAAACCAAATCCAAGAACAACAACTCTCTGAACTTAAATCAGCTCTAACTTACTACCACCCACATCGAACTAAAGGGTTAACTGATTATGTTGAAGGTCAACTAAAACTAAATGTTCGATACAAAAGAACAAGATTACGTTCTAGAGACTTCTTATTTAGAAATATCACAAGTAACTGATATTGAATGCTTAAGAATGCAAATAATCTAGAATTTATGCTTTGACCTTATGAACATGATAAGTTTAGAAAGAATGATCTTGAACAAAGTAGTTTCATTAATTCTAAATATAAATTCAAAGCTAAGATTAATGAAAAAAACGAAATTGAGTTTGATACATCACTACTTCCTAAGGGATATGCTTATGAATATGTAGGATATAACCCATTAACTGATCGGGGTATTATAGAAAGTGTTTATTCTAAAACTTTAGATAATAGAGCATTTAATAAAGTAACTGAATTAGTTAATAAAGAATTAGTAATGCATGTTCAAATGGGAGCTAATCATGCTAATAAAAGTGTTGATTTAGTACTTAAAGATCAACAAAACAACTATGTAGAAGTAAATACAACTACAGATAGTTTTGGTTTAGCTTCATTTAACTTAGAAAGCATCAGTCCTTGAGCTAATTACACTGTTGCACACATTAAACTAAGTGATGGTTCAACTACAGATGCTGGTTTATCTAACTATCATAAATTAACACTAAATCTAAACAATGAAAAAATGCGTTTAGAACAAGCTAAAAAAGATAGTAAGGTGTTATTTAAAATTCATAAATTTGTTGACACTAATGAACAAATTGCTGGAATTAAAGGACGAGAAGCTGAAATCCATTTCATTATCCGCAACGAAGATGATCATATTACTAAAATCAAAAATCCTGTTATTGAAGATTTTTATTTATACAAATATCCAGCATCAACAAGAACAATCTTTAGTAGTAAAGAAGTTTACTACATTAAATATGATGGTAATAAATTAATCCGTTTAATCAAACTTAAACGTGGTCAACAAAAACTAGCAAGACTTGACTATGACTTATTAGTTTTCAAAGAACCAATTCAAGATATAAAAGCAGTAGCTGATGTTTTTGAAAAATCAATTATTGACCAGGACGAAAAAGAATATCAAGCTGAAAGAGATAAAGAGATTAAAAAACTAGAAGCTAAATGAGATAAAAACAAACTTCAAGATTTTATTAATAAGCAAACTTTAGAATTCAACTATAAATTTGAACAATCTAATTTTAATGTTGCTATCTTTCCTAGAATATTAAAATACAACTATCATGCTTGAAGAGAATTAGAAAAGAAATTTAGTGGAGTTAAAATCTACACTTTAAAAAGTCTTGACGGTCAAGCTTTCTTAAGAAGTATTAAGTCTAAAAAAAGTATTCAAAACAATGATAACAAACCAATTAAATATCCGGAGTTTGTTAGACCATTTGTTGATGAAAAAATTAACATCAAAGATAATTCAGAAACTGTTCAAGAACGTAGATCAAAAGAAATCCTTAAGATTTTATTAAACCAAGTGTTTAAGTCTGATTTAGAAATTAAAGATTATGTGGACTCACAAACTCTTCCTGAAAATAAAGCTAAAATTGAAGCTGAACTAAGAAGATTTGCTGCTAGATATAGAGATTTAAAAGGAAGATTTGGTGCTGATGCTAAAATCAACGAACTTGACGATCATAACAACGAATATAATCGTTTCTTATCTAAGAATTGATATTTCCTTTTAACTAACCTTCATAACTTTGATTTTAATTTCATTGATTGATTCCGATTACCTGAATTTCATGAAGGTAATAAACATGCTAAACATACTCAAAAATATCTTGAAAAGCTTCAACGAGTTAAACAATATGAAGATTTCAGATTCAATGATAGTCTATTAGATGATATTCGTGAATCTGATGTATCTAAAGTTCATAAAACAACTAATGATAATGTTGAGTATTTCATTGTTAAGAACAATGTTATGTTCTGAGTGCGTGTTTATGCAGAAGCAATTTCTGGACATGATGTAGGTATTGAAATCCTTCCATATGTAATCCAATTTAAACCAAAAGATGTTCGGGCTAAAATTTCTGTTCCAATCATTACTAATGTATTCCACTTATCATTCATCCATGGGGATCAACAATACTATGAAGTATTTGAAGACAAGATTACTGCTCAATATGGTTATCCTGCAAAAATGTTAATGATTTATAGGAGTGCTAAAAAATAATGAAAAAATATATGAAATATGGGTTAATCAGTTTAATGGGTTTACCAATAGCAGCAGCTCCAGCTATTTTAATTGCTTGTAACCAAGAAGTTAAAAGCCAAACAGATAATGCTTCAATTTTTAATCAATCATTAATCCAGCCAAAGAATAAACATGAAAGTGCTTGAAAACGATTTTTAAGCAATAGTAGTATAAACAATCTTCTTAAAGATATTTATCCAAATGAACAACAACGGAACAAATACATTCGTAGTCAAATGGCTATTGATGATGGTTATTTAACAGAAGTTCGTGAAACATTTATTTATAACAACAATTTAAATAATGAAAATGATAGTAGTTCATTCCCTGGTGATTTATATAACCGAAATACACCATACAAACATAATAAAAAGAATCAACTAACTTTTGAATTATTTGAAAAAAATTGATTGTGGTATTTATTTAATATTAGTAAATTTATTTATATTCTTGACCCAGAAACAACTGATGACCCAACTGTTTTAGTTAACCAATCATTAGAGGATTTGGTTGCTCAGAACGGGCTAAACACTAAATTCGTTAGTGTTAGTACAAATGATTTTACTGAAATGGTTAAAATCCAACCAGAAGCACATGAAAATAAAAATATTGAAACTATGGTTGTTGATGGAAAAGAAATAAAGGTTAAGGAAGTTTATTCAACTTATTATTTATTACACAAAGAAGGATATTGATTCTATATTACTTCTACACAATTTGTTAATGAAGCTACTAATGAAGTTGTTGGGCTTAAGACATTTCGTTTATATGAATATTTAAATACCCTACCTAATTTACCAACATATAAAGAAGAGCTTAGACATAAATTCTCATTACATAAATATATAGACGCTAAAATAGGTAGTGAATCTGGAAGTGCACTAAAAGGAAAATATTCAGAGCTATTTATTAAAAATTTAGAAGAGGCACACGGCGGTCAACCAATTAAATACTTCATTATTGACAACCTTGTTGCAAATAAAAAATAAGAGGTATAAAGATATGAAAGTAAATAACAAAAAACGTTATTTAGCACTTTGTGTTGCTGGTTTGGCTTTACCCATCACTTTTGTTAGTGCCA
>NZ_JFDP01000052.1 GCF_000731915.1 Ureaplasma diversum NCTC 246
AAAAANAAAAAAAAGGACTTTCTAGGTAAATGTTCCGGTTAAAGGTGTTTTATAGTGGGGCTATTAATGTTGCTTTTTGTGCTTAATTGTTTGTGCTATAGTTCTTTAAAAACAAAATAAATTAACCATATATAAAGTACATATGTTTAAATAAAAAATCACATTTAAACATACAACTAATACAAACATAACGTCTTATTCAAAAGAATTATCTATTCTAATACAAGTAATAAAAGTTATTGGTAAGAATAAAATAAGAGGGTTTGATATTAATAAACTAGCTAATTTACTAAAAATATCAAAGCAAACCTTATAAAAGACCCTTAAAATTACGATTTTAAATTCAACAAATCTCATAAAAAATCCAAAAACTAAACTATGAATAAATTATTAACAGAATAAAAAAACACCTAGGAAACTAATCCTAAGTGTTCTGCTTTTGTATTAAGAAAATTAAATTTCTTCTTTTGGTAACACACTAACTTTAGTTTTGTTACCCATGAACTTAGTGTATTTTACAACACCTTCAGTTAATGCGAATAATGTGTGGTCTTTTCCTTGACCTACATTATGACCTGGGTAAATCTTGTTACCTCTTTGACGATAAATAATTTGTCCAGCTTTAGTTGGTTGTCCGTCTCCTAATTTAGCACCTAAGTATTTAGGATTTGAGTCACGACCGTTTTTAGATGATCCTACCCCTTTTTTAGAAGCAAAGATCTGTAAATCAGTTAATCATAAAAGTTTGTTCATATCTTTTAATGCTCTTTTCTATAAAATTCATTAATAGTTTCTAAATCCAAATATGAACCATAATTAGCTACCATTGCTAATAGCTGAATTCTTATTTGTTCAATATAAGCTTGTTGTTTTAAATCAGTTTCTAAAACAGATATAAAGCAATTACCATCTTTAATTTGGATTTTAGTAGTTGTTCGATCAAATCAATTTAAAGCACCAATTACAATAGCACTTACTCCAGCACAAACAATGTCTGTCCCATAAGCACTAAAATTAGCATGCCCATTTAGTATTAAAGCGTTTTTATAAGCTTTGATTTTGATCATAAGAAACTAACTATTTAACGTTAATAGCATCGATAACTAACTGTGTGTAAGGCTGTCTGTGACCTTGACGTTTCATGTGGTGTTTTTTAGATTTGAATTTAATGATGTGAATTTTACGTTGTTTACCATTTTTAACAACAGAAGCTTCAATAGATGCCCCTTTAACAAAAGGAGTTCCAATTTTACCTTCTACCATAATCACTTCATCAAATTTAATTTTTGCACCAACTTCTAAATCTAGTTTTTCAACGTAGATTTTTTCACCTTGCTGAACTTTATATTGCTTTCCGCCAGTTTGGAAAATCGCAAACATATAATGTTCTCCTTAGTTTATTTATCAACTTAGACTCACCAATAAGGTATGCAAATTGCATTTTAAAAAACCTGTTTTGAGTGGTTGAAGCTGCATACTAGGTCTTATTTAATACACAGCTTTAATATTTTAACATATTCAACCCTGTTTTTAAGCATTAAAAATTAATTAACTTTTTAGCTTTATTTATACTTCAATCTTAAGGATTAAATAATAACACTAACAAATAATTAAGTACATTTAATAATATTAATAATAATTAAAAATTTTAAATTGATTATAATATAAAGATATTAAGCAAAATGCTTGAATTTACGCAATATCAATAGTATATAAGGGAATTATGAAAAAAGGAAAATTAATTGTTTTTAGTGGTCCAAGTGGTGTTGGTAAACACACCATCCTATCACAAGTTATTAACAATCAAGAATTAAATCTAGCTTATAGTGTTTCAATGACTACAAGAAAAATGCGTTCTAATGAAGAAAACGGAGTTCATTATTTCTTTGTTAGTGAAGATGAATTTCAAAAAGCAATTGAAAACAATGAACTAATCGAATGAGCTGAATTTGTTAATAATAAGTATGGAACACCAAGAGCTTATGTTGAACAGTTAAGAAACCAAGGTAAAAATGTTATTTTAGAAATTGAGGTTGTTGGTGCTTTACAAGTAATTCAATCTTATAAAGATGATGGGTTAGTTTCAATTTTCTTATTACCACCAAGTTTAGATGAACTTAAAAACCGATTAGTTAACCGAAACACTGAATCAGAAAGCATCATCCAAGAACGATTAGCTAAAGCAAGTAATGAAATAGATGTTAAAGACCATTACCAATACCAAATCATTAATGATGATCCAAAACAAGCTGCAAACGAATTAATTGAGGTAATTAAGCATGCTATCAGCCAATAAACCACTTCTATTTTATGATTATACATTAGAACAACTTGAAGCAATTGTAATTGAAAACAATCTAAAACCTTATTTAGCTAAACAGATCTATGAATGGATCTACAAACACCGTACTTTAGACTTTGATAAGATGTCAAATCTATCTAAACAAAACAAAGAATGATTACAAACTAACTTTAGTTTTGATTTACATAAAACTGTTATTAAACAAGTTAGTGAAGATGGAACAATTAAATTCTTGTTTGAATTAGCTGATGGTAATAAAATAGAAACCGTTTTAATGAAATTTGAATATGGTTATTCTGTTTGTGTAACAACCCAAGTTGGTTGTAATATGGGATGTAGCTTCTGTGCTTCAGGAATTTTAAAAAAGAAACGAAATCTAAGTTCAGGAGAAATTGTTCTTCAGGTCTATCAAGCTCAAAAGTATTTAGATGAGTATAGTTTAGGACGAGTTGGTAATATTGTTGTAATGGGAATTGGTGAACCCTTTGATAACATCCCTAATGTTTCTAACTTCATTAATATTGTTAACAATCCCTTTGGTTTAGAAATTGGGAAAAGAAAAATTACTGTTTCAACTTGTGGACTTGTTCACAAGTTTGCTGAATGAACTCAACTCCAACCCCAAGTTGGTTTAGCAATTAGTTTACATGCTCCAAACGATCAAATAAGAAGCTCTATTATGCCAATTAATAAAGCTTTTAATATTGAAAAATTATTAGCTGCAGCTAAAGAATATACTAAAATTACTAATAATAAGATTACATTTGAATACATTATGATTGATGGAATTAATGATCAAGATGAACATGCTTATGAATTAGTTAACTTATTAAAAGGGATGTTATGCTATGTTAATTTAATTCCTTATAATCCAGTAAGTGAAAATGGTTATAAAAGAAGTAAAAATGTAGATCGGTTCTTTAATATTTTGATCCAAAACAACATTCGTGCAACAACTAGACAAGAAAAAGGGTCTGACATTGATGCTGCTTGTGGTCAACTACGAGCAAAAGAACAGGGAGTACTTTAATGCAATTAGGTTTTATTACAGACATTGGAAACACAAGGAAACATAATGATGATTGCTCTAATGCAATCATTAATGAATATTCACAACACTTATTAATTGTTTGTGATGGACTTGGTGGTTATCAAGGAGGAGCTGCTGCTTCTCATATTGTTATGAACTGTATAACAAATGCATTTTTAACAACTGACTTTTCTGAATTTGATTTAAATCAAATCAGAAAATGATTCATTTTAAATATCCGTAATGCTCAGAAGCAAATTGATAATGTTGTTTTAATTCAAAAAGATTCTTATAATATGGGAACAACGATTGTAGCTAGTATTATTGTTAACAATCATGCTTTTATTTTAAACATTGGTGATTCAAGAGCTTATCTTTTAGATCATTCTAATGTTAAACAACTAACAGTTGACAATAACTTATTAGAAACTCTAAGAGCAAGAAAAGCAAGTGCAGAGGTTTATGATAAATATCAAAAACACCTTTATTCATTAACTCAATTTGTTGGAAGAACAAGTAACATCTCACTAAGTTATGATCTTTATGAACTAGAATTATTACCTAATCAAATCCTGTTCTTATCTTCAGATGGTTTTCATTTTCACTATAACTTAGAATTATTATATGATCAACTAATTAAAGTAAATGCATCTGTTGATCAAAATACTTTTTTAAACACCATTATTAAAGAAGCGATTAATAATGGTAGTAATGATAACTTATCATTTGCTTTTTTAATTAATAACTAGGGTTTAGTTTATGGATGTTTTTGCTATTAATGAATTTATACAAAATAACAAATTCCAAATTCTAGCTAAAATTGGTCAGGGTGGGTATTCAGTTGTTTATAAAGCTAACCAATATAACCCTGATAATAATGAATTTATCAGAGTCGTTGCAATTAAAGTCATTTTTGTTAAAAACCAAAAAGAAGCTGATTTAGTATATGATGAGCTTCGTATTTCTAATCTAATTAAAAATGCTGATCCAAGTTCTAAAAAGCACATTGTGGATTATTATGAATACTTTGAACTCGGTTCTTTTGAAACCAATGATAAAGCCATTTGTATGGTCATTGAATACTTAAATGGTATTACTTTAAGAGACTTCTTAAATCAAAACAAAAGTATTAGTTATATTAAAGCAATTGAATTCATTAAACAAATTGCTCATGGGATTATGCTTTTTCACGAAAGTGAACCTAGTGTTATTCACCGTGATCTTAAACCAGAAAACTGTATGATTGATTTACAAACAGAGACCATTAAAATCTTTGATTATGGCATCTCTAGTGTTTATTATGATCAAATGAAAATAACAACCATTGATCATGATATTAAATGTACAGTTCCATATGCCCCTCCTACTATTCTTAATCTTTATAAAGAGCTTACTAAAAGAAAGAAAAACAACTCTAGTTTCACATATAAAGATCAATTGTTTAAGGATGTTTATAATAAGCATTATGATTTACACTCACTTGGAGTAATGTTATATGAACTAATCACTAACCAATATCCATTCTTTAAGTTTGTTGATGAGAAAAGTAGTGATGAAGCTAAGATGAGAGCTTGATATAACTATGACTATAAACCATTAAGTTTATCAAACCCTACGATCCCAATTGGAATCGATAACATATTAATTCGTTGCTTTGCTTGAAAAAATGATGATCGATGCTTACAATATGTTAATGTTAAACAATTTTTAGCTGATCTAGAACTAGTTAAAGCAAATGATCTGATCATTAATCAAGAATTAATTAAACCATTTAATAAGATGGTGTTTGAAAGTGCTGATGAAATTAAATTACATTCAATTAAAAATGAACACTATCCTTGGTATTTAAAAAAATGAGTTGTTTTATTAACTGTCATTAGTTTAAGTGCTTTAGCTTTAATTTTATTAATTGTGATCATACTAAAAGCAGTAGGAAGGATATAAAGTAATGAAAGCTAAAATAGTTAGTAATATAGCTAATCAGTTCTCTGCTTATATTTATGATCTAAACCAAGAACTAAAAGTAGTTCCAAAAGGTATCTTTTTACATGATAGTCACATCTTAAAACCAATGGTTGGAGATGATGTAATCATAGAGCAAATTGATGATCAATATGTAATAGTAGAATTAGAAGAACGATATAATCAACTAGTTCGTCCTAAAGTTGCTAATGTTGATATTATGCTAGTTGTAGTATCAATTGTTGAACCTAGTTTAAACACACTAGCTTTAAATAAATACTTAGCTTTTTATGAAGCTAGAAATATTAAAAATGTATATATTGCTTTTAGTAAGTATGATCTAGTAGAAGATAAAACTTGAATCAATAACATTATTAATGATTATCGAAAAGATAATTACACTGTCTTTAATTTAAGTGATCAAAATGATTTTAATCAACTTAAAAGCTTAATTAAAGATCATACTGTCTGCTTAGCTGGGAACAGTGGGGTTGGTAAAACAACTTTGATTAATCGCTTAGATCCAAGTCTAGATCGTAAAACCCAACAAATCTCTAAGTTTTTAAACCGGGGAAAACATACAACAACATCAACTAAATTGATTAGGTTTGCTGATGGGTTTTTAGTTGATACACCAGGGTTTGGTAGTTTAGAAGTCAACTTATCATTACAACAAATGGCAACCGCTTATAATGATTTTGCTAATGTTGCTAAAAATTGTAAATTCTCAAACTGTTTACATATTAACGAACCAGCTTGTGCTATTAAAAAAGCGGTTGCTAAAAACTTAATTAGTTATTGAAGATATCATGACTATTTAAAGATCCAAAACCAAAACACTAAAGAACAAAATCTTAAAGATCAAATTGCTCACTTATTATCATTCCATAAACAATAATTAATAAGCTCTTATTAGTTTATAACTAAAAAGGGATTATTTTTTTATTATCTCCGCTTTTAGTTTAAAAGTTATTAGTTGTTTAAATATTAAAATTAAAGATTAAATCTTTTTGGATTTTGGTAGTTTTTTTATTTGTTTTAACCTTTTTATTGTATTTAGTTATATAATTTTTTTATACTTATGCAATCGTGCTTATTTTTTCGTGTTGTGTGAATATAAAAAAATAACTATTTTAATGAGGTGAAATTTGCTATGGGAATTTCAAATTGGGGAGTAGATAAAGATATCTACTTCAGCCAACATACCCTTACATGAGTTAGTGCAAATGCAACTGCAACTGAACTAAGTAGTGTTGGGTATAATCCAACAAGCACATTACTTGTTTCATTAGCAATTGCCTTTGTCCTTTTAATGACACCAGGTTTAGCCTTATTCTACGGGGGATTAGTCCGTCGAAAATCAACACTTACAATTATTAACCAATGTGTTGTTTCTTTAGCGGTTACTACAATGATTTGAATCTTTGGTGGATTCTCACTTGCGTTTGGTCCTTCTGTTGGTAAGGGTATTATTGGTGATATTTCTACTTACTTTGCATTCAGAAACCTTTTATTTAATGGTGCTGATGGATCAGGAGTAGCAGGATGATCAGGTCCTGTGGGCATTGTCTTTGCTAACTTTACAAATGGGGTTCCATTAATTTTATTCTTCGCTTATCAATTAGCGTTTGCAATTATTACTCCACCATTAATGGTTGGGGCATTTGCAGATAGAATGAAATTCAAAAACTACATTGTCTTCCTTGTGTTATGACAATACTTAATTTACATTCCGTTTGCACACTGAATTTGAGGTCAAGGATTCCTTGCAGCTATTGGGGTTATTGACTTTGCGGGTGGTATTGTAATCCACACAACTGCAGGATTTGGAGCTTTAGCTGCTTCATTTGTGCTAGGAAAACGTGTTCTTCTTAAAAATGATAAGAGCCGTCCAAACAACATTCCAATGACTATTTTAGGAGCAACTCTTCTATTCTTTGGATGATTTGGATTTAATGTGGGTGGATCAGGATTTGCAGGTAATGATGCTGCAGTTTGAACTATAGCCACATCTTCATGAGTAAGTACAATTATTGCACTTGCAATTGGTATGGTTGGTTGAGCGATTTGTGAAACAATCTTCAACAAAAACCACAAACCAACATCTGTTGGACTTGTAACTGGAGCAATTGCTGGATTAGCAACAATTACACCAGCTGCAGGATATGTACCAATCTGAGCATCAGTTCCAATTGGTATTATGGCTGTTATTGTATGTTTCACATGTGCTAAATTAATGCACCACTTCCATTTCGATGATACGCTTGAAGTTTGAGCAGTTCACGGTATGGGCGGGGTAACTGGTTCTATTTTAATTGGTGCATTCGCATCATTTGATGTAAACCCTGGTATCCAATTAGGTGCATTATCAATTAATCCAGACCCTGTTGCTTCAGGAATATATCTCCAAGGTGAAGAAGCAATCGGTACACTATTTGGATTACAAGTAGGAGCAACTGCTTTAGCTGCTGCTTATGCGTTTGCATTCACTTGTTTAATTGTGTTCATCACAAAACCACGTTTAAGTGCAACACAACAATTAGGTCACGTTGATGAATTATTACACGGTGAAGAAGCATATGGTCTTGAAATTGCATTACCTTCTTGTGCACAAGCAGAAGAATGTGAAGCAGCTGATAAATCATGACACCAAGCTACAGGTACTAAAGCTAAAAAAGCAGTAAATGTACAACAAGAAAATAATCACGAACATTAAACTAAAGAGGGGTGATAACAGTGTCAACTTGAGGTGTTAATCAAGATATTTACTTTTCAACACATGAATTATCGTTTGTTGATCTAAAAGCCACAGGAACAACTCTAGAAGCTGTTGGATTTAATCCAACGAACACACTGTTAGCAGCACTTGCCATTGCATTTGTTTTATTAATGACTCCAGGGCTTGCCTTATTTTATGGAGGGTTAGTAAGACGAAAATCAACACTTACAATTATTAACCAATGTGTTATTTCTTTAGGAGTAACAACTTTAATTTGAATTTTTGGTGGATTCTCACTTGCGTTTGGTCCATCAGTTGGAAAAGGTATAATTGGTGACATTTCTACTTACTTTGCATTTAGAAACTTATTATTCGATGGATCAGTTGCTGATGCAAACGGAGTTCATGGATGAGCTGGAAATGTTGGGCTAGTGTTCTCTAACTTTAGTGGGGGCGTGCCTTTAATTCTATTCTTTGCATACCAATTAGCGTTTGCAATTATTACACCACCTTTAATGGTTGGAGCATTCGCTGATCGTATGAAATTTAGAAACTATATTGTCTACCTTGTATTATGACAATACTTTATTTACATTCCATTCGCACACTGAATTTGAGGTCAAGGATTCCTTGCAGCTGCTGGGGTTTTAGATTTCGCTGGTGGGATTGTAATTCATACAACAGCAGGATTTGGAGCTTTAGCAACTTCATTCGTGCTTGGTAAACGTGTGATTTTAAAGAGCGATAAAAACCGTTCAAACAACATTCCAATGGTTGTTGTTGGAGCAACATTACTATTCTTTGGTTGATTTGGATTCAATGTTGGTGGTTCAGCATTTACTTCAAATGAAATCGAAACCTTACCTGGTGTAAAAGAAAAAGTATCTTACTTCTTATCTGTTGCACCAACATCATGAATTAATACAATTATTGCTTTAGCAATCGGTATGGTTGGTTGAGCAATTTGTGAAACAATCTTTAACAAAAACCACAAACCAACATCAGTTGGACTTGTAACTGGAGCAATTGCTGGATTAGCAACAATTACACCAGCTGCAGGATATATTCCAATTTGAGCATCTGTTCCTGTTGGTGTAGCTGCGGTTCTAGTTTGCTTCTCATGTGCTAAATTAATGCACCACTTCCACTTTGATGACTCACTTGAAGTGTGAGCAGTTCACGGTATGGGTGGGGTAACTGGTTCAATCTTAATTGGTGCGTTCGCATCTGTTAATGTTCTACCATCTATTACATATGCTGCTAGTGGATACTTATTCGGAATCCAAGTCGGTGCAACTGCACTTGCAGCAGCTTATGCGTTTGTACTAACAATAATTATTGTCTTTATTACAAGACCACGATTAAGTGCAACTGAACAATTATCACACATTGATATCATTAACCATAATGAAGATGCATATGGTTTAGCTAATGTTTATCCTTGTGAATGTGAAGCAATTGCTGCAGAAGCTAAAGATTATAAATCATGACACCGTCACGCAGGAACTACTAAAGTTAAATTAGATAAGAATGCATGCACTCTTTCATCTAATCAAGTAGTTAGTGAAGATAGTAATAAAGCTTAAAAAAGATAAGCATAAATAACAAAATAAAGAGTTTTAAAGTGAGGAATTAAATTCCTTGCTTTTTTTATTATTTTGTAAGTTATTAAATTTTTATATAATTATTAAATAATAAGATAGGGGTGGTTTGATGTCACGTGATAGAGATTGAAACAATCAAAACAATAACCAAACCAATAATACAACTAATAATAATCAATCTAAATTCAACCGTAGAGTTTTAAATACTGAAGAATTTATTGCTGATTTTAATGATGTAGATAATCAAACAGCTTTTGTAATAAGAAATGATAATCAATTAGTTCAACAACAAAATCCTAATCCAGTAGTTAATCAAACTAACCAACAACTAGGTTCATTTAACAACCAACAAGCAATAGTTAATCAAAATTATGCTTTAAATCAAAATGAACCAGTTTTAATGGCTCAAAATCAATTAAATCAGATGCAAGTGCAAGCTCAAATGCAAGTGCAAAACCAAAACCAACCCCAACCTTATATTCAACAACCACCAATTGTTCAACAACAACAACAACAACAACAACAACAAATATACCAACAACCTAACAATCAAAACCCTTATTATCAACAACCTATATATGTTCAACAACCATATATGCAGCCAATAGTCCAACCCGTATACCAACAACCAGTTTTTGCAGCAAATTATGGATTAGCTGATTACCAAAGTTATCAACATGGTGTTCAAACAAGAAGTTTTATTCCACGAAATCTTAACGATTTTATTTATCAACCATTAGATGAACAAGAAAAGATTGAAATCGATTCTTCATCTCAAATCCAAACCGTTTATCAAACTTTAGATAAAACTAAAATGCCAGATTTCTATAAAAAAGAAATTGGTTCAATGCGTAATAAAGTTTTATTTTGAACCTTATTACTTTTAGTAGCTGTTGCTTTAATTTCTTGATTAGCTTATGAAGTAGTTGTAAATAGTTTAAGTGCTTGAATCTTTTTACCAACACTAGTTTATACTGTTGTTATTATTTTCTTTTTAGCAATTGCTTCTAGCAACTTAATCAACTTTAAAAAAGAGTATGAATACCAGAACAATAAATTTGATCGAAGTAAAGCAACCAACTTTATTGTTAATATCTATCGAAAATTAATTGTTGCTCACATTAACATTAACTGAGTAGCAGCATATGTTTATTTAACATCTGCTTTCTGTATAGCTGGAGTTTTTGTTGTTGCTTATTTTATGAATCTATATTTAAATGCAGCAGAGAACTCACACTTTGGTAGTTTAGTAGTTTTAAATATTAAAGATCCTAATTATATGAATAAAAATCCAATGTATGCTGTTATTGGATTAGGAACAATTATAGCTACAACATTTTTAATTCATTTATGAGTTATTTTCCAAGCACACAACCGATTAAATCGGATTCATAGTTTTTATCAAAATGAAATCATTTCAGGAGATGAAATCATTGCTTTAAAGAAACAAGCAAATCGAAGGGGTTTTGTAATCTTTTTAGTACTATCAATTATTCTTGGATTAATCTTTTATTTGATGTATCTTATTTTAAAAAGAAAAGTAAATATCAAGAAGTAAAGTAGGTAAATATGAAAATTATTGAACAAGTCATTAAACAACATAATTTATCAATAGATGAATATGATTTATATGGAAGTGAAATTGCTAAAATCAAAAAAGCAAAAGCTTATAATCCAAATACTAAATTAATCGTAATAACAGCTATGAACCCAACTCCCGCTGGTGAGGGAAAAACAACAACTAGTATTGGTTTAGTTGATGCACTAAATAAGTATGGACTTAAAACAGTTGGTGCATTACGTGAACCTTCACTTGGTCCAGTCTTTGGAATGAAAGGAACAGGTTCAGGGGGCGGATTATCTTATTTACAACCATTTGATAAGATCAACCTCCACTTTAGTGGGGATTTGCATGCTATTGCTTGTGCTAATAACTTAATTATTGCTGTTATTGAAAATGAAATTTATTTCAATTCAAAACTAAATATCAACCCAGAAAAAATTTTTATTAAACGTTGTTTAGATATTAATGATCGATGCTTAAGAGAAATTAACTATCAAATTAAAAACCATCAAATCAAAACTGGTTTTAATATTACAGCAGCTTCAGATTTAATGGCTTTGTTCTGTTTATGTAATGATCATAATGATTTTAAAAACCGAATTGCTAAAATGATTGTTGCTTTAGATTATGATAATAATCCAATTACTATTGAACAATTAGAAATTACTGATGCAATCATGACTATTTTAGATGATGCACTATATCCTAATTTAGTAAGAACTAAAGAAGATAATCCAGTACTTGTTCATGGTGGACCTTTTGCTAATATTGCACATGGGTGTAATAGTGTTATAGCTACTAAAACAGCAATGGGATTAGCTGATTGTGTAGTAACTGAATGTGGATTTGGATCTGATTTAGGATTAGAAAAGTTTATGAACATTAAAGCAGCTTCATTTGATTTAGAAGTTGATTTAATAGGAATTGTAATCAGTTTAAGATCAATCAAATACCATGCTAATGCAGATAATCCAAATGAAGCTGATCAAATTAAATTAGGATTCTCTAATTCACTTAGACACTTTGAACACTTAAAACAATACCAAATTCCTTTTATTGCTTATATTAATGTTCATTCACAAGATAGTGAAGAAGAATTAGTTTATTTAGAATCATTACTAGATCAATATCAAATCAATCATGCTCGTAGTTATGCTTACTCTTATGGAAGTTCAAAAAGTGAAGAAATAGCTACTAAAACAAAACAATTATTAACTAATAATAAATTTAAGTTTAAACCAATCTATGATTTAGAAAATGATATCTTAACAAAAATAAACAAAGTAGTTAAAAAAGTTTATTTAGCTGATTCATATGAATTATCAGCTTTAGCTAAAGAACAGTTAGCTAATTTAAAAACAGATCAAATGTATTTATGTATGGCTAAAACACCATATTCTTTATCTGCAGATCCTAACTTATTAAATGCTCCAGTTAACTTTACAATCAAAATCGAAAGCTTTGAAGTTAATTATGCTGCTAATATGATAATAGCAATTACAACAACTATTTATCGAATCCCTGGTTTAAACAAAGTTCCTGCTGCTAAGAATTTTGTTATGAAATAAACTATTTAGATATTAATTTTAAATACTTTAAATAAAATAGCTTTAATCTATCTAATTAATTATTAAAAAGGAACTAATAATGAAACTAAAACATAAATGATTAATTGCAATAGGTTCTATTGGTTTTATATCTATTATTGGTTTTAGTACATTAGCTAGTTGTAGTATTAATACTAATCGAATAAGTCTAATCAACAAAACCAACTTCAGTCAAGCTAGTTTAGCTTATGAGCTTGTTGATTGACATCAAGATTTTAATGTTGCTTTTAATAATTTAATAGTAGAGAATAAATCTACATATTCTTCTTTTAGTAAACAAAAAGGATCTAATGTAATTAATAATCAATGAGCTGCTAAAAATGTTTCATTAATTACTAATGAATCTGATTTTAATAGGTTCTTTAATATTAAAAATAATAAATATGCTTTAGATTTAAAGAATAAATTAAGTAATATTGATTTCAATAGCCAATCATTATTAATTATTAAAAATATATCAACTATCTTTTCTAAAGCAGTATTATATGATTTATCAGGTTATTTTATTAATGATTTTTCAATCATTAATAACCAAATACAATTAAATCTAAGAGAATATTATAAAAACAAATACTTTGGAACTAAAACAAATCAAATAGTACAAAGGTCTTATTATTTAGTAGTTAATAAGAATCTAATTAATAAGGATATATTAAACCAACAAATAGTTTATAAGATCATTAAATAATATTAATTTAAGGAGAATAGTTATGGGTTCAACTAAAACAATTGCAATTGTTAATCGAGACATCTGTATTGGTTGTCAATCATGTGAAGCAGTTTGTCCAGTTGATGCAATTCATGTTGATGCAGATAATAAAGCATGAGCTGATGAAAAGTGCATCTCTTGTGGAGCTTGTTGTTTAGTTTGCCCTGTTGCTTGTATTGAAATTGGTTCAATGGAAGAGTGGTACGAAAACAAAAAGAAGTTCTTTGATGAGAAGAATTAATATTAGGTTTATCAAACAAAAAAGGAGTTGGCTTTAATACCAGCTCCTTTTTGATATATAAATTAATTTAATAGTTATTAAAGTAAACAAATTATTGTCTTTTTAACTTCATAAAGTATTTTAACTTTAGGACAAAACTATAAACATTATATGTTTAAGCATAGCTTAAATACTAAATTGAAAGTTGTAAAATAACAAAATTTGGAACATCTTTTATATTCAACTTTTTTTTTTTTTTAGAAGAGCTTGTTTTTTAAACTTTTATAATTCAAATGGAGGAAGATGTATAAACAAAATTGATTATATCAATGCTACTGATTGGATCATATTAAATACATCAAATAAAAATATCATTAATTACTAGTAATTACTAACTAATTCTTTTAAAAATAAGCCTATTAATTTATATAATCCCAAACCTTAAATTACAAATAACAAAGTGAACAATTTGTTGTTCTTTTTTAAGCGAACAAATAAACTATACAATAGCTAAGAATGGCAGTTTCTAGCATTTGTTTATGTTTATATGTGATAGGTCGGGATTAAATATTTTAGAAAATCAAGCTAGTTGAAATATAAAATAATAAAAGTGAATTAATTTTATTTAAATGTTCCATTATTATAATAAATTGCTTAATTTATAAAAGATTTGTTAAATGAGTAACTATTAGTAAATCAACATTATTGTTTTAGTGTACATCACAACACTAAAACTTAATTAGATATGAGGTTATATCATGAAGAAATTTCCTACAAGCAAAATACTTAAGGGAACATTAATTGTAGCTGCATTAAATGTTGTAATCCTACCTGCTGTTTTAGTTTCACCATCAATTACATTAAGTGCTTTTGAAATCGAACAAATCCTTTTAGCTTTAAATAATGAGAATAATAAAGTAGTTTCTCATATTAACAAACTTCAAAGTAATAAGGATTCTGTTGATACTTTAGAAAGTAGTATTTTACAAACAGCTAATATCGCTGATCAAGCTAATCAAGTTTTATTAAAATATAACAGAGAAGATATTAAAAGCCATCTTAAGATAAAAGCAGTAAGAGATCAGTTAGAAAGCAACATCAACGAACTTAAAACTAAGAATGAAGCATTTAAACCAATTCTAGAACAAAACAAACTATTCTTAAATACAGTTGTTCAGAATGCACAATTAACTGTTAAAAAAGCAGAAGATAAAGCTAAGAAAACATTAAGTATTGACTTACCTGGTCTTAATGAAGCTAAACTAGAATTAGAAAATGCACTTAAAGAAGTTGATAAAGCAAAAGAATTAGCTAAGAGTTCAAAAGAACATACAGACAAACTTGTTGTTCTTGCTAAAAGGGTTCAAAAAGCAACTGAGAAAGTTAACAATCTTATTGTTGAACTAAACATCATTTCTCAAGACAATGATAAATTAAATATTAAATATCAACAAGAGCTTGATCGGCTTATTAATTTACTAACTTCAAAAATTGATGAATCTAAAAACAACGACCTTGATTTAGTACAAATTAACAACCTAGTAGAACAACTAAAAGAAGCGAATACTCAAGCTAATAGAGCAAATGAAATTATTAGTCAAGATTCAAAATCTAACCAACAAACAAAAGCTAAAAAAGATCAATTAGCTGATTTAGTTAAAACATCAGAACAAACAATCATTGCACTAAATTCAAAAGCACAACAAATTAAAAAAGACATTGATGATCAACTAGACAATTTATCTAAAACAATTAATACAGCAACAAGTAACATTGAAACAGCTAATAACTTAGGTGCAGTAAGTGTTGAATTTTCTAATGCACAAAACAGAATCTCTTCTGATATTAAAGCCCTAAAAGAAAAAATCCAAAAAGTTAAATATGATCAAGTATTAAAAACAGCTAATGATTTAGAAACAAAAGATCAACAAAACTTAGCTAATGCACTAACAAAAGCTAAATCTTTAGTTTCTAATTATCTTAAAGAAGCTGATCAATTGACTAATGAACAAAGAAGTAGTTTTGAAAGTGAAATCAACCAAGCTACTACAGCTGAACAATTAGAAAACATCGAAAAAGCAATTGAGCTAACTAATTTAAAAGAAAAAACTAAGAAAGAGATTAACAAATTAGAGTTAATTTCACAACAGCAAAAAGATCAACTAAATCAATCAGTTGATCAACAACAAAATGATCAAGGTATTGAACAAATTCTTGATTCAGTTAATGAACTAAATAAACAAAAAGAAAGTGTTAAAGAACCAATTAACCAATTAAACAACGCTTCTGAGCAATTAGTTAAAAAGTATAATGATCAACTTGTAGAAGCTGATAGTTCTGAAAAAGTTCAAAAACTATTAGCTGATCTAAAAGATTTAGATACTTATAAAGTAGAAAAGAAAAACGAAATTGATGGTTTAAATTCATTATCTGAAACTGATAAACAAAACTTATACGAAGAACTAAAATCTGCTGAAACTAAAGAAGCTGTTGATAATGTAGTTCAAAAAGCTAAGAATTTAGATCAAAGTAAAAAGGATGGTCTAAGTACTCTAGCATCATTATCAGATTTAAGTGAAGATGATCAAAAACGATTTAGATCATTAATAAATAAATCTACAACTAGTGAAGAAGCAAATAAAGCTTTAGAAAATGCCAAAGCACTTAATGAAGCTAAAAAATCAGCTAAAGCAAGTTTAGAAGCTTTAACTAACTTATCAACTCAACACAAAGAAGAATTAAAACAAAACATTATTAATTCAGTATCAATTGAAGCAGTAAGCAAAATTAAAGAAGAAGCTATTAAACTTGAAAACGAAAAGAAATCTCTAATTGAAGAAGTTAATAAATTAGAGCATTTTGAACCTACTCAAAAAGAACAATTTGTAAAACAAATCAAGGATAAGAAAAATATTCAAGAAGCAAATGAATTAACTTCAACCCTAAAAGAAGTTGAACAATCTAAAAAAGAAGTTAAATTATTAATTAATGATTCAAACAGCAAGGTATCAGGACAAGACAAGCAATCTCTCAACGAGGAATTAACAAAAGCAACTACTAAAGAAGAAGTTGCTAAAGTTAAAGAAAAACTAGAATTAGCTAAGAAAAAACTTGATGCAGTCCAAGCTATTAATGATTTAACAGATGCTAATCAAGATAAGAAAAACGAATTTATTAAACAAATTGAACAAGCTGAAGATAGTGATGAAGTCGAATCTATTCTTGCAACAGCGAGAAATGATTTTGTTAGTGCTTCTAAATTCAAAGCAAAATCTGAAATCCATAAACTTAACTACCTTAGTCAAAAAGAACAAGATGAATTCATTAAAACATTAGATGATTTAACTCTTGAAAACAAACAAAGTTTTGATGATAAGCTAAGAGAACTTACTGAAAAGAATAAAGAAAAAGAAGATTTATATAAGAGTCTCGAATCTAAAAAAGATTTATTCTCACCAGCTTTACAGCAAAAGATTAAAGAACAACTAATTAATGAAGATCAAAAAGATAAGTATACTTTATTAGCTAATAAATATGATGCTCTAGCGAAAACTAAAGAACAAATTAAACAAAAAATTGAAGGCTTAGAATCTACAGGTGATAAGAATAAACAAGACTTAATTGCTAAGCTTACTGAAAAAGAAGACGAGCCATCTGCAAAAGCACTAGAAACAGAAGCTGTTGAGCTAGATAATCTCAAGAAAGAATTAATGTCTTCTGTTGACACATTAAAGAACATTGAAGATAATGAAAGACAATCTATAAAAACTCAAATAAAAGATGCACCAACAAAAGATCAAGCACAAAAATTACACGATAATCTAAAACTTAAATCACAAAAAGAACAAGCTAAAAATGATGTCGCTGGTTTAAGTGATATTGACAGTAAAAAAGAAAATTATAAAAATCAAATTGATTTAGCAGAAAATGATGAAGAAATACAGAGAATTCTAAATAGAGCTAAAAATGAAAGTCAGCTAAATAAAGCTAAATCAAATGCTAAAACACAAATTGAAAAATTAACTTTAATTTCACCTGAACATAAACAAAGACTATTAAATGAAATTGCTTCAAAAAACGATTCTAATGAAGTAAATAAAACATTAACTTTAGCTAATGAGTTAGAAGAGTTCAAAAAAGAAAATTCATTTCAAAAACTTAACCTAACTGAAATTGCAAAAGAACAAAATGCTAATACTAAATATAATGAACTACTTCTAAACAAAACTACTAAATCAGAAGTTCAAAATTTAGCAAATGAATACAAATCTAGAGAGAGTGAAATTGTTAAAGCAAATCAAGCTATTGATAAATTAACAAATATGTCACAAACTGTTAGAACTGCTCTTAAAGAAAAAGTTAAATCTGCACAAAAAGATCAAATTAATAACTTTGTTAATGAAGCAAAGCAACTTGATGCTCAAAATGCGAAAAATATTACTGATTTAAATAAATTACAACTTTTAAACCAACAATATAGAACAAATAAAACTGATGAAATCAAAAACCAAACTACAATCGCTACATCAAACAGTATATTAAAAGAAGCACAAGAACTAAATAAAACTAAACAAGCAGCTAAAAATGAAATAGATTCTAATAATTTATTAAGTACTAAACAACAAAGTGATTTAAATAATAGATTATTAGAAGCAAATGGAAATACAGCTATTAATGCTATTAAACAAGAAAATAATAAAATTAAAGCATACAAACAACAAGCTAGTACTAAAGTAAATAACAACAAAGATTATTTAACAAGATCTGAAATTGATAATGTTACTGGTGCAATTAAAAATGCAAATGATGAGAATGAAACAAATAGAAAAGCCGAAGAATCTAAGACATTAAACGATGCTAAGAAAAAGTATGCACAACAAATAAATGGATTAGATTTATTAACTTCTCAAACAAAATCAGAAGCTGTTTCATATATTAAGACTAATAATGGTCAAGATCCAGCTAAACAAAAATATGATCAACTCAAACAAAAGAATGATTCAAAAAATAGCCACTTGCAATTAATTAAATCAACTAGTGAGATAACCGCTGCTGGTAAAAGAAGTTTAGAACAAGAATTGAGAAGTAGTGATAATGATCAGGTTATCAATAATATCCCACAAAAAGTAAATTCTTGAAAAGAAGAATCATTAAAAAATTCAAAAATAACAACCGCATCAAAAACTTCATTAACAAAAATGAAGGAATTGGCTACAAATAATACTCAAATGAGACAAGATTTAGAAAATCTACAAAATCTTATTAAATCAAATACTAAACAAGACAGCCACTCTTTAGAAAATTTAAAAACAAAGAATCAAAATCTAAACAACCAAATTAATTCTCATATTACTAAGTTTAATAAAAATGCAAACAGTTTGATTGATGAAGCTAAAACTAAAGCAGAAAAACCTGATAATTTAGAAAGCAAAGAAGAATTAACCAAGATTAAAGAAAAATTAGAAGCTGATATCTCAAAATATAATGAAATCAAACAATCAATTAGTGAAGCATTTGGTCGTGAGATTGATAAGAACGGTTATGATAATGCAATTGCTAAATATGAGCAAACAAAATCATGAATTGAACAAAAAATAGAATTAGCTACTAAATATTCTAATTTAAAACGCAATGTACAAGGTAGCTCACTAAGTCAAAAAGATAAAGAAAAATATGAAAACAACATTAAAAACAATGTTAAAAATAAAGATCTTGGAACTAGTGATTTCAGTGCTTTAGAAACAAAAATAAACGAAGCAATTAAAAATAGAGAAGATATAGTAAACAAATATACTCTTGCAAAAAATGAATTAAAAAAATATGTTGATAAGCTTTCTGATACTAGTGCAATTACTAAATATACACAACTAAATTCTTCTCATCAATCAATATCTCAAAATTACAATGTATTATTAGAACGAGTTAGTGATAAATTTAATTCAGATATGGGTGATGATGAAATTAAAAATCTAACTCATGAGTTGACTGAATATTATGAAACTCTTAGCTATTATGATGTTGTTTTCCAATCAGTTAAAAACTATATATCAACACGTAGCAGTAATGATGAAACAACAGATAAAGGTTGAACGAAATATTACACTTTAATGAAACCTGTTATAGATAGATTGGCAACTAAGGGTTCAACTAAAAACTTAGAATTCATAGTAGGTCAAAAAGCTCTTTTAGCTAATGCTGAAGATGAAGTAAAGAAAGAAATATTCAAATTTGAAGTGCTACGTCTTATAGGTAGTGGAAAATGAAGTAAGGGTGGTAATTCTGGAACTATTGCTTTTGCATATTTTGATAAAGATTCTAAGAAACCAGTTCTTAATAAAGAACATTACAGCTCAAAATTTCCAAACTTTAGAGTTGAATTTTTAACTAGTGGAATTGAAGAGGATTGAACTAGAAGCCGTTATTCTTGAACCGGAAGAGTCAAATTCCATAGCGGAGATAATAATGACATTGTTTTATCTTTAAAGGATGAACACAAATTCCTTGCAATACCAGTTAAAACAAGATATGATCAAAAAACTGATAAAAAAACAGCACACAGCACTAACCCTGATAGGGGAAGATGATTTAACGAGAATGACTTTGGAAATAATTAGATATTCTTAATGGAATATTTTTCTAGATCTTAAGACAATAAATTACACAACTATTATTAGTTGTGTTTTTTTATAGTATTAATACTTTCGTGATGTAATCAATAAAACTTATCAAACAGTTTGTTGTTTTACTAGCCTTTTAATTAAATATATAAAAATATAAATTCCATTTTGCAATACAACATAAAATAACTATATTTTAGATATCAAAAAACCGTCTAAACTAAAGTATAATCCTTCTAGTTTAAAACGGTTTTTAAGTTATATTTCTTGATTATTTTTATTATTTTTTTTGGGCTGAATAAGCTTTTAATTATAAAGATAAATTATTTAACTTTTTGACCTTTAAATTCAGTTAAAACTAAATCCTCTTCAGTAAATCAATTCTTTTTATCATTATCAACTTTATATGCTCAAGGATCAAGTCTTCTATCATATTTTGTTGATGATGGCATTTTATTAATTACAAATCAAGTGTGTTGTTTATATCTCTTACTTTGAAGTCGATATACCATCTTATCATCGTCTGAACTGTGGAAATAAATTTCGTGAGTTCATATATCATGTCCACCATTATAACCATTTGTTACATCTCTAATATTGAAGTTAATATGCATATTTGGGTATGTAGTTTCATATCCTTTGTTTTCAACAAATTTTATTTGAGCTTTGCTTTTTGCAGAAGGATTTTCAACATATGCATTTGAGATAGTGAAATTAACATGTGAGTTATAGCTAACTTGTCCTGGTTGTGATCATCTACCATTACCAATGAATTCTACAATTTGCTTTTTGAATACTAACTTTTTAACATCATCAAAAGCAGAATTTAATGTAGTTTCCATAGTTTGTTTATAGTAACCATAATCCTTGATACCATCTTTTGATAATTCTAATCTAACATTTTGTGTTGATTTTTCATATTGGTCTCAAGCATCTGTTTGAATTTGTTCTGTTCCAGAGTGTTTAATAATATAATTCTTTACTTCTGTGAACTTTGTTGCATAAATTTCTAAACCATCATTTAATTTAGTTACTTCACTTGTCAATTGTGGTAGTGTACTTTCGTTGACACTATCATCGTATCTACTTTTTATTGTAGTCATTATATTGTTGTATTTTTGAACTATTGACTGGTGTGATGCATTAATTTGTCTATTCTTACTAATAGCATCAATATCTTTTAAAACATCCATTGTTTTATTAAGATCAAATTCTGCATCTGCAAAAGCGTCGAGTAAACGTTTTTGTTCATTTATTGCATTATTGATATCATTTTGAACACCATCTAATTCAGACATTTGGACATCAGGGTTTCTTGCTACTTTAAGTAATCTACTTTCTAATCATTCTTTTTCTCTTTCAGCTAATTTGCTTGATAAAAGTGTTTTATTTATTGTTTCATATTTATCTACTAGTTGAATTTTTTGGTTTAGTTTCGCTAAAACTTGAGTTGATTTAGCAATTACATTATCGTAACCATTTTGATCAAAACTTTGATCAAAATTACTACTAATAGATTGTTTTATAGATTTATACTTCTCAATATCAGCTTCCAACTTGTTTTTAGTGTTGGTTAATTCATCTTTATTAATTGTATTTAATGGTTTTGAAGCGTTTGTATTAGTATTATCTACTTTAGTACTCATACTTTGATTGAATTTAATAATACGTTCTCTTAATCCATCCTTAAGAGCTTTATTTTTAACTTTTAAAGCATCAAGCGTGTCTTCTTCATTTTTAGTATTTTGTGAAATAAAATTATTTAATGATTGTAAACTTTGTGATGAATTTGCTTGATTACTTGCAGCAAGTTCTTGTATCTTAGCTTTTGAGCTATTAAGTGATGATGTTATATCACTATTTATTTTAGCTTCATTTCTTCACATCACAACATCTTCTAAGATTCTATTAAGCTCATGATCTTGATCAGTTGCTCTTAATTGTGAATCTAGAATTTCTCTACCTTTTCTAGTAATTTCACTTGTTGTTGTAATTAAAGTTAGACGCTCTTTCTTTATATCTTCTTTTTCTTTAAGCTTGTCATATTTTTCTTTATAAGAGCTTTGGTTGTCATTGTTTTTTAAACCAGATATTGCGTCTGTTTTTGTTTTTTGTGTTAATAAACTAAACTGATTTATTTTATCTGCATATTCTTTTTTAGAATTATTAAAATCAACAGCTTCTTTCAATTTAGCATTTGAAGCTTGCGTTGTAGCTTGATTTTTAATTTCTTTAGCTTTGTTAGTTTTATAAGTATCGTTTAGATATTGTAGACCGTTTAAAGTAGTGATATTTCTATAGTTGTTTGTATCAAGTGTTTTTGCTTCATTGATAATATCATTGATTTTATTAGTTTGAGCTTCTCTAATTTTAGTCTTGAAGCTGTTTTTAACTTCTGTAGATAAATTATTATGTTGATCTATCTTTTGATTAGCCTTAACAATTTCGTTTTCTTTAGCTTTGTAATCATTAACTAATCTAGTTACAGCTACCTTAGTGTCTGCATTTAATAATTCTTGTTCATATTTTGCTTTTTCATTAGTATTTTTAGATAAATTTGTTAATTTTAATTTATCAAATGAATTTTGAGCTTTTAATTCACTTAATTGTTTTGCTCAGTTAAGTGTTTCATTAACTTTATCAACAGTTTCTCTAGAATCGATTTCATTCTTTAATCTTTGTTTGTGTTCATTTGAAATTAAATTTAAATTTTGAATTTGATTCTTAGCAGTTTCTTTTTCTTTGTTTAAATTACTTCGATTCTTAGCTCTGTTTACAATTGCTGATATTTCGCTTTCATTTGAAGCTGATTCGATTTCATTTAAATATCCTTGCTTTCTATTATTGATATTGTTTAAAGAATTTACTTGATTTTTAGCATCAGCTTTTTGAGATTTAAGTTTTAAATCATCATGTAATTTTTGAGCCTGATCTTTAGTAATCGCTTCTTTAATTCGATCTTTAGTAGTTGTTTTTTCAGATTGATCAATATTTTGTAATTGTTGAACAGAATCAGTTAAATTCTTCTTGAAAGTATTTAATTGGTTTGCTTCTGTTTCTATTGCTCTAGAAGTAGAAGCATTCTCTTGGTTGATTAACTTTTTAGTAAGACTTTCTTTATCTTTAGCCCCTAGTCATTCTAATGAGTTGATTTTTTGTTTAATCTGTTCTTTAGTGCTTGCTAGTTCAGTATATTGTTGTGCTAATGCATCATATTTAGTCTTCTCATCTTCGTTTACTAATTGCTGTTTAATCTTTTGTTGTAATGTTGGTGAGAATAATTCTTTTTTAGATTCAAGACCTTTGTGTAAGTTTTCCTTCTCCTTGTTTTTATTAGTTAACTCTTTAACTTTATTTTCATAAGTATCTTTATTTTGAACGTTTAGATTATCTAACGATTTAATAAACTGATCTTTTTCTTTTTTACTAATGAATTCTAATTTATTAACTTCTGATCTTGCTTTTGCTTTAGCAACAGCGACAACATCATCTCTAGCTGTTGCAAGAATTAAATCAACTTGATCGCCATCCTGTGCATCTTTAATTTGTTGAATAAATTGTTGTTTTTTAGCTTCATCAATATTAGAAACAGCATTAATCTTATCAATAGCATCAATCTTCTTCTTAGCCAATTCTAGTTTTTCTTTAACTTTAGCTACTTCTTCTTTAGTAGTTGCTTTTGTTAATTCTGTTTTAAGAGCTTGTTTGTCTTTATCTTCTACTCTGTTATTAGGTTCGTCGATTAATTGTTTTAGTTCTTCTTTAGATCGGTCTATTTCTTTTAGAGTATTAACAAGTTCTTTTAATTCATTTAGATCTTTACTATTTTTGATTTGTTCTTTGAATTTATTTTTTTGTTCTGACTCAAAATCATTTAACTTATTAACATTATCAATTAATAATTTCTTCTCATTGTTTAGCTTAGTAGTTTCTTCTTTAATTCTATTAACAGCTTCAAGAGATACTGAACCAGCAACATTTTGTTTTAATTCTTCTTTGTGTTCATCAGATAAATTATCTAGTGTAGTTAAGTTTTCTTTAGTTGCTTTCTTAGCTTCATTAAGTGATTTAGCATCTTCTAATGTTTTATTTGTATCTTCATTAGTAGTTGCTTTATTTATTGATGATTTGAATCTATTCTTATCTTCTTCACTTAAATCATTTAATGAACTAAGTGAATTTAAAGCATTCTTTTTACTTTCATTTAAACTCTTAGCTTTTTGAACTATACTATCAACAGCTTCTTTAGTCTCAGCTGATTTAAGTTCATTATATAAACTCTCTTTATCTGCTTCAGATAATGAATCTAAGGTTTCAATTTCATCCTTTTTAGTTTGTTTATATGAATCTAATTCTTTGATATCTGCTAATAGCTTTTGGACTTTTTTATTTGTGTTTGCTTCTACAAGTTCATCATTATACTTTTTAACTAATTGATCAGAAGCATTGTTTAATTGGTTAATTGCTTCTTTAACACTTTCTTTTTGTTTATTTAATTCATTAACTGATTCAAGAATTTGTTCAATTCCTTGATCATTTTGTTGTTGATCAACTGATTGATTTAGTTGATCTTTTTGCTGTTGTGAAATTAACTCTAATTTGTTAATCTCTTTCTTAGTTTTTTCTTTTAAATTAGTTAGCTCAATTGCTTTTTGGATGTTTTCTAATTGTTCAGCTGTAGTAGCTTGGTTGATTTCACTTTCAAAACTACTTCTTTGTTCATTAGTCAATTGATCAGCTTCTTTTAGATAGTTAGAAACTAAAGATTTAGCTTTTGTTAGTGCATTAGCTAAGTTTTGTTGATCTTTTGTTTCTAGATCATTAGCTGTTTTTAATACTTCATCATATTTAACTTTTTGGATTTTTTCTTTTAGGGCTTTAATATCAGAAGAGATTCTGTTTTGTGCATTAGAAAATTCAATACTTACTGCACCTAAGTTATTAGCTGCTTGAATGTTGTTTGTTGCTGTATTAATTGTTTTAGATAAGTTATCTAGTTGATCATCAATGTCTTTTTTGATTTGTTGTGCTTTTGAGTTTAATGCAATGATTGTTTGTTCTGATGTTTTAACTAAATCAGCTAATTGATCTTTTTTAGCTTTTGTTTGTTGGTTAGATTTTGAATCTTGACTAATAATTTCATTTGCTCTATTAGCTTGCGTATTTGTTTCTTTTAGTTGTTCTACTAAGTTGTTAATTTGCACTAAATCAAGATCATTGTTTTTAGATTCATCAATTTTTAAAGTTAGTAAATTAATAAGCCGATCAAGCTCTTGTTGATATTTAATATTTAATTTATCATTGTCTTGAGAAATGATGTTTAGTTCAACAATAAGATTGTTAACTTTCTCAGTTGCTTTTTGAACCCTTTTAGCAAGAACAACAAGTTTATCTGTATGTTCTTTTGAACTCTTAGCTAATTCTTTTGCTTTATCAACTTCTTTAAGTGCATTTTCTAATTCTAGTTTAGCTTCATTAAGTCCTGGTAAGTCTATGCTTAATGTTTTCTTAGCTTTATCTTCGGCTTTTTTAACAGTTAATTGTGCATTCTGTACAACTGTGTTTAAGAACAGCTTGTTTTGTTCTAGAATTGGTTTAAATGCTTCGTTCTTAGTTTTAAGTTCGTTGATGTTGCTTTCTAATTGATCTCTTACTGCTTTGATTTTAAGATGGCTTTTAATATCTTCTCTGTTATATTTCAAAAGCACTTGATTAGCCTGATCAGTGATATTAGCTGTTTGTAAAATACTACTTTCTAAAGTATCAACAGAATCCTTGTTGCTTTCAAGTTTATTAATATGAGAAACTACTTTGTTATTCTCATTGTTTAAAGCTAAAAGGATTTGTTCAATTTCAAAAGCACTTAATGTAATTGATGGCGAAGCTAAAACAGCAGGTAAAATTACAACATTTAATGCAGCTACAATTAATGTTCCCTTAAGTATTTTGCTTGTAGGAAATTTCTTCATGATATAACCTCATATCTAATTAAGTTTTAGTGTTGTGATGTACACTAAAACAATAATGTTGATTTACTAATAGTTACTCATTTAAACTTCTTTTATAAATTAAGCAAATTGTAATAATAACGAACATTTAAATAAAATTAATTCACTTTTTTGATTTTATATTTTTAGTTGATTAATTTTCTATAATATTTAATCCACCTAATGAATATAAACACAAACAAAAGCTAAAAACTGCCATTCTTAGTTTCTGTCTTGTCTATATGTTCGCTTAAAAAAGAATAACAAATTGTTCACTTTGTTGCTCGATTGCAAGATCAACTGCAACATT
>NZ_JFDP01000053.1 GCF_000731915.1 Ureaplasma diversum NCTC 246
TATAAAATTAGATCAACTTGATCAATTAAGCTTTTTGCTTTATTAATACCTAAGTTTTCAATTAAATCATCAGTTGTATGAATCCCTGCTGTATCTAAGATATTTAAAGTGATGTTATCAATGTTAATGGTTGTTTCAACAACATCTCTTGTTGTTCCAGGAATATCACTTACAATTGCTTTTTCTTCATTAGCTAAAGCATTTAATAATGTTGATTTACCAACATTTGGTTTACCAATGATTAATACTTTAATCCCTTTATTAATTGGTAAATAACGTTTTGATGATTGAACAATTTTAGCTATTTGTTTGTGTAATTGCTCTAAACTAGTTTTTAGTTTAATAGCATCAACTTGTTCAACATCATCATATTCTGGATAATCAATATTAACTTCAATTTGACCAATTAATAAAAATAATTGTTCTCTAAAATTACTGATCGTTTTAGAAACCTTACCAAGTAAAGCGCCAACTGTTCCTTTTGCTGCTAGTTCATTTTTAGCATTCACTAAGTTATTAATCGCTTCAATAGCTGATAAATCCATTTTTTTGTTTAATAAAGCTCGTTGAGAAAACTCCCCACGTTGAGCTGGTGTTGCCCCACTTTTAATTAATAACTTAATAATCATATTAGCAACTACCACACCCCCGTGACAGTTGATTTCAATTAGATCTTCACCTGTAAAAGTTTTGGGACCAACAAAAGTATTAACTAATACATCATCAATTACTTCATTATGATCAATTATTAAAGCTCGTTGAATCTTAAAAGTTTCTTTTTTAATTTCTTTATTAGTTATTTTATTAACGATTTGAAAAGCAGCTGGTCCTGAGATCCGAATAATATGAATAGCACAGTTCATCGGAGCTGTTGATAATGCAACAATTGTAGTCATTTTATTTTCTCCAATTCATTATGTTTCACAATAAAGTAAAAAAGACATTTTTATTAATAAGTGCTTTATTGTTTTTATTAGCTAGATTCAATAAAGCTTCTTTTTGTTTAATACTTAGATCTAAACTAAGAAGTAAAGAAATTAAATAATTAATCATTAAAGCACTAAAGTCTTTAATGATATCAACAAACTTAAGTTGATCTAATAAATTAGTATTATTAACAAAAACATTAAAACAATCAAATATAACCTTAATAGATGAGCTATTAATTAATTCATCTAGATCTTCTAAATTAGTAAAAATAGTTTTTAAGTCTAAGTTATAAGTATTATATACTTCTAGTTGATTAAGATATTTATTAAATGTTTCATAATCAGCTTTTAGCTGAATTAAATTACATCTACTTCTTAAAGTTAATAACACCTTATTAACATCTTTGCAACTAAAAAAAGCAAAGGTGTTTGATGGTGGTTCTTCAACAAATTTTAATAATGAGTTTAAAACAATTTTAGATGCTTGTTCGATGTTTTTAATTAAATAAAATTTAACATCAATACTTTCAAGTCCAGGATTATTAAATCGATTTTGTAAATCGATTAAATCTTGTTTCTTTAAACTAGCTCCATCCAAGATTACAAGATCTAAATATTGATCATTATTGATCTTATTAATGTATAAATCAAGATCATTATTAGTTTTTGTTTTGATTACTTCAATCAATTGTTCTTTTAAATAAGCAATTTGATTAGCTGCTTGATTTAAAATCAATAAATTAGCATGACTAATCATTAACTATTCTCCTGTTGTTTAATGATCTTTGCTATTTTTTTAACAATAAAGTTAACAACTGATTCAAAATCTAAATTAGCATTAACCATAATGATTTCAGCATTATGGTTATAAACTGGATCATATAAAATCTTAGGATAGTTTTTTAATAAATTAAAATAGAATTCTTTTTTCTGGTTATCAAATGAATTAGTATCGATTCTTCGATCGATTCGTGCCATTGCATTTTTGTATGAAATATCAAAATAAAAAACATAATCAATGTTGATTGATTGAACAGCTGCTTGATTAATTAAGCGAACATTTTCTAAACCAACATTTTGAGCTATTCCTTGATAAAGATATGATGAGTAAATAAATCGATCACAAATCACTACATTATCATTTACTAAGTTTGGTTTTAAAACTTTTTGAATGTGTTCGTTTCGACTTGAAGCATATAAATAAGCACAAGTTGTAGGAGCAAAATTATCGATGTTTTCAAGTAATAATGATCGAATACTTTCTGCACTAGTACAATTTTCTCCGCCTGGTTCACGAGTTATGATAATTTTACGTTTTGTTTTTGCTTTTAAACGTTTGCTAACAGCATATAAAACTGTACTTTTCCCAGCACCATCAATTCCTTCAAAAACAATAAATAAGGGTTTTTTATTCGTTTGCTTCTTGTTCAATAAAATCACCCTCTGATTCTTCAACTTCTTCGTTTTGTGTTTGTTCAACTAATCGATCATTTAAATAATCTAATACAACTTTGGAAAAAAGATCTGGTTCTTCAACAAATGGAATATGTCCAGATTTATAAAAAGTATAAATTTGTAAATCTTTAGTTTTAGCCAGCTTTTTAGCTGCTGTTTTATAATCAATCAACTGATCATTTTTTGAGTTAATTAACAATGTAGGAACTATTAAGTTGCTTTGAGCATATTTAAGTCGTTTATGTGTTTCAGATGAAAAACCCATATTAAGTAATAGTTTTCATAAATATTTTTCTTTATTTTGACTTGAAGGAGTAATTTCAGGTCTTGTTTTAGGGTGAGTAATAAAATTGTTTCGATAATCAAAATAAATTTTCTTAAGGGCTTTATCTGGATGCTTTCTTGCAAACCAAGGTAATAGTGCATAAGCACCTAATATCTTTTTATTAAAACCATAAAAGAATGGACAAACAACAATTAATTTTTCAACTCTTGTAATCAAAGCTTCCGCAAGCATACAAGCAATTGCTCCACCAAGTGAATGACCTAATAAATAAAATTTCTTAAGATCTAATTCATGAATTAGATTGATGATAGCATCTGCAAAACTAATCGGATTTAAATCTTTTTCATTAACTACTTTAGTATAACCATGTCCTGGTAAACAAATGAAATAGCAATCATATTCAATGAAATAATCACTAACTAAATAAAAATAACTTGGTAAAGCATTAAAACCATGAATAAAAATAATATTACCTTTTTTGTTTTCACTTTTAGCTGGTTCAAAAAAGTAGTTAATGTGTTGGTTTTTAATTAATTCCATTCTATTACTCCTCATATTTAATAATCAATAAAGATATTATATTTTTAATTATCTTTAATTAGTTGTTTTAAATCATTTATTAAATCATCTAATTTATCAATTGTTTCTAATATACACCCTGCTGCTAAATTATGACCGCCCCCATTATATTTTTCAGCTACTAAGCGAACAGGATATTTAGAACTTCTTAATGAAACTTTATAAAAACCTTTTGTATCATCATAATAAGTAATAAATCAAATCTTAATTTCTTTGATATTACTCATTAAATAGACTTTATCACTTCAACGTTTAAAGTGAAATTGATCATCCCAACTATCTTCAACTTTAATATAACCAACGCCTTCATCAACTTGTAGTTGATTTAACAAGAAAGTATCAATTTTTAAATCTTCTAGATTTCGTTCATAAAGTTGTAAATAAAGGTCATGGTGTTTTACACCATTTTCAGCAAATCAAGCCATTAATTGATAAGTTCGTGCACTTACTTTATCATAAAATAATCGATTTGAATCAGTTGTTATTCCAAGTAATAAATAATTTAATGTTTTAATGTCGTAGTTGTAGTCTTTTTGGTTCATTAATCCTAAACCAATCATCTCACAAGCTGCAATTGAATTATCATCAATATAACTAACTGTTGTAAAAGGGGTTGTTTTAACATGGTGATCAATTAACATTGTTTTTTTACATAAATGATTTAAGTTACTTAAAACTCGCTCATCATTAGCTGTATCAACAATGAAACCAACAGAATCTTTTACATACTGTTCATCGACTTCTTCTTTATCAAATTCAAACAAGTTTTTAAAATGTTTTTCATGTTGGTTATGAATACCAACAATTTTAACTTGCATGATTGCTGTATTTAATCTAAGGATTCGAGCTAAAGCAAAAGCACTTCCTAATGCATCAATATCAGGGTTCTGGTGAACAAAAATACTAATCTTAGAAGCTCCATAAGTAAACTCAATAATGTTTTTAATTAGATCTTGATACATAAAACTACCCTAACTTAATTTTAGTAATTTCTTTATTGTAAACTAGATCACAAATATCATTAATTACTAATGATTCTTCTTCTAGTGATTTAGCAACAGTTTCTTTTGGTTTAGTAACCGGATTTTTAGGAGCAAATAACGAACATGAATCACAATAAGGAAGGATTGATGTTTCATATGTTTTAAACTTGATAGCTAGTTCAATAATTTCATTTTTATCATAAGTTAACAATGGTCTAAGTAATAGAAAATTATCAAGTACATTAGCTATTGTTTGCATACTTTCAAGTGTTTGTGAAGCTACTTGCCCAAGTGCTTCTCCAGTTACTAAAGCAGATGCGTTAGTTTCAATTGCTTTTTGTTTAGCAATACGCATAAAATAACGACGCATAATAGTAATTCGATAAGCTTCTTTTGAGATGTGAGCAATTTCATCTTGAAGTTTAGTGAAGTTGCAAACATATAAATTTGATTTACACAACTTGTTATTCTTAGTAATGATCTTAGCTAATTCAATTGTTTTATTTAATGCTTCAACACTTGTGTGTGGGGGTGTTATAAAAGTAATGAAATCAACAGATAAACCTCTTTTCATTACTAATTTAGCAGCAACTGGTGAATCAATTCCCCCAGATAATAAAACTAAAGCTCTTCCATTTGCTCCAACTGGTAATCCGTTCGCTCCTGCTACTTTTTGATTATAAATAACAGCACAATCATTTTTGATTTCAACACGAACTAATAAATCAGGATTTTTAATTTGAACCTTTAAATTATGATTATGTGCTAAAACATGTCCACCAATCTTATGTGCTAATTCCATTGAATTTAAAGGAAAGTTTTTATTACTTCGAGAAACATCAATTTTAAAGGTTTTGTTTTTAGCATTAATTAACATACCAAGTGCTGTTTTTTTGATGATTTCTAAATCTAAAGCAACTTCAGTTGCATAACTAATACTTTGGATACCAAAAACATCAACAAGTTCGTTAATGATTAATTCAGCTGTTTTATCATCTTTGATGTTTTTTAATTTTAAATTATCATAGTTAACTTCATATTCTAAACCATCAAAATCAGCTAAAGCTAGTTTGATGTTTTTAGTTAACACTTTAACAAAATCTTTTCGATTCTTACCTTTTAGTGTTAGTTCACCATATTTAATGTAAATAATTTTGTTCTTTATTTGTTCGTTCATATGTTAAATCACTTTAAATCTGTATCAGTTAACTCAGGACTAATTCCTTTGATGATATGTTCTTCATACCAATGTTTAGCATCTTCTAAAATCTTGCTGAAATCTTTTAAATTAATTTCATAATCAACAATTATAATTTCGTTTTTATTAACATCAAAGTCATATGGATTCATATAATCTTCAACAGTTAAAAAAGCTATACCAAAAACACCTTTTGTAATGTTACGTAAATAACAATATAAGCCAAGTTGTAATTTATAGTCTAATGGGATTTCAATTTCTCCATTACTCTTAAATCATTTTTCTCTTTTTTCGTTTTCTTTTTTAATAATTGGATAGTTTCTTTTATCTTTTTGTAAGACTAATACTTCATCAACGATTTTGAATTTAAAAGAATCAATTGAAGTTGTTTTAATTTCTAACATTGGAGCATGTGGATATAATAATTCTCCATTTTCATCAACTGGTTCACCATCAGGAATTCCACCAAAGATTTTATTATCAGTAAAAATATCTCATTTAATTTTTACTGGATCATATTGTCTAAATTTAATGTTGAGTTTTTGTTCAACATAATCTTTAATCTTAGGTTCAATAATATTACCAGCATCTGAGTAAATTTTATCAATATCTTCTTTATAAATCTTTACCATTTGAGCTCAAGTTTTAACTTGATTAGAGTAATCACTAACACTAAGAATACTCCCAATTCTTGAACCTGTGATCTTAGAAAAAGTATGTTTAAAATTAGCTAAATATTCTTTACTTAAAACAATTCTGTTGCCTTCTAATTTGAAATCAACATTAACTTTCTTGATGAATGGCATTTTAGTCTCTTTCTAGCATCTTATGCATTTAGATTTAGAATAGCTTAATATAACATTATATAATAATATAAGTAAGTATTTGGAGGTAATAGTTTGGAACATAATAAATTTGAACAGCAACTAGATTTTTATAAAAATAGTTTAAAAACTAATGAAAAAGTTGAAAATATCTTTGAGAACGAACAACTAAAAGATAAGATTACTAAATATCGTGGAATTGGTTTAATTGCTTGTTTAGTGCTTTTTGTAATTGGTTTTGCAATCTTGATTGGTGGAGCTTTTGTTAATAAAGAAAAAGCAGTTGATCAAACAATACTACTAAACCCACCTGCTCTTGCTATGGTAATTGTTGGTTTATTATTTTTTCTTTTTATTTTGATTCCTTATTTTATAATTGCAAACAAAAATGAAAAAGTAATGCAAGAGTTCATTAACAATAAGTTTAACCAAACAATATTAATGAATTTTTTCCGTTATATCTCCTCATTTATTAATTCGTTAACTTTGCTTAGATTTGAAAAAAAAGATGATATTTACACTTTTTATTTCAATTATGAAAACCAACAATTACAACTTGATCTAGATCAACAAAAAAACCAAATTGCTTTATATGACAATGATAAAAAGTTAATAAAGATGTTAGATCATGAAATCAAGTTTGATTTTGATCTTTTTGCTTTTAAAAAATTAGCTGCTGGGTTTGCTAAAAACTTTATCATTGATACAATTGATTTTATTAGTGTTCAAATCGATAACAAAGCATATACTTTACTAACTGCTTTTAATAAACTATATACTGCACCAAGGGATTAGATCATATGAGTGGTGTTAAAAAAGATAAAGAGATTGTCGTATTTAATCAACAATTAAGTGAAAGACAACAAAAAGTCCTTAAAGCAATTGTTGATGAATATACAGCAACAGCTGTCCCTGTTGCTTCAAAAAACCTTTTATTAAAGTCTGATTTTTCTAATTTATCATCAGCTACTATTCGTAATGAAATGGCTGTTTTAGAGCGTTTTGAACTAATCGAAAAACCACACACAAGTGCAGGACGTGTCCCTTCAATTAAGGGTTATAATTTTTATAATGAAAATCTAACACAAACCCCAATTGATAAAAAAATTAAAGACCGTTTAAAAAAGATTTTATATCAACGTGAAGCTAGTATTGATGTAATTTTTAATGAATCAGTTAACATCATTAACGAAGTAACTAATTTACCAGCTGTTATAAGTGATGGGTATGATAATGAATTATTAAAAAGAATTGATTTAGTAAGAACTAATGATCTAGTAGCTATTGTTTTATTAGTAACATCTAAAAACCGAATCATCCACCATAGCATCAATCTATCTCCTAATGTTCGGTTTGAAGATCTATCAACATGTATTAATGTTTTAGATGAACGTTTAGTAGATACACCATTATGACAAATCAAAGATAAAATGAACTCTATTAAAGATATCATTCGTAATAAAGTTCATGCTTTTGAAGCCTTTATAGCTGAGATCATGGAACGGATCTTTGATTTTTATTCTAAGAAACCATCTTATTCAATGACTCATGTTGGTGTAAAATATATAATGAAACATGCTGAATTTGAAGATCAAAAGAAATTAGAAGAAATGTTAAATTTACTAGAAGATACTAGTGTATGAGAACAAATTTCTTTAACTAAAAAAATCCATGGTTCTACTAATATCACTTATGGGGATAGCTTTGGTAAAGAAGGGTTTGCTATTGCTTCAACCCAAATCCAACTACCTGAAGGTAGTAAACAATTATCAATTGTTGGACCAACAAGAATGGATTATGCCAAAGTAAAAGCTTTATTAGATTTTATTAAAGCTGAACTTGAAAAAATAGCAGGAACTAAACAAGATGGCAACAATTAAACACTTAAACAAAGGTTTTAAAATCGCTATTAAACCCTTAGAGCATGTTTTTAAGAAAATCTCTTTAAAACATTATCAACTAATTCACTACCGATTTAAAGCCTTTAATCGATACTTATTAGCTTCTGTTTATTTTGCTTCTGAGCAAATGTTTCAATATTTTAATGCCCCTTTTGCAGTTAAGTTCTTTGATCAAACCAAAGTTATTTATGAAGACTTAATAACACATCATCTTGATGATGATGTTTTAATATCTTACACCCATCAAATCATTGATTTAATAAACCCAAGTTCACAACAACTCTATAATGAACTTAAAGATAATTTTTATCATTATCTAGCATTTATTAATGCTAATGCTAAACTTAGTGAACTTAACTATAATGACCCATTATATTTTGATCTAGCTTGTTATCGCAACAGAGAATTCATTGATTGTGTTAAAAACCTAAAAAGTCATTATGGTCTTAATATTGATTTTTTAATCAATTTATTAATTATGCAAACAAATTAGGATTGTTTTATGTCTAAAGATAGAATCCGCATCAAATCCAATATTAATACAAAACCAAACAAAGAAGAGTTTCAAGATACCAGTTCATTAAAAATAGGTGATCCAGTAATGGTTCACGCTTATAAATATAATGGCTGATTATATCGAACCTGATCAAATCCAATTGTTGTTCACAACAGTGATGATTTACTAATTTTATGTTCAACAAAAAGTCAAGTAATCACAAGTGAAGAAAACACTTTTCGTAACTTCAACTCTTATACAAAAAGAACTAGTTATTGATTCTTTAATAAGGATGATTGATTTAATACAATCATCAGTATTGATAATGATGGTATTAAAACCTATATTAATGTAGCTAGTCCTTTTATTTATGAACAAAGAGCAATTAAGTATTATGATTTTGATTTAGATTTTAAAATCGGAGCTGATGGTTCTTGAAGAGAAGTTGATATTGATGAGTTTTTTGATAATACTGTTAAATATCAATATCCCCCAGCTTTAATCCATAAAATTGTTGTTGAAGAACAAAACATTATCAAAAAAATCAAAAACAACCATTTTAAAAACCTAATCTCTAAAGAAGCTCTTCTTAAACTTCATTGTGAAACAAGTAATAACATTACTAATGCTCTTAATAATATTAAAAAACCTAAAAATAAACATCATTACAAAAAACGTCGTAACTATTACAAAAAGAAAAAGAATATAAAACAGAATGAACAAAAGACCCCTAACCGAAAACGAAAAGAAACACATTAAAAAATACTTTGATGATATCTTATTAAAAGTTAAAGAAGCAAAAGAGCATAAGGATTATTCTTATGCTTATGATTTATTATCTTTAGAATTCAAAAACCCATTAATAGATATCCCAACATTAGAAAGATTTCAATCTGAAGCTAATGAAATCATTCGTGAAGCTGAAATGGAATGAATCGAACAAAACGAAGCTAAATTCACTAAGAATGATTATTATAATCAAATTTATAACCTTAAAACAAACTCTTTATCAATCCATTGGTTAGAATTCTATATTTATAAATTTGTTAATGAGTTTAATGAAGTAGATATTGCTTTTTTAGAAAGTCTTTTTAAAAACAAAGTTATTAAACCATCTGATAAACTGCAAGCTTTTGATTTATTAGTAGTTAATAATATTGATATAGAAGTAGAATACTATAATTCTTTTTTTAATAAAAGTATGAAACTAAAACCAAACCAGGAGTTTGAAAACTTTTATCAAGTATGAGAACAAGTTGGTATTAATAATATTGGAATTGCTTTTGAACAATATTATTATGAACATATTAAAGACCAAGAAATCTATAACTTACTAACTCATTTATCAGCTTTTTGTACAAACACTTATTTCCCTTTTAATAGTTCAATATCATCAGATCAACTATTTAAATTAATTGATACTTTTACTAAATCAATTTTAGAAAACAAAAAACTTAAATGAGATCATGTTTTAAATGAACAAGAAAAAGAGTTTGTCTCTGTTCTTGAGCTTGCAATGATAGCTGATCAAGAAGAGTATTTAGATGATGAAGAGTTTGATGAAGAATAGTTAATAGGGTTTTTAGATATGAAGAGAACAAAAAACAACACATTGCTGTGTTGTTTTTTGCATACGGTATTTGTGCTCTACTTAAAGAGCTATTTATTTTAAATGGAGCAGATGACGGGAATCGAACCCGCGTCTCGACCTTGGCAAGGTTGCGTTCTACCATTGAACTACATCTGCATAAAATACCTATATATTATAATTCATTTCCATATATTATATTCATTTTTTTATTTTTAGTATATTTAGACCAATTAAAAAATCTGGATTATGTATAATTTAAAATATACATTAGAGGTGTTGATATGGAACAAATCGATATCCAAGAAAAAGAAAAAACCGAACAAAAAACGGGATTAAATAAAGAAAAGATTCAACAACTAATTAGTGATCCAATTAATGGATATTATGCTGAATTTAATTCTAGTATTGATGATAAATTAGCTGCTATTGAAGATAAAATCACAGCTGAAAATAAAGAACAAGTTGAAAAAACAGAATTATTAAAACTAAAAATTAAACAAATTAAAAGTGAAGTTTCTAGTCGTTATAAAAGTGATGGAATTTTAGGTAAAAAGGTAGGTAATATCTTTATTATCATTGCTTGTTTTATCATCATTGGTTTTGCTTTATTACCGATTTACTTTAAAAACAAAAAAGTAATTGAAGATTACAATATATTTGCTGCTAATAATCAAAAGATAATTAATGAAACAAACGAAGAAAAAGCCCGAATTATCTTTAAGGTAATGGAAAAAGTGACTCCTTATAAATTTGCTCAAGAAATCTTCTGAGCAAATGGTTTAGAACTTTGTCCTACACCTAACTTAGCTGTTATAGAAACAATGAGACTTCCTACTCATAAACAAGGACAAATTGTTGGATTTAGCAACTGTTTAAATGTTCGTTTTAAAAGTACAGACTGTTTCTTAGCTAACTATAAAGAATTTTGAATTGATACAGTAAGAACTAGTGCTTCAATTGTTGTAACTATTAGAGATGAAGATCGAGTTGAAAATCACACCCTTGTTGCAACTCATGATGAACCAACACCAAGAATTGATGTTCGTAATTGATATGTACAAAAAACAAACTTCAAACCTGAATTTAGTTTTACAACTCACGCACAAACAATTAAAAAACGTGATAAATCATTATTCTCTAACCATGAGTTCTCAATGCGATATGGAATCGGAGGAGGAAAACATAGTTTAGATATTGAACAATCTTTATATGAATACTTCACTCCACTTGCACAAGAACAATATTTAGATTGAGCAAGAGTATCAGCTGATAATACCATTTATAAAAAAGGTGATCACCTTCTAACACCAGCAAACGATACAGCAGATTTAGCTTACTACTTTACAAAACACCCACCGTATAGATTTTCAAGTTTACTAAAAACTGAACACAACGACACATTAGCTGATAATATTAAACTTGCTTTAGCTAAAACTAAATTATTAACTTCTGAATTCATTAGAAACTTTGTTTATATTAACTTAAGCCCTGTTATTTCTCGTGAATGATACCATAACGATAATAAATATAGAATTGGTAGTAATTATATTTTTGAAGAATATAACCAACCAACTAATTACATATCAAACACATTAGCTGAAAAATTCACAAACCTAGAATTATTATCATTAGAAAATCCATCAGATGTTGATTTCTACTTTGTTCATGAAAATAAGAGAACAAACTTTGGAGTTAATGTTTTTGATTTAAAATTAGTAACATACATTACTCATAAACGAATTGATCCTGTAACTGTTTATTTTAGAGGAAGAAGTTATGTTATTAATGTTCCTTATGTGGAATATGAAGAAAAACCAATTTCAATGCGTTTATATGCAGTACTTGAACAAAAACCTAAAGAAGCAAGTACATTCTTCACTTGATCTAGATATTTAGATAATTCTATACTTGCTCAAGAACCAGAATTAATTGAAGAACTAACAGCTTATCTTAATGAAGATGAAAAACCTAAAAAAGAAGTTCTTCACCAACACATTAAACAATTACATAGCATTATGAATAATGCACATATTTCATTTGATCACTTCAACTTCATTAGTGATGATGATGGTTACTTCTTATTAGTTAATAACGACGATAACAAAATTAAAGATGATCTAGAACATGAAATTTGTTCATGAATGCGTAAAGCTTCATTCTAATTAATTATTAACATATCAAAAGACTTGTAGT
>NZ_JFDP01000054.1 GCF_000731915.1 Ureaplasma diversum NCTC 246
AATTACACATCAATTAATTCTAATAGTAACTTAAACAACAACTCAATTCAAAACCTATTAGCTAATAACTCAATTATTAAAGATGCTGAAATTAAGAAAGTAACATTAGAAAATAAAACAGTATTAGTTATTAAAGGAAAGAATGCTTTAAACAAAACTAAAGTTTTATTACTTAAAAACTTACCAACAATCATCTTTACTAAGTTTGATGATCCATCATATACTGTTGATCAACTAAGTGCTTATGATTTATTAGCTGTTTCTAAAGAATCAGCTAATACTAAAACAGCACTTGAAAATGCTTATAAGAAAGTATTAAAAGATTTAGCAGCTAAGAATGCTAATAAATTAAGATTTAATGATGTTGAACATACTATTGATGATTCATTAACAGTTATATTAAATAGTAATAATGATCCATATGAGTTTAGAGTAGGATTAAGTAAAGATGGAGCACTAGATGAAATTGGAACTATTGTTCTTCCTAAGAGTGCTATTCCAGTTCACTATATAGTTAACCAACCAGCTAATTGAACTACTAACCCTAACTTAGCACATCAATTCTACAGTCAACTAACTGATAATAACCCTAACTTATCTTCTTTATTAGAAGATGAAAATATAAAAACAATATTACCATCTGATTTTGATAAAACAGCTGATGGATTAGGTATTGTTAATGATGTTAATAACATTGGTTTCTATATCATTAACAACAAACAATTAGTTCTTGTTAAGAATGCTTATGTAACAGTTGATCATAGAAGTATTTATTCATTAGCTGATGTAGCTAAGAATAACAATGATCAATTAAGTACTTTAGAAGCTAAATTGGATGAGATAGTTAAGAAACAGGATTCAGAACGATTAATCAAAGATATTAAAGTACCTAATAACTTAGGATTTGAACGACAATTACATAACTATAATGTAATTTCAGCTCCTAACTTTATGCGTATCTTTGTAATTGATAACCATAAATACAAACAACAAATTGAAGGTGTTAGTGTATTTGTAAGTAATGCTGCTCTTAATAAATTATTAGATGAATTAAGATCTAATAATAATCAAACAATTAGTAGTTTAAATAATAATGATCTTAAGAAATACTTTAGTAAGCTAAACTTAAAACAAGATGAAGCTATTGTTACATTAATTAAAAAAGATGATAAAGACATCTTAATGGTTCAATCAAGTAGTGCTGATAATTCAGATGTTTATACTATTGTTAACTTACCAAAAACAAAGAATGCTAAAGAATTAGGATTTAATTTACCAACTGTTGATGATTTAATCAACAGTAACGGAGATGTAAATAAAGCTATCCTTGATAAGATTAAAGATAGTAATGGTGTAGTTACTATAGATGGTAAGAAATATAAAGCTAATGAAATAACTGTAGTACTTAATCCAGATGGATCAATTACTTTAATTGCTCCTGATAATAAAGAAATAACAGTAGTAGCAGATAACCCACTTCCTGTTGTTAAGAGTATGAATGCTAATTCAAATGATTATGCAAAAATCTTTAAATTAACATCAGCTATTGTAGGTAATGATTCTGGTAACAAAGAAAAACCAATAGTTGAAACAAACTATGAAGCTATTAAAGATGTTCCATACATCAAACAAGTATTAACAACACTTTATGGTTCTAAGTTACCTAATTTTGATCAAGCTAAAGTAACATATAACAGAAACTCAAACCAAATCGTAATTTATAAAGAAGCAACAGCAGAGACATTTGGTAACTTATTAACAATTAATAATGTGCCACAAATTATTGATGCTAAAGATATCTTCAAGCTTCCTGAAGCTATTAAAAACATCACTAATATTGATCAATACTTAACAGCTCAAATTAAAAATAGAGCTTTAGAATCAGCTAATAAGATTAATCAATTTGAAGTAGCAAATGAATTTGATTTAAAACTATTAGATAATAGATCTGATTTTGTTATCTCTCCACTTAATAAAACAAGTCATAAAGATATTTATGTAATAAGTCCTTATGAATTTAATAAAGAACCTTATAGTGGATCATCAATCTTTAAACAATTACATGAGTTTAATAGAATTAAGACTGAGTTAGAAAATAAGCCATTAGCAAGCACTGATTCTGATTTAAGTAAAGCTATAGCTTATAAGACTTTAAAGAATAAAGAATTAGATACATTTGTAGCTAATGATAAATTGTTAAGTGAAGAAACTAAGTTATTAGCTTCAGAAGATAAACAATACTGAATTCTAGTTGATAAGAATAGAATCTCTATAATTAACCAATTACCAGCTATTATTCCACAAGCTTCACTTGGTAAAGATAAAGAATTACCAAAAGCAGAACAAATTATCAACAATGATGGGGATATTTCAAAAGCAATTATTGAATCATTAACAAAAAATGATCAAGGATTAACTATTAACAATGTTAAATTTAATCCAAAAACTGTTTCTGTAATTGTTAATAAGGATCAAACTATTACATTTATTGATCCAGAAACAAACGAACAGGTTTCAGTTGTATTAGATAAACCATTCCCAGAATTTGTAACAATTGATGCAAAAACACACCCAAGCTTTAATAACATTTCTGAAGTTCATAAATTAAGACAGTTAATAGAAAAAGTTGCTGGTCAAGATAAACCTATTAAAGATCTATTAGAACTATTAGGCGAAGATAATGAAAATCAAGATACACCTCTTGCAGATCAAGGTATCTTACCAGATAGTTTTAAAGATAAAGGTACATTCAAGTTTGATAAAGATAAGAACCAATTAACATTCTATAATGTTGATGATAAGAATCCTTCTTACATTGTAATTAACAACTTACAAAAAACTGTTGATTCATCAATGCTTTATAACAATAAAGATGTTGTAGCTAATGGATTATCAGCTGTTGCTACAATTAGAAAGAAGATTGAAGAAAAATCATCAACATCATCAGACAAAGTAACAATTGGTCAATTTGAAATCGGTAAAGACATATCAATTCAAACTCTAAATAATTACAACTATGCTTTAGTTGATAATAAAACAAATGATGTAGTTTATATTATTGATAATAGATTCTATGATCCTCAATCAATTAATGCTAATAATGTATTTAAAACAAATGATATTGTTTATCGTTTCAATAAATTAGTTCTTAATGAAAACGAAAGTAAAGATAAATCAGTTAGAATGGGAATTCTAGCTGATAAGGATGGAATCATTAAAACTGATGAAATGGTTGAAGTACTTGAAAACATCAAGAACTTTGATTATGGTAAAGTACTTGTTACATATTATGATGATCAAACATACATTCTTGAAGGTTTTGACAAAGTATCAAATAACAAACGTGTATTAACATTAACTAATATTAAAAAAGTTGTTAATGTGAGTGATAAAAAAGATACTAATAAACCACTTCCGTTTGATACAGCAACTGCTAAGGAAATTGCTGATGCTAAATCAATTGCAAATGCTTATACTAAGAAATTAGAAGAAGCAGCTAAAACAAGCGGTGGTAAAGTTAAAATCAATAATAAGGATTACGATCCAAAAGATCTATTAGTTGTCGAAAACCCAGATAAATCTATTTCAATCTTCGAAAAAGACCCATCAGGTAATAATAAACACATTATTTCATTCGTTGATGATAACGATCCAAACACATACACTATTAAAGATAGTCAAGAAGATAAAACTATCTTCAAACCAACAGATAGTGATCTAAACAAACTTAATAATTTATTAAATTCAATTAAGTCAAGTGATGAAGATAAAGGTGACGGATTCAAATCACTTAAAGCAATTGCTGATAAGAATACAGAGTTTAAAGCATACTTAGAAAAACTTAAATTCTCAACTTTTGATGATAACGCCAAAATCAAATACAACCCAGAAACTAACCAAATATTAGTTAGTGATGGAAAAGAACCAGCTAATATCATCATCTTAAATGATGTATTAAGAGTAGTTGATCATACAGTAGTATATCAACCAGAAGATGTACTAGTTTATAACAACAATAAAAAGAAAGCTATTAATGAAGCTTTAAAGAATAAAGAAAAAGATGCTAATGGCTTTGTAACTATAGAAAATTACAAAGGCAAACCACCATTTACTTTAAGAACAAACAAAGCTAAACAAATTACATTAATTGGAAATGCTAGATCAGCTCTTGAATTAACATTG
>NZ_JFDP01000055.1 GCF_000731915.1 Ureaplasma diversum NCTC 246
ACTGATTCACCAATTCATTTCCCTTCAGTTGATGAAGTAATTAAATCAGACGGAAACTTAATTAAAGCTACACTTGATCAAATTAAAAACTTACCAATTAGTACTGGTGGTTTAGTAACAATTGGAAACAAGAAACTAAACCCTAACTATGTAGATGTACAAATAACAGAAGATGGATCAATCCAAATCTTTACATTTGACCCACTTAAACCAAATGAAAAACACTTATCTGTAGCTCTTAGTCAAACAGATGCTAACTTCAAATATCCTAAGTATGAAACAAGAGATGGAAGCTATGTAGATCATCGATCAATTAACACTGTTTATGAAATCTTTAAACAACAAGCGAAAGAAGTAAATGGTGAATGAACACTTCCTTTATCTGCATTTAACAATAACGAAGTTATCAAACAACTATTAGCTAAAGAGTTCAAAAAACCAGAAACTGGTTTAGTTGATATTGAACAAGATACAGCTAAACTAAGCTATCTTCCTAACTTATCTAAATTAGTTCTAAAAGGTAGCTTAAAAACTAATAAAGATCAAGAATATATCTTAGTAATCAATGATGTTAAGAATGTAATCTTAGCAAGAGAATTATATTCAAACAACCAAGTATTAGATTCGAACCCTTCAAATGCAATCATTAATGCACTTGAAGCTAAAGCAGCTAAAAATGACTTTAATGTTGGTATCTTTAAATATAAAATTCAAAGTGCTACATATAAAGAATTAGAAGCTGATCAAAAAGTTAAATCTGATAGTAACATTGTTGATATTAACAATAAACTAATTTATGTAATTGATGATTACATCTATAAATCAATTACATCTCAAACTTGAGAACAAGCAATTAAAAACAATGATCAATTAGATCAAGCAATTGCTCAACTTAATCAAGCACCAAACCAATTTATTCCTTTAAACCAATTAAATAATCCAGAATTAACAGCTTTAGCTAAAGCACAAGGATTTGATCTAAGTACAGCTAAAGTAGCTACAATTGATGGCAAATTACAATTTGTTGGTGTTGATGCTAATAATAATCCAATTGAACTAACAGTACCATATATTAATAATGTAGTATCAAGTGATTATGTAACAGTCTTTGATGATAGTAGTTTAGTTCAAAACAATGGTGATCTTAATGCTGCTATTAAACACTCATTAACAAATGAAAAACTATATCCAAGAAATGATAAGGGTGAAATCAAAATTGGTAACCATTTTGTAAGACCTGAAGAAGTTTTAATTGATGTAGTAGATGGAGCTGTTCAACTATCAATTAGAGATCCTAATAACTTAAACAAAACTAAACAATTATCTAAGATCTTATTAAACAAAGAAGATAATAAGATTGCTAAGACTAACTACTTTGGTTATTCAGGAAATAACTTAAACAAAGAAGGTTGAGCTGATGTTGTTCGTGATCTAAACAATAACGAACAAATCAAAGCTAACAAACCAACTTCTTTAGAACCATTCTTAAGTTCTTTAGCTATTAATCAAGTTATTAAAAAAGGTTTAGATTTATCTAAAGCTACAATTGAATATAATGCTGATAAAACTAAGATTGTAATTAGAGATAACTTAGAAGTTAATGGTAATGTCTTTGTGATTTATGATTTACCAACAGCATCTAGTTTACAAAGTGATGCAGAAGAAACAAGAGTACACACTTGATGAGATGATAATGCTAGAATCTGAGCACCAGTGTTAAGTGCAATTATTGCAATCTTAATTGCAACAGTTGGTATTGTAATTGGTGTTGTTAGAAAACGAAAAAGAAAAAATCATAAATAAGATTAAATCAATCTAAAACTAAAATACCTTTTTGGCAACAAAGGGGTATTTTTGTTTGCTAATTATGTTATAATTTATCTAACGTTACATCATATTAAACCAAACATTTTAGATACACTAATATAGTGTATTTATTTCATATTGTTATAAAAAAGAATTTTATTAATTAGGAGTTTTACTATGCAAAAGTCTACAATGCTTAAAAAAGAAGCAGCTCATGCAAGACGTAAATGATATGTAATTGATGCGACTGATTTAGTTTTAGGTCGTTTAAGTGTTCAAGTTGCTAATATCTTACGTGGTAAAAACAAAGTTGACTACACACCAAACGTTGATGCGGGTGATTATGTTATTATTGTGAATGCAGATAAAGTGCGTTTAACAGGTAATAAAGCAGAAAATGAAAACTGATACAACCACTCTCACTACATGGGTGGATTAAGAACAAGAAGTGGGACTGAAATGTTAAATAAATACAGTGATGAATTAATTCGTCGTTCAGTTAAAGGGATGCTTCCAAAAAACCGTTTAGCTCGTCAAATGTTATCTAAATTATTTATTTACAAAAAAGATGCACACCCACACAGTGCTCAAAACCCAATTTCATTAGAACTTAAGAATTCAAAATAATAAAGGAAGATATTAAATATGGCAAACAACGTAGAATACAAAGGGTTAGGACGTAGAAAATCTTCTGTGGCAAAAGTTAAACTTGTGCCAGGAAAAGGAACTGTTTTAATTAATGATCGTTCTCCAGAACAATACTTCCCAAACCAATTAGTAATTCAAGATATGATGCAACCATTAACATTAACTAAAACAGAAAAGACATATGATGTGTTTGTTAAAGTTTTAGGTGGGGGCTTTAAGGGTCAAGCTGGAGCAATTCGTTTAGGAATTACAAGAGCTTTAATTGATGCTAATGAAGCTTTAAAACCAGAATTACGTAACGCAGGGCTAGTAACTCGTGACGCCCGTGTTAAAGAACGTAAAAAATTCGGTCTATATGGTGCACGTCGAGCTCCACAATTTACAAAACGTTAATTGAAAATGAATTTGAAAACAAGCAAATCCATATCGTGGGTTTGTTTGTTTTTTATAACGAGGCTTTTATGTATCAACAATTAAGTTGAACCAACTATGAACAACTAGAAGAATTACGCTTAAAAATTAATCCAAATAGTTATACTTCTACACTAAGTTTATTGACTTGAAGTTATTATGGATTTGATATTTTTTATGAATATGATCAAGAATTAGATGTGATCTTTTTTTATGGTAGGGGTAATTTAGATTTAAAACAAATTGAAAGTAGTTATACCTTTAATAAGTTTTATAATAAGTACTTTACTATCTTTACTATTTATGATCCTAAAAAGCATGAATTAAGTAATATTGTAATTGAAGCTAAGATGCGTTTAAAACATCATTTTAAAGATCAATATGTAAATGTTCATGGAGCGATCTTATTTAGTGATTATGAACAATATGGAGTTTGTTTAGATCATATTAGTTTATATGCTTGAGTTACTAATTATATTTATGTAACACAAGACCTTAAAACTTTTAAAGGTAAAGCTTTACAAAAGAAAAGAAATAATCTTAACTACTTTATTAAAAATCATTTAGATGATTATGAATTAGTTAATTACAAACCAGATAAGCATATTGATCTAGTGCTTGATTTCTTAGAACAGTGGAAAGCAAAAACTGTACAAAGAGCAGAAAGCTTATTAATTAATGCTAATTTAGATTTAATTAAAAACACAAAGAACAAACCTGATTTTAAAGGTAGTGTTTTATTTAAAAAAGCAACTAATGAAGTTGTTGGATTTACATTAGTTTACACTAGACCAGAGATTGCTGAAATTTTAATCGAACAAACGGATCGAACGATTCGGGGCATGTATCAATATTTACTATCAACTAATTTGATTAATAATGAAATCAATCATCAATTAATCGATCGACAAGATGGAGCTTCATCTAGTGCAATAATTAACTCTAAGCGTTCATATGTCCCACTATATGAAATTAAACGAATCAGTGTTCAACTTAAGGAGTAATTAGTTATGATGAACGATCAACTATTAACTAAACTTAATAACATCACTAAACAATACTACAACACTGATCTAAAGAAGTTTAAAGAAGAGTTTATTAAGATCTGAGAATGTGAATTAGATTATGTTTATGATCCAAATAACATTAATACATTTAATGCATATTTAGTAGATATGTTTTTAAACTTTGATCAATCTATCTTATTAGATTATGTTGATAAAGTTAGTTTTAAAGATTTCTTAGCTAGTTTAAATTTAAATAAGTACATTATCAAAACATATGCAATAGTAGATAGTTTAGATCAATGAAACAAAGAGTTATTAATACAGATTCCTAAACCTTGTATTATTAAATTAACTAATGGAACTGAGAACGAGAATATCATTGTTTTAAATGATAATGATATACAAAAAATAGATCAAACAATTGATTTATTTAAACCATATCTAATTCCTAAATCAACTAATCAAATAACTAATTTCTTTGATAGTTGATGTTATGCTTTAATTAAACCAAGAATCATTATTGAACAAAAACTAGGTGATCATGATCAATTAGTTGATGATTATAAAGTGTTCTTATTTGATAGTGCTGCTTATTGTATGATTATGAACAAAAGCAAACTATTAAATATTGATATTAATAGTTATAACTGAGACTGAGATCAACTAAGTTCTAATATTTATGATATGAACACTAATCAATCAATTTTTGATCAAAGTTTAATTGATTTTGATTTTAGTGAAATGTTAGTTTTAAGTAAACAAATTAAAGCTTACTTTGATCAAAAATACCCTAACTTATTTAAACATCTAAGAGTTGATTTTTATTATGTTAATAACCAACTTTATATTGGTGAAATAACATTTAATACAGCAAATGGTTTTTTTACTTTTTGAGATCATTCTGATTGAAGAATGCACGATTTAAAATGGGGATCTTTAATCAAAACTAAATAACAATAACCCCAAGCAATAGTTAATTAAATATTATATAATTTAAATATTATGTGCAAAAGAGACAAGGAATAATATGGTACTTTCAGTTTCAAAAAAATTTGTAATTAAAATGGATCTTGCAACAATCGTACATGAAATTACATACTTCTGCCATGCTGCGGGTGATTTTAGTTCTAAAATTGAAATTAAAGTCGATAATAAAAAAGCAGATGCTAAATCAATTATTAACATTATGGCTTTAGGAATCAAACAAGATTCTGAAATTGAACTAACAGCAACAGGTTCAGATGCTCAAAACGCAATTACTCGTTTAGAAGAAATTTTGCGTCAACAAGCTATTATTGATTAATAATAAGTAAAGGGTTGTCTGCGTACTTGCAGGCAATTTTTTAAATTTAAGAAAGGTTTTAAGATGAATCGATATGTTAACGCAATGCGTTCTTTAGCATTGCAAGCTATTAAGAATGCTAACCAAGGACACAGTGGAATGAGTATTTCAGCTGCTCCAATTCTTTATACTTTATATAAAGGATTAATGACAATTTCAAAAGATGAACCAAAATGATTTAATCGGGATCGATTAGTTTTATCAGCTGGTCATGGATCAATGGCTTTGTATCCAATTTTTTATTTTGCGTCATTAATTAGTTTAGATGATATTAAAAACTTTCGGAATGATAATACAAACACTGCTGGACATCCAGAAGTGTTTGCTAATAATTATGTAGATGCATCAACTGGTCCACTTGGACAAGGGGTAAGTAATGCAGTTGGAATGGCAATAGCTGAACGTTATTTAGCTAATTTATTTCCAACCCTTAAAGGATTAATTAACCACTTTACTTATTGTGTTGTTGGGGATGGAGATTTACAAGAAGGAATTTGTTATGAAGCAATGAGTTTAGCTGGTAAGCTTCAACTTAACAAATTAATAATGATTCATGATTCTAATGATTATCAATTAGATTCTGCTGTCTTTGATGTTAATATTGAAAATTTACAACAACGAGTTGAAAGTATGAATTGGAATTATTTAAGTTGTGATAATAATCCAGAAAACATTCATGCCCAAGTAGCAGTTGCTAAAAGCTCTAAAAACAATAAACCAACCTTTATTGAAGTTAAAACAATTATTGGCGAGGGAATGAGTTCAGAACAATCTGCAAATGCACATGCAGCTGCGGTTAATGATCAAGAACTTGAACTATTTAGCAAGAAGTTTAGAGTAAAAGTTGATAACTTTGATTTTCATCAAGAAATTTTTGATCACTTCCATTTTAATGTTGTAGCTAGAGGAAATAGTGCTTATGAACAATGGAAGAAATTATGAAGTCAATACGAACAAACACAACCTGAAGCAATTGCTCAATTTAAAGCTTATTTAGATAAAGATTTTGAAAATCTAGATCAAATCTTAGACCCTAGTTTAATAGTTGATACTAATGAAGCAACAAGAGTTTATATTAAAAACTATTTTAGTCAACTTAAAGATTTAAAATCAATGATTGTTTTATCAGCTGATTTAGCTAAATCAACATATGTTAAGATTGGTTCTTCTGAGTTTAATGTTGATAGTAAATCACCATATGTAAAATGTGGGATTCGTGAGTTTGCAATGGCTGGGATTATGAATGGAATCTTATTACATTCAGGACTTAAAGCTTGTAGTGGAACTTTTTTAGCATTTGCTGATTATATGAAAGCAGCAATGCGATTAGCTGCTATTTCACATTTACCAGCTATTTATTTCTTCTCACACGATTCATATGCAATTGGTTCAGATGGTCCAACACATCAACCTGTTGAACAACTAACAATGTTAAGATCAATTCCTAACTTTGAAGTTATTCGAGTTGCTGATCATTATGAAACAAAGCACGCTTTAGTTTATGCATACAAACAAACAACTAAACCAGTTGCTATTATTACTTCACGTCAAAAACTAAAACAAATTAATGAAAGTGAACCTACTAATTTTAGTTATGGAGCTTATCAAATTATTGATCAAAAATTAGAAGCTGATCAATATGATGTTTGTTTAATTGCTTCAGGATCTGAAGTTAGTTTAATTAAAGAAGCTGCACATACTCTTAAAAAAGAAAACATCAATATCAAAGTCATTTCTTGTTTTAATTTAAACCAATTATTATTACAAGATCCATCAATAATTAAAAACTTATTAGATGCTAAATATGGATTAATTAGTGTTGAAGCATCAAATGATACTTTATGATGAAAACTAAGTCCCTTCGCTAAAACATTTAAACAAATTAGTGCAACTAACTTTGGACGAAGTGCAGATGGAGCTAAATTAATGAATGAATTTGGCTTTAATGTTGATAATGTAATTAAAGAAGTTAAAAGTTTAATATCAAAATAGAGGATAAAATAATGAATCAACCAATAAGTAATTATATTGATCACACTATATTAAAAGCAAATGCTACTTTTGAAGATATTTATACTCTTTGTAATGAAGCTATTGAATATGACTTCTTTAGTGTTTGTGTTAACCCTTGTTTTGTTAAGTATGCAAAACATTTATTAACAAATTCTAATCCTAAGGTTTGTACAGTAATTGGTTTTCCACTTGGAGCAAATTCTACTGAAACTAAAGTTTTTGAAACTAAAAATGCAATACAATTAGGAGCTGATGAAATTGATTTAGTAATCAATATTACTCAACTTCAAGCTTTCAATGAAGAATATTGTTTAGCTGAAATCGATGCAGTTAAAGAAGTTTGTAAAGATAAAATCTTAAAAGTAATTGTAGAAACAGCTTATTTAAACGAAGAACAAAAAAGCTTTGCTGCTAATCTAATTCTTAAATCAAAAGCTGATTTTATTAAAACATCAACTGGTTTTGCAAACTCAGGTGCAAACGTTGATGATATTATTCTTTTTAAAAGTATTTTAAAAGATGAAAAATTAATTAAAGCATCAGGGGGAATTAAAACTTTAGCTGATGCACAAAAAATGATTAATGTAGGAGCAGATCGAATCGGAACATCATCAGGAGTAAGTATTGCTTCTAAAAACGAAGGTTAGAAAACAAATGGCTACAGTCTTTAAAAAACGCTTTAGTCTCAAAAACATCTTTGGAGATAAAGCATTTATTAAAAAGATGATCCTTTTATTCTTTCCAGCAATTATTCAAAATATTATCATCTCTTGCATCTCTTATGTCGACAACTTCTTTTTAGCTACTCATACCCCAGATAACTTTGGTATCTATACTAAAACAGCAGCTGTTTTAGCTAATCAAATTTTATATTTACCAATCATTTTTACAGTTGCAGTCTGTTTTGCAATTGGAATTATGACTTCGCAATATAAAGGAAGTAAACAATACACCCTTTTTAAAGAAAGTGTGCATTGAATGATTATTTTATCTTTTCTTGTTAACATTCCTTTCTTTATTGCATTTATGGGGTTTGGATCTTGATCGATTCAAACATATGCAGGAGCTGCTAATCAATTAACTAATCAATCTAAACAAATTGATCCAAGCAATGTTGCTTTATTTCAATCAATTAATGATTGGAGTGTACAATATCTTAATTTAATAATGATTGCTCAGATCTTTTATACAATCTCATTTCCATTAGCTGTAGCTCATCGATATGATGGAGCACCATTTATTCCTTTATTAGGAAGCTTATCAGCTTTATGTGTAAATAGTATTTTAGATCCTGTTTTATTAATTAAGTTTGCTAAAACACCAACCGATGCAATAAGATTTGTAGGAATAGCAACCATAGTTGCAAGACTTGTTGATATTAGTATTGTTTTAATTTGTGTTTTTATAAGAAAAAACCGGGCAACATTTATTTTTAATCATTGGAAATTACAAAAAAGTACAATTAAAGATCTTTTTAAATATGGTTGACATATTGTGATCAATGAAAGCTTATTTTCAATTGCTACAATATTATTATCATTATTCTTATATAACTATCATCCTTATGCTAGGGAAGGAATCTCAACTGCTACTTTAGTCTCCCAATTTACTAAATTAATTTGACCAGGATTAAGTACAATTGTTGGTAATTTAGTATTAAGTTATTTAGGTAAACATGATATTAAAACAGCAAAATTACATTCACGGTATATCATAGCTTGATCTTTAGTTTTTAGTATCTTCTTAGCTATTGTTTTATTTATTGCTTCTTTCTTTATTAATAGTGTTCTTAATAAACCATCAGATCAAACTTCAGCTGCAATAGCTAAAGCTAAAGAAGCAGTAGATTTAGCTAAATACTTAGAATGAGTTTTAGCTTTTCAAATTTTATGTATTGGTCCATATGCTGCAATGAATAATTGTATTCGAGGATCTGGTAGAAAATATGGAAGTATCTCAGATACTATCATTATGGTTATCTGAGTCTTAATGATTGGGTTAATTACTAATTTTGTAAGTGATCCTAAAGTTAGTGTAATTGGTTTATTTACATTAATTTCAGCTAATATGGCTATTAAATTAGTTAGTACATCAATTATGTATACTAAATGTAAATGAGCTAATCCATTAACTAATAAAATTAATAATAAAGTTAATGAAAATAAATTAAACTATCGATTTAGTGTTCAAAAATAATAAATAGAAAGGAAAATCTTATGAGTTTTAGGTTTAACAAGCAACAACCACCCTCTCAACCAATTAATTTAGAAAAGAATTGGTTTAAGCGGGTTTTTGGTGATAAAGCATTTATTAAAGCATGTGCTAAACTCTTTTTCCCAGCTATTATAGAAGTAATCATAGTTACTTCTGTTAATTATTTCGATAGTTTCTTTTTAGCAGCATTTACTCCTGATTCATTAGGAGCAGCTGCTAAAACAGCTACTGTAATTGCCTCACAACTTATTTTTGTGCCAACAATAATGTTTATATCAATTGCAAGTGCAGGTGGAATTATGGCTGCACAATATTATGGTAAAAGAGATTATTTACGCTTTAAAGAGTGTATTAACTTCATGCTTTTATCTAGTTTGATTTCTAACATTATCTTTATTACTGTTTTTATGGTGATTCCATTAGAAATAGTTGGTTTAATGTCAGGGGCTGAAATTGTTGATACAACTGATCCATTAGCTGTTAAAAATTTCCAAATAACTAACCAATTAGCTGCTACTTATTTACGTTATCAATCATTAACATTAATTCCTTATTTATTTACTTTTATTATGGCTGTAGCTTATCGTCAAGATAACTCACCAATTATTCCAATGATAGCTACTGTTTTAGCTGTGATCACAAACATTATCTTAGATCCGATCTTAATTATATATGTAGCTAAGAATGCTAATGAAGCAGTGATGTATGTAGCATTAGCTACTGTAATAGCTCGTGCACTTGCTGCTTTATTCTTATTAACGATAACCTTAATAAGAAAAGATAAACCTTATTATTTCTTTAATCATATAAAGATAAGAAAAGATATTGTTAAAGCTATTTTTATTAATGGATGACAAATCTTTATTAATGAAATCTTGTTTGCTGTTGGAACAGTTATCTTAGCTACTTTCTTTTTACGTTATAACCAAACCCATCGGGATGCAATTGCTACAGTTAATTTAATTGTTCAATTTACAACATTAATTTGACCAGGAGCTGCAACTGTGGTTGCTGTTCTTGTATTAGCTAAACTTGGAGCTAATAAAATAGATGAAGCTAAGAATAATACTAAGAAATTAATGAATTGATCAATTGTTGTTGGAATTGTTTTAGCGATTATTTTATTAATACTATCATTCTTTGTGAATGAAGTATTAAACCCACCAGCTGCTAATAGTAAAGAAGCTATTTTAAAAGCTGAACAAACGGTTGTTATTGCTAAGTATTTAGAATGAATTGTTGCATCAACAATTTTATTACAAGCACCATCTGCAGTTATTTATTTCTGTGTACGGGGCGGGGGAAGTAAATGATTGTTATGTATTGATACTTTAACAATTGTAATCTGAATCATTTTCATTGGAACAATTACAAATGTTAATGTAAGTGCTAATTTAGATGAAAGAATTCATCCAGTACTTTTATTCTTTATGATTGAATCACAATATATTTTTAAAATCATTGCTTCAATCTTAATTTGGAAATATACAAAATGAGCTAATAACTTAGCAAATAAAGATAGTAAGAAAGAAAAAGGAGTTAATCATGTTCAAATCTAATAAATTCCATAGTTGAATCGAACAAACATTAGCTGATCAAAAAATCAGCAATCCATCAACGATTCAATCAAAAACAATTCCACTTATTTTAAGAAAAAAGAATGTGATTGGAATTGCACCAACGGGAACTGGTAAGACTTTTGCTTTCTTATTACCAATTTTGCAAACGCTTGATTTTACTAAAAAATTACAAGCAATCATTGTTGCTCCAACAAGAGAGTTAGCTAGACAGATCCATACTAAAGCATCATCATTTAAAAAACATAATCATCAACTTAATATCAAACTATTAATTGGTGGGGAATCAATTAATGAACAAATTAATCAATCTTTAGCTAATACTCAGATTGTTATTGCTACACCAACAAGATTAAGTGAGATCATTAAAGCTAATGCTCTTAATTTATCAACAGTTACTGCTTTAGTGTTTGATGAAGCTGATATGTTATTAGATCTTGGTTTTGCTGATGATTTAGAATTTATTAATAATTCATTACCTAAATCAGGAGTACAGAAACTTAGTTTCTCTGCTACTTTACATGAATTATTATCTAATCAATTAGCTAAGTACTTTAAATCAACAACAATTGTTAATGTTTCTAATTCAATTTATGATAATGATCGAATTAAACATTATATTGTTCATAACAATGATAAAGAACATGCTTTAGCTGTTATTACTAAAATAATTAATCCTTATTTATGTATTATTTTTGCTAATACTAAAAAAGAAGTAGAAAAGATTTATAAATATTTATTATCTCTTAATAAGAGTGTAACTATTTTACATGGTTCTTTATTACAAAGAGAACGTAAGAATAATTACAAACGAGTTAAAAATAATTCATACCAATATGTTGTTGCTTCAGATATAGCAAGTCGGGGATTAGATTTAGATGGGGCAAGCCATATCGTTAACTGAAACCTACCACAAGAAGATGAATGATATGTTCACCGAGCAGGAAGAGCAGGGCGAGGTAAGTATACTGGTGAATGTTATGTGCTTTATGATCAAAAAGATGATGATCAACTAATTCGTTTACAGAAAAAAGGAATTGTTTTTGAACACAAAATGATCAAGCTTAATAACTTAATAGATAAAAAGCACCGTCTTGTAAGTAAGAAGATTGTTGATTTTAAAACACAAAATGAAATCAAGAAACTAGTTCAAACAAGTTCTAAAACTGTTAAACCAGGATATAAGAAAAAACTTAAAGAACAAATCAAAAAGATTGAACAAAAAAACAAACGAGCTCACATTGAAAAGAAAATGAATGCAGCTCGAATTAGAGGATATAAATTAGCTAATGCAGCTAAGAATAAATAATTAATCTAAATAAGTCTGGTTTATAAAAGAAAATAAAAAACACTTTGTCAAAGAAAAGACGAAGTGTTTTAAATTATCTAATTTTTATTTATTAGTGACTGTGTGAATGGCTTGAACCATGTCCGTGTTCATGACTATGAGAATGTGAGTGGTCGTGTTTGTGACTTGTTCCATCTTCATGTTCATGTCCATGACTGTGGCTATGGCTGTGTTCGTGACTGTGTTTTTCTTCTCCACAGCAATCATCTTTACCACAACATTCTACTTTAGAATCGCAGCAGTCTTCTTCTCCACAACAGTCTTCTTCACCGCAACATTCATCTTCTAAATCTAATTGATCATCTTCTGAGAAATGAATGTCTAAGAAGTAAGATGATAAGTCTAAAACAGAATCATCTGAAGCTAAGAAGCTTTCTAAACGACTTTGAAGTTCATCTTTCTTTAAGTCAAATAAAACTACAGTAGATTCGAAATCAGCATAGTTAATGTAAAGTTCAGTACCTAAGTTGTTTTCGTTATAAGTTTCATCCCCACCTAATTCTAGGAATGAATCAATATCTTCAGGTAATACATTGATTGTACGAGCTGATGATAGATTGATGTAAGAAACACCAGTTTTAATATATTTGTTCATGATTATCCTCCTTATACAATGAACTATAAGTTCAATGTATTCAAATATCTCTTTAAATTATTACATATTTAACATACATATGCTTAAAATTGTGTCAATTATTATAAAATAATAAACAATATAAGATATTTATGTTTTTAAGTCCTTATCTAAATAGTAAAATATAAAATTACAAGCAATTTTGATGTGTTTATTTAATTGTAAATAATTACATCATTGAAAGGGATACTTTATGATTGATAAAATCATCATTAAAGGAGCAAGAGAAAACAACTTAAAGAATGTTGATATTGATATTCCTAAAAACAAATTAGTTGTTATAACAGGGGTTTCAGGATCTGGTAAGTCTTCACTTGCTTTTGATACGATTTATACAGAAGGGAAAAGACGATATTTCGAATCTTTATCTAGCTATGCCCGTCAATTTTTAGGGGGAAGCGATAAAGCTGATGTAGAAAGTATTGAAGGATTATCACCAACAATTGCAGTTGATCAAAAATCAACAAGTCACAACCCTAGATCAACAGTTGGAACTGTAACTGAAATCTATGACTACTTAAGAGTTTTATTTGCTCGTGTTGGAACTCCTTATTGCCCTTATAATCATGGTGTTATTGTTGCACATACTCAAAAGCAAATGTTAGAGTTTGTACTTAAACAAGAAGCTCGTAAAAAATTAATGATTCTTGCTCCAATCCCAAGTAATGAATTTAGTGATATTGATGAATTAGTTGCTGATTTAAAACAAGAAGGTTATTTAAGAATTAGAGTTAATAACCAACAATATCTTTTAGATGAATATATTAATATCCCTAAAGCTAAAAAGTATAAAGTAGAGATTATTTTAGATCGGGTTATTATTAATCATGATCAACAAACTAAAAGTCGGATCTCTGATTCAATTGAACAAGCAATTAAAAGATCAAATGGTGAAATTATATTTGTGATTGAAGATCAAGATTTTGCTTTTTCACAAACAGAAAGCTGTCAAGTTTGTGGTTTTAGAATCAATCAAATTGAACCATCTTTATTCTCTTTTAACTCCCCTCTTGGAGCTTGTGAAACATGTAAAGGATTAGGTTATAATAACTTACCTGATGAAAGAAAAATGATTCCTAATCCAGAGAAATCAATTAATCAGGGTGGAATTGATTTCTTTAAGAATACAGTTAATACCACTAATTTAGATTGACAACGATTCAATTCATTAATTGTTCATTATCAAATTGATAAGAACAAACCTTTAAAAGATTTATCTAAAGAACAAATTAGATTATTGATGTATGGAAGTGATGAACCAATTAGTATTGATATTACTTCAGCTAATAATAAAAAATATTCATCAGTTGATCGAGTCGAAGGAATCTTAGAATTAGTACACAGAAGATATCAAGAAACATCTTCTGAAATGGCACGAGAACACTATAATAAATATTTATCAGAACAAGAGTGTGAAACTTGTTCAGGAAAGAAACTATCTCCCCAAGCTTTATCAATCTTAATCAATAAAAAAGATATTATTGATTTTACTAGATTAAACATTAATGAAGAAATTGATTTCTTATTAAATCTATCTTTAAATAATGAAGAACAACAAATTGCTAATCCGATTATTAAAGAAATTTTAGATCGTTTAGGATTTCTTAAAAATGTTGGTTTAGATTATTTAACTTTAGCTAGATCATCAATGACTTTATCAGGGGGCGAATCGCAGCGGATTCGATTAGCTACTCAAATTGGTTCTAAGTTAACTGGAATCTTATATGTTTTAGATGAGCCATCAATTGGATTACATCAAAAAGATAATGAAATGTTAATTCATACTCTTAAAGAAATGAGAGATTTAGGGAATACATTAATTGTTGTTGAACATGATGAAGATACAATGCTAGCAGCTGATTATTTAATTGATGTAGGTCCAGGAGCTGGAGTTTATGGGGGAGAGATTATTGCATTTGGAACTCCACAAGATGTAATAAATAACCCTGATTCAATTACAGGGCAATACTTATCTAAAAAGAAATTTATTCCAGTTCCAGCTAAACGAAGGGGTGGAAACGGAGCTAAAGTAATACTAAAAGGAGCTAGTCATAACAATTTAAAAAATGTTAATCTAACGATTCCTTTAAATAAGTTTATTTGTGTAACAGGGGTATCTGGATCTGGTAAATCTTCATTGATTTTTGAAACCCTAGTAAAAGCAATTGAAGCAACTAATTTTAATCCATTTGTTATTCCTGGTAAGTATTCAAGCTTAATTGGAGCTAATCACATTGATAAAATCGTTGTTGTTAGTCAAGAACCAATTGGTAGAACTTCAAGATCAAATCCTGCAACTTATGTTGGTGTGTTTGATGATATAAGATCAGTTTTTGAACAAACTCCCCAAGCTAAAGAAAGAGGATATTCTAAGAGTCGATTCTCATTTAATGTTAAGGGCGGAAGATGTGAACGATGCCAAGGGGATGGAATGATTCGAATTGGAATGCACTTTTTACCTGATGTATATGTAACTTGTGAAGATTGTTTAGGTAAAAGATATAATGACGAAACGCTTGAAGTTAAATATAAAGGTAAATCAATTTATGATGTATTAAAGATGCCAATTGATGAAGCATTATTATTCTTTCAATATTTCCCAGGGATTCATCGTAAACTTCAACTTCTTGTCGATGTTGGTTTAGGTTATTTAGAATTAGGAGCAGATTCAACTACAATTTCAGGGGGAGAAGCTCAACGAATCAAATTAGCTAAATTCTTACAGCGTAAACCAACAGGTAAAACTTTATTTGTGCTTGATGAACCAACAACTGGTTTACATATGGAAGATATTGCTAAACTAATTAGTATCTTAAATAAGATTGTTGATAATGGAGATACTGTTTTAGTAATTGAACATAATTTAGATTTAATTAAAGTAGCTGATCATATCATTGATATTGGTCCAAATGGTGGATCTAATGGAGGAGAGATTATAGCTACAGGAACACCAGAACAGTTAATCAACAAAAAAGATATTTCTTATACTGCAAGGTATTTAGAGAAATATTTAAATAAATAATTTAAAAGGTAAATATTATGAAGAAAAGTATTAAGAAATATTTAATAGCATCTAGTGCTATCTTAGTAGCATCTAGTTTAGTAGCAACAGTTGCAGTTGCTTGTACACCAACAAAAAGAACACCTTTAGTAGAAGGTTCAGAGCAAGCTAACCAATCAGGTTCACAAAATAATAATAATAATAATAATAATGGATCAACATCAAATAGCAAATCATCACTATTTGATTTTGATTTAACTAAAACAAGACCATCATTTGCTGAAAAGCAAAAGATTTATTTAAGTGATAAAAATAAAGAAATTATTAATCAAGAAATTGAGATCTTTAAAAAGAAATTAGCACAAGAAGTGGATTTTGATACTAAACCAGCTAAATTAGTTTGAGATCCATCAAATCTACCTGATCAATTTAAACAAGATCCAAGATTTATGATTGATAATAAGTTTTTAAAAGAAGTAAAACATACTGATATTCGTTTATCTACTTTTTTACCTTTTGTTAATCAAGGAATAATGCCATTAGTTTCAAAAATTGAACCAAATGAACAAAAGAACTTAGTTACATTATTAGTTAATGAAAAACAAAAAGAAGATCAACCAATTTATGTTAGCTTTAATCCATTTATTATAGGTAATTACTTAAACTCTCCACTTTTCCTTTATGATGTTCAACATGGAATTGTAAGAGATTTATACTGATTTAAAAAAGATCAAAATTCTAAACAATGAAAACAAGCTACTTTAGAAGGTTTTATTCCTAATAAATCAATTAGACTTCCATCTAGTGAATTATTAAAAGCTCCTGATTTTGATCCAGCGAATGAAAAAGTTGTTAATTTAGTTTTAGAGCTTAAAAATGAAAATAATGAAAAGATAACTTTAAATTTAGAAGCTAAACCAAGATCATTTATTCAACGTGATAATTTAAGAAGATATGTTTATGAAAATCCTGAAGTTAATTTCAGCGAATTAAAAGGTAACAAATTTACTTTTGTTTCATTAAAAGCTAATGGAAATGATAAAGATTTATTACCAGACCAAATTAAACAAAATCCAATCTTTGTTAGATATCAAAAAGATGAAAAAGTTGCACCAGTATTAGGTGTAAGATTAAATACAATTATTGAAGATAGACATGCTTTAAGTTATATAGGTCAATATATAACGGTTGATCGAGTTATCTTTGCTCAAATCCAAAACAGATTAACTAATAATAAAACACCATTCTTCTTTAATAAAAACTTAAAAGAGGTATCAAGATCTGATATTGATAATATTCTTATTCCATACTTCTTTACTAATGATCCATCACTTAATTTAACACTTCGATATGAAGTTTCTGATGTTGATTTAAAGTCTCAAGAATTAGCAATTACTGCTGTATTTAAAGATAAAACAACTAATCAAGAATACAGAACAGGAAAAATATTCTTTGGGTTTGATAAGTTTGAAAACTTAGAACAAGAAAAGATCATTTTAAATACAGAATCAAGTCTTTATACTGAACCAGGATATGATGAAAATACTGAAGCTGGTAAAAAGAAAATTAAAGAATATTTAGATAAAAATAAACTAACTTATGAAAACATCAATTCTTATGAACAAATATCAGATATCTGAACTGTAATTCATTCAGAATTTGACTTTGAAAAATTTGAACATCCAAAAATTGGATTAATTAAGAATGATGATAAATCAATTACATTAACAGTTTCTATGAAACAACGATATGTTAATGGTGAAGTTAAAACAAGTGATGATTTTGAAGTAGTTAAACAATTTACTATTAATTACTTTAAAAATAACTAATTAATAAAATGTTATAATAATTAGATAATTTATAGACATTACGCAGGAGATTATCATGGGCATTGATCCAAGAATTAAAGAGGTTCTAGTAACTGAAGAGCAAATTAATGAGCGAATCAGTGCTGCTGCATCATGAATTAATGAAAACTATAAAAACAAACAACCAATTATTGTTGGTATTTTAAAAGGATGTATCCCCTTTATTGGACGTCTTTTACCACAAATTACTGTTGATGTTAAATTAGATTTTATGGCAATCAGTAGTTTTAAGGGTGGAGTAGTTGCGCAATCAGAACCTGAAATTATTACTGATTTAAGATTTGATGTTCAAGGAGAAGACATTATTCTTGTTGAAGATATTGTTGACACTGGACGAACAATTAAAAAAGTAATGGAATTATTAACTTTACGAGGTGCTAAATCAATTAAGTTAATTACTTTAGTTGATAAGAAAGATGGACGTAAGGTTGAATTAGAAGCAGACTTTGTTTGTTGAGACATTCCTTTAGTTTTCATAGTTGGGTTTGGTCTTGATTATGAAGAAATCTTGCGTAATCTTCCATATATTGGTGTTCTTAAAGAAGAAGTTTATAAGGAAGATATACTTAAACAAGCACTTAAAGAAGCAGTAGCTAATAAAGAAGAGAGTGAGGATAATTAATGCAAATTAAAAATTGATTAAGAAATCTATTTGCATCAGATCCTAAGGATAGTTCAAAAGAGCCAAATCGAATTGATGATTTAAGCCAACCAAAACCACAAAACAAAACTCCAGAAAATAAACGACGAAGAAACCAAAAAATCATTACTTGAATTATTGTAATAGCACTTATTAGTACAATCGTTGGTGTGATCATCTACTTTGCAACACGTCGACCTTATGATGAAGTTTTTGTTAAACAAGCACAAACTGAACAAAGAGTTGTTAAGATTACAAAAGCTAATCCAACTAATGATTATTCACAACCTGAAGTTCTTACTTTTGATGAAAATAATATTCGTAATGCAGAAGTAACAATTAAAACAGGTAATAGTTATCGTGTTGTTGCTTCAACAATCAATTCTCCTAAGAAATTTTCATTCACTGTTGTTAAAGAAGGAATTGAAAAGTTTAGAATTGGTGAAACATTAATTCATGTTCCAATTAATCAAACTGCAACTGGTTCAGAAACAAATAACTGAAATTGATTCATTGGTATTATTTTAGAAAAAGCAAAATTACCAAATCCTGGATTTAATCCACAAGTTATTATTTCACCATTAATCTCTATTATCTTTATAGCGATTATGATCTATGTAATGTCTCGAATGGCTCGTGCTCAAAATGAGTCATTACTAGGAACAGGAAAAACTAATGCTAAACTAACTAAATCAAATGTTAGATTTACAGATGTTGCAGGGATTGCTGAAGTTAAACAAGAATTAATTGAAATTGTTGACTTCTTAAAAGATCCACGTAAATATGTAGCAGCTGGTGCAAGAATTCCTAAAGGGGTTATTTTATATGGTCCTCCAGGAACTGGTAAAACATTAATTGCTAAAGCTGTAGCTGGAGAAGCTAATGTACCTTTCTTCCAAACAACAGGTTCTGCTTTTGAAGATACATTTGTTGGGGTTGGTGCTAGAAGAATTAGAGAATTATTTGAAAAAGCACGTAAAGCTGCACCTGCTATTATTTTCATTGATGAAATTGATTCAGTTGCTAAAAAACGTGGTAATTCATTAACCGCAGTTCAAGATCAAACAATTAACCAATTATTATCAGAACTTGATGGGTTTGAAACATCAAGTGGGGTAATTGTAATGGCTGCAACTAACCGTCTTGATACATTAGATGATGCTGTATTAAGACCAGGACGTTTTGATCGTCATATTTCTGTTAACTTACCTGATATTGCAGAACGTGAACAAATTCTAAAAATTCATTCACGTAACAAAAACTTATCAGCTAAAGTTAATTTAAAAGATATTGCTCGTCGTACACCAGGGTTCTCAGGTGCTCAGCTTGAAAACACTTTAAATGAAGCTGCTTTATTATCAGTGCGTGATAACAAAACTGTTATTACAATGAAACACTTAGATGAAGCAATTGATCGTGTAATTGCAGGACCTTCTCGACCAAACAAAGTAATTACAGATCGTGAACGTAAACAAATTGCTTACCACGAAGCTGGACATGCTCTTGTTGGATTATATACACCTGGTGTTGATGTTGTTCAAAAGATCACAATTGTTGCACGTGGACGTGCTGCTGGTTATACTTTACAAACACCAGAAAAACAAGAAAACATCTTACAACGTAAACTTGATTTAATTGGTCGAATCCGTGTTGCTTTAGGGGGACGTGCTGCTGAAGAATTAATTTTTGGTGTTGATGAAATTACAACAGGAGCAGCTAATGACTTCTATAAGATTACATTAATTGCTAGAGCAATGGTTGCTTCTTATGGAATGACTTCACTTGGTCTTACTCAACACATTCTAACTGAAGGTGTAGAAAACCCATACCGTAACAACTACTCTGAACAAACAGCTCAACAAATTGATGTTGAAGTTGAAAAAATTATTCAACAAGAATATGCTTTTGTTAAGGAATTAATTCTAAAACACCGTGATGAAATGGATATGATTGTTGAAACATTACTAGAACTTGAAACAATCTTAAAACCACAAATTGATTACATTCACGAACACAAAGAATTACCTAAAGAAGTAATTGAAGCTCGTGAAAAACGATTAGCTGATGAAGCTAAGAAATCAGATGATGATGCTGAAGAAGCTGATGTAGTTGACGAACAGTCAACTAATAAACAAAATTAATTAAAACATAACAAACAAAAATACCAGGCATTAAGCTTGGTATTTTTGTTATTTAATAATGCTTTCATCTTAGCAGATCTAGATAAATTTATAATTGATACAAGCACTAAAAATAGATTAGCTAAATGCATTAGTCATCATTTAGCAGATTTAAAATAAACATAGATTTTAACAATATAACTATTCAAATAATATCAATAAAAATAGATTGATTTAAAATAAGGAACATAATTAGTTCCATTTATAAGTATATCTTAGTTGGTAGATAAATAATTGGAACAAAAACAGATATAAAAAGTGGAACATTTAAAAATATTTATGCTATTATTTTTTACATCCAGGAGGTAATAGTATGACCTATCTTCTTTTAACATCAAGCAATATGCATTGTGGATCTTGTGCTACAAACATAAGAGATGCACTAAAAGAGTTTGAACTTAGTAATCTAAATGTAAATATTTTAAGTAATGAAATCGAAGTTGAATTTGATGAAAATAATTATCAAATACAACAAATTCTAGATTCTTTAAGTAAGCATGGATTTAGTTCTGAAATTGTTGAACAATATAAATATTAATTATGATTTTAGCTAAAATATCAAAACGTTTTAAAAGTTTACCTGCTATTAAACAGAATTATTACCATTCATTAACTAAAACAGTTTTAGGTTTAGTTATCTCTTTACCATTAATGGTATTAGAGATGATTATTATGTTTAAAGGTCATAATTTGTTTGATTTAAAAGGTAGTGTTATTTATAATTGAACCATTTTTGCAATTAGTATTTTTGTAGTATTTGGCTTAGGGTTTAATTTCTTTAGAGATGCTTTTTATGAGATCTTTAAATGGAAACGATTAGGAATGAATATTCTAATCAGTTTATCAACTTTTATTGGGTTTGCTTATAGTGTTTATATTACAATCGATTTAACAATTAGTTTTGCAAATGCAAGTGGATTAAACCATCATAAGAGTGGTTTTTTTGAAACTGTTTGTATGATTGTAGCAACAATGAATGTTGGTTCACTTGTTAATGATCGAATTAAACTAAAAGCTAATCAAGATGTTAAAGCACTTAATAATTTACAAATCAAAACTTATCATGCATATGATCTAGAAACTAAAACAACAGAAACAAAAGCTGTTTATGGTTGTGCACTTAATGAATATGTACTAGTTAAAAAGGGAGAAATTATTCCTTTAGATGGAATTTTATATTCAGAGATTTGTGAAGTTGATGAATCTTCATTAACAGGAGAAGCTAGACCAATTATTAAGAAACAAAATGATAATTTGATTTCTGGATGTATTAATATTGGTGATCCATTTGTTTATAAAGTAACTAAAACATATGCTAATTCAACCATTAAAAAAATTATTAATGGGGTTAATAAGATTGCCAACTCTAAACCAAAGATTCAACAAATTGCTGATAAGATTTCAATGTGATTTACACCAATCATTTTATTAGCAGCAATTCTTGCTTTTTTATTACAAATGTTTGTACCTACGATTCAACAACTACCAATTGCTTTTAGTAATATCGAATTACATAACATTGGATATAGTAAAGTAGATAAAGCAATTTTTGTTAGTGTTGCGGTATTAGTTATCTCTTGTCCTTGTGCTTTTGGGATTGCTATTCCTTTAGCTGTATTAATTGGAGCAAGCAAGGGTGCTAAGAATGGAATCATGTTTAATAATGCTAATATCTTTGAAAAAATCAAATCAATCAACGCTGTTGCTTTTGATAAAACAGGTACTTTAACTAATGGAGTTTTAGAACTAGTTAATATTAAAGGTGATCAATCTGATTTAGATATTATCTATGCTCTTGAAAACACTTCCCTTCACCCTTTAGCTAAATCTTTTATTAAGTATGCTAAAGCTAATAATATTAATTTATCTAATAAGATTAGTAATATTAAAGAAATAGCTGGTGTTGGTATATTTGGATATGATCAAAACAATAACCAATATTGTTTAACATCAGTTCAATATGCTAAAACTAATAAGTTTGTTTTTGATCAATCTATTAATCAAACAATTAATGATGATACTAATAGTAATGAATTAATTAGTTATGTTGTTTATAGTGTTAATAATCAAGTTAAAACTTTATTAATGTTCTCTGATCAAATCAGAGCAGATGCTTATGAAACTATTAAATTATTAAAACATCATAACATTGATGTTTATATGATTAGTGGAGATAATGAACAAACAGTTAAAAAGATTGCTAATGATTTAGATATTAATCATTACTATTATGAAATTAAACCAGAACAAAAAGCAGAAATCATTGAACAGATTCAAAAAGATAATAAATCAGTAATTTATGTTGGAGATGGAATCAATGATCTATTGGCTTTAAAACAAGCTGATTTATCAATCTCTATTGATATTCATAATAAAGCAGCTAATTCAATATCAGATATTAATTTATTAAACAATGATATTTTAAATATCTTTAAAGTAATTAAATTAACTAAGATTACAAGAAAGTTTATTTGATCTAGTTTAATGTGAGCATTTGGATATAACCTTTTATTTATTCCTTTAGCTATTGTTGGTATTATTCCAGCTTTTATAGCCGTATTAATTATGGCAACAAGTGATATTGCAGTTGTATTAAACTCTTTATTATTTAAAGGATTAAGAATTAAAGTAGCTAATTCTAAAACAGCTCATAAATTAAGATTGAATACTATTAAAGATAAAAGAATATAAGATAAAAACCAGATAATGTAGAAGAGATTAATTCTTACATTGTCTGGTTTTTTAGTTGTTGATAAGGGGGGGAGTGCTTTATTAAGAAATTGATGATTTTTAATTAAGAGTAAATAGTTAGAACAAAAGGTATTTCTACTGTTAAGTTAAAGAAAACAAGATCTAGCTGGTTACAATCTAACTCACTATAAATCCAATCAATCATAAAGCATGCAATGAAATAAATATCCACTCATCTTAGAATAAGTTAATTATGTTTATAAAACATTATTATAAGTTTTTGATTTGTTAACTAATATTTCAATCCAAAACATAACCAGTAATCAGCAAATGACCACTAGCTATCTTTTTATAAATAAATTATTTAGTGTTATTGACTCTTTTTATATAACTTTCTATATCACCAATGATTTTATTTCAGTTTTCATCATTAGTATTGGCTTCACGATTGAAAAAATGTGAACCAAATATTTTATAGTTTTTATCATGTAATGTTAAATCATTTGGAATTTCATGCTTATCTTTTATTGCTAATAAAAATTCTTCTTTTCATTTATCTAAAGCCTCAATATGCTCACCTTTAGCTTCGGCATATATTTGAAATAAGTAACTCTTCTTCTCATTTTTATTTTGAATTAATAATAAGAAGTCAGGTTCAAACCTTTCTCCTTTATCAAAAGAATAAATAGCAAGTTCAGGAATTCGTTCATTTCTAATTAAATAGAAATCAATCCCTTCTATTTCTTCAAGTTCAGGTTTAATTTTCTCATTAAAATATTTTATGAAATCTTTTTCTTCTGTTGTACCGTAATTATCATTGTACACATATCAATTTTCATTACTTAAATTCAATCGATATTCTTGTTTGTCTGCATTGGTTTGAGAATTACCATGTCCATCATTTTTTGTTGGTTTAGAAATATTAATGATTTTATCTTTAATTACATCAGCTATTTTATGAGCGTAAAATTGTGTTGTTCCTTCATATTCTTGTTTTAAATTAGAAAGATATGAAGCAATGTTACTAAATGATTGAACAAGAGATTTAAAAAGATCAATAGCTCTAATTTTATTTGTAGAAGATTCAATTTCTAATTGATTATTTCCTAATCAATTTTCACTTGTTAAGAATTCTCTTAAACTTTTTAAGTTAGGATATTTTTCTTTTAAATAATCAAAGTTTAGTTCTTTATAAGAAGCTGCAGCTGCAGAGATGATGTGGTAGTCAATATCTTTAAATGTAAATGTTTTTTGTTTGTGTTCTTGTTTTGATGTTTGTTCATCTTTTGTTAACAAGTTATAAACAGAACCGCTGTTAGTAATATTATTCAGTTTATAAAAATACTTTTTAATCTGTTGTTTAGTTTCTAAAACATTATTGCTTGATTTTTTAACAACTCTTTTATTAGAAAAAACAAACCCATTATTATAGATATCGGTTTTTTTAAAACTATCTTTTAATTTGTATTCGATTTTAGTAGATTCTTCATCTAATAAACCAGATTTTTCTAATGCTTTTTTTAGTTCATAAATATATGCAGAGTCATTTTTAGAGTGGAAATACATTGTTTCAAGAAGACGATATTTATTACCTACATCTGCATCATATTTACGTTTAAATCGTTCTTGTTCTTCATTAATTAAAAAAGGACAATAACGAGCACCACGACCAATTAATTGAGCTTCTTTAATAGTATAAGCACCAACCTTGCCAGGTTTTCCACTTCCCTGTCTTGTATCATAAAGTCTTACTATATCAAATAGATTTAAAACATCTCATCCTTCGTTTAGCATATCAACAGCAAATATAAAACGAATGTTGTTATTTTTATCTTCTAATGAATTAAGTTTAAGTTGATTTTCTTTAGTATTATCTTTAGTATTATTAATTAATAAAGAATTTTCTTTACTAAAACTATTTTTAAGTGATTGAATTAAGAAGTTTAATCCGTTTTCTTTGGAACTAAAATATTCTATTGCTTGAGTTAAAGCTTCTATGTTTGCTGTTTTTAGATTAGTAATTTCAGCTGAACTTAATTTATTTAAGTTTTTAAAGAACGAGTCATAAAAATCTTCGGATTCTGCGATCTTTTGAGATTTAAATAAAACAACAGGTTTGATGTTGGTCTTAGCATCGATGAATAGATATTTACGATATTCACTCATAATCATAGCCATCAATGATCGTTCTCATGTATCTGATGATGTTGCAAAGTTAGCAAAATCTTTTGTATACTTAGATTCTCTAAATTTTAATAATGGATAATCATAGATAATCTTATCTATATATTTTTCTCTAACATTTTTATCATTTAAATCTGCTGTAGCTGTGAACTCTAATAACACATTATCTTTGTTTTTATTAAAAACTTTCATAACTGAGTATTCTCAAGAATTAAAGTTTTCTTTTTGTGGTGAAGACATTTTAGTTATTGTGTTGATGTGATGTGATTCATCAGAAATAAAAACAATTTTATTATCATCAAAGTCGTGATAAGTTATTGAGTTTTCTTTAGATTGGTTTAAATCTAAATGAAGTTTTTGAGTCGTTGTAAAACAAATATTGATTTCATCAGTTATTAAAGAATTGGTTAATGAAAAGTTATCAACTTGATTCACTTTCAACTTTTGCCCTAAATAAATTAGTTCATCACTAAATAAATACTTACTAGACGAACTATTTAAAAAGTTATCTTTTGTTTTTTCTAGAATGTTTGTTTGGTTAACAAAAAACAAGAAGTTTCTATAACCTTTTTGAAATAAATAAAGGATAAGTCCCGCCATAATTACAGTCTTACCAGATCCAGTAGCCATATGGAACAAAGTATGGATATTCTTATTTTTATTTTGGCTTTCTTTTTCATAATATGTTATGAAATATCTAAGTGCATCTTTTTGGTAATCTCTAAGTTCGATCCGAGATGATAAACTTTTTTCAACGAAATCTGGCAATTCCTTTAAAAGATTATCCTCTTTTAAATAATCATATTTTTTATATAAATAATCTTTATTTTCTTTACTCATTACTTATCACCATAAAAAGCCTTATTGAAATTCTTATCGTTTTCACTAATGTTATATTCAGCATCTTCAATGCTTGAATAGTTTACATATAGTTTATTTTTATCAATTAATTTAATTAATGCTTGTTTTTGTTCATTAAGGTTTAATGTATTAAATTCTTCATCTAAAGAACTAATATCAGCACTAAAAACATAAGGAACTATTCTATCGTCTTTTAGGATTAATTCCTTAATTTGATTGATGTTTTCATCTGTGGCATCTTTGACTTTTTCAATTAGTTCTTGGGCGTCTTCTTTAAGTTCAAGGTAAACAAAATTGCCTCCACCATTTCATTTTACTGATTTAGAAATACCACCTTGTTCCCCGTTGGTAACTTTTTTCATTCTTTCAATAACAACATCTTTGATGTAACCCATTTGTTCCACACCAATATATCTTCTTCCCATTTTGTGGGCAGTTGCTGCAGTTGTTCCTGAACCAAGGAAAAAGTCAAGGACAAGGTCGTTAGGTTTAGTGCAAGAAGATAAAATGGTTTGAATCAAATTTTCTGATTTAGGGTTTTTAAAAACAGTTTTATCAAATAATTTTTTCAAATGTGTTGTTCCACTAGCACTACTTATATTAACAACGCTTTGAATAGGAAGTAAAGCAGGTCTTAAGACATATTGTTTATCATTTTTAACAAATATTTCACTACGATCCACAAATTCTTTTTTTATTACATTTTTATTATTTTTAATAAGAATTTGATCATTATTTCAATACTCTTTGAATTTAGTTTGAATACCCCAAGTTCAACATCCTAATACATTACCAGATCTTTTAGGTGGTCTAATAATTTTATAACCTAATGATTTTAAATAATCATCAGTCATATATATTTCATTTTCATTAGAGTTTATAGTTAAATTACTAACATCATGGTCTGCTAATGCAACTGCATGAATTATATTGTTGCCTTTTTTGAATACTTTGAAATCATTATAACCTAAATTGTTTTTATCTATTAGTTTGTTATTTTCAATAATACCATTCTCATTACCTTCGTAATAGTAAATTGTATAACCTAAATTAGGTCTATCAATTAATCTATTGTTATTGCCAGTTGCTCCATTTTCATTGCCTTCATAGTAATGAGCAATATATTCAGGATTTTTTCTATTTGTAGATTTGTTTTCAGTTAATGAAAAGTCTTCCTTGTTTTTAAGATGATATTCATCTTTAAAAACTTCTTTTTCTACATAATTAGTATATGTTAGAAGCAAATCATGATAATTTTTAACATATACATGAATATACTCGTGATTTCTTTGTATTGTTTTGCTATCGTTCTGAGTATTACCTTTTAATTGAATTAACATTCCATAAAAATTGTTTCTTCCAAAAACTTCATCCATTAAAACTTTCAAATAAGCTTGTTCATTATCATCAGATTGTACAAAGATAACACCATCATCCGCTAATAATCTTTTAGCTAACTCTAATCTATTCTTCATAAACATGAGTCATGTTGAGTGATTGAATGAATCATTATATTCAAATGAATCATTCCCTGTA
>NZ_JFDP01000056.1 GCF_000731915.1 Ureaplasma diversum NCTC 246
TGCTTTTTGCATATATACAGCTCCGTTTTTACAATAGATTTTTAAAATCTAACCTAATAAGTATTATACTAAATTAACAAATACCCAAAGGAACGAATGGAACCAAATGAACAACTAAATAACAGTTCAACAAGCTAATACAACTTTAATTCAAAACAAAAACGACCCATTCACTCTAAATAGAGTAAAAAAGTCGTTTTTTAAGTTGTTTTAAATTACAAGTTGGACAAACTCTCGCATTACTGGTTTTTTTGGATTTGATAAATCTAATAATGGTTTTTTAAAGTATAAATTGACCAAACCTTTTTTAATAATTAGTAATTCATATTCAACTAAATTTGAATCTGGATTTTGATCATCTTTTTTAACATTTGGATTAAACCCAATACTAATAGGAATAAATGAAGCAATTAAATCATTATTTATATCTACTTTAGAACCAAACTTAATTAAACCAGCATCAACTAATGTTTTAAGTTCAATTTCAAATTGGTCTTCAATTTGATAAATCTTCTCTTCTCTACCTAATGCATCAGCTTCTAGTTTATGTTCAGCTTTTTTAACACTTTTAATTTTAGTTAATATCTGATTAAGTAAATCAGGATTAGTTTTAAGTAATTCTTTATTAATACTAAAAGATAAATCTTTTTTGTAGACATTATCTTGATAATCAACTAATTTATCATCAACATTATCTTTTAAAACTTGTTTATTATTTTGATCAAGTGAATCAAAGATATTAAGTGGTGTTGTGAATTTTCAAGAACGGTAGAATAATCAACCTAAGACTTGAGATAAATATTTTTTAGGGATAATTGTGGTTGTAGAATTATTTTTGAATCGGTCAAGCATTGCTTGCACAGATAAAGGCATATTAGGTTTAACTTCATGTTGAACAAATAACTTATAACCTAATTTATGTTTTCCTTTATCAGCTAGATCACTAGCTATATCATTATAAATTAATGGAGCTAGTTGCTGGGGTTGTACAATCTTACTAATTCTTGTTACTGAATCATTTTCAGCTAAAATAATTTCTTTTGGTATTTCTTTTTTAAGAATGTTTCAAGCAGTGCTTGGAACTGATAAAGATTTAGGAGCTTCTTCTGGTAATAAATCAAACAATGGTCTAAGATCTATTGTAATAGAAGCTTTAAGTGAATATACAACTTCTGTTTCTAATTTATTTAACATCCTAGTTTTAGGATCATATTCAACTTGTAATGGTTTAGTTTCTTTAATTTCAATTCCTTGTTCTAAGAAATCTAATAAATTATTCATTTTAAGTTCACTATTAGAACTTTTAATAGTTGGGTGGATTAAAGCATTAATTAAAGCTTTAATATTAGTTTTGTTTCAGTTTTTATTATTTAATAATAATTCTTCAATTAAACTTAAATAAGTTTGTGGAATTACTATATTATTTGTTTTTAGAAAATCTAATAATAAAGTTAACCCTTGTTTGTAATCAAGTTTACTATCTTTATTTAAACTAATTAAATCAATGATTTTGATGTTTGATAATTTGTATTCAAAACCAACACTAGAAGCTAGTTGATCATTATCTACATTAGCTCTGTTATTATGTGGTACTAAAAGATTAAAGATTGTTTTGATTTGTTGAATCAGATCATATAACTTAACTTTATTAGATCCTAAAGCAATTTCAATGTTAGGTGTGTTAGATTCATTGAAATTAAATAATAATGTAATTAAGGCATCAATAAAATCTAAGATCCCAACTTGTCCTACAACTCCTTTTTTAGATTGAGCTTCTAGGGTTTGGATCGTATTTAGAAGGGGATCAATTAAAGCTTTGTATGGTTGGACTGCTTCAATTGAAACACTATTTAATAATTGACGGATTTGATCGATTTCAGCTACTAAGTTATCTTTAAAATCAATACTTAGGATACGGCTTGAAATCGTTTGTTTAATACTATCATCAAGCGAAGGAACTAGATCTAATGTTTTTTCTAATAATGGTTTAAAAGCTTCTACAACAGCTCCTAATGAATTATTAGCTGTAAACAATCTAACAATTTCTACTATTGTTTCATTTTTAATAATTGATCCAACTAATTGTTTAATGATCTCACTATTTTTAGTTAATAGTTCTTTAATAGTTAAATCATTAACAATTCCATTTAAAATAGCATAACTAGCTTTTGTTGCTTGTTTAGCTATAGCATTAAAGTAATTAAATCTTTGTTCAACATCTTTTTTGATTTGTTCTGAAGTTAGCAGTTTCAGTTGTTCTACTAAAACTGGTTCTAATGAATAAAAATCATTTCTATAACTAGCATTAGTTATTTCATTGTTTAAACTATAAGACTTGTTTAAGAAGATAAAGTTATTATCTCCACTAAAGTGTAAGTAAGCATCTTCTTCTTGCTGTTTATTTTCTTCTTTAAGAACACTAGTTTGAGTATATACTTTAAACTCATTAAATGAGTATTTTAAACGATAAGTATGTTTTAGTTGTTTTCTTGTTGTATTATCAGCAGCTTCTTTTAATCGATTAGTTACAAATAGATCTAAGTTAATTGGTTGGTCTTTGATTTGGACAAGAAACTTTTGGCTTGTATTTGTTAATATTCCAATGGGAGCTAATGTAAAAGGATCATTAGCTAGCCTTGATGAATCATTTTTATTAGTGTATGCATACCAGAAATTAATATTAACAAATTTGTTTTTGTTTTTTGTTTGTCAATCAATTCCATTATTGATATCTTCTTGAGTTAGTGGTTCAAAAATTGGCTGATTAGGATTAATTAATATTTTTTGATCATTTTCTTTTTTATAGACTTCAACTGTTGGAAATGATGCATCAAATTCTAGATTAACAACAAGTGCAGGTCCATATAAAGATGCTAAAAAAGCAATAAAATCATTTTTAAGAGTATTAGGTGTTAGTTTGTTGATTCACTCAACAAACTCAATATCTTCAATACTTAATGATCGGTTCAGATTTGTATATTGTGAAGCTGATGATAAGAAAAGGTTGTTGTAGAACTTATTTCTTTGATCTTCTACTCTTGCTTCATAATTAGTTTTAGAACTTAAGTATTGAGATGCTGTTTGTGGATTTTGTTGGTAGTTGTTATTATAGTTAAACATTGATTTTAATAAATCAATATCACTTTTAGGGTTTGCTATTGTAAATAGTTGTGAAATAGATTGACTATCTTTATTAGAGCTATTAGCAGTATTTTTATCTTTTGCACTTGTACAAGCAAAAACTAATGGTGCAAAAATAGTACTAATTGCACCTATACTTGTAATAGAGATTAATAACTTCTTTTTATTTAGATTTTTAAGTTTCATAGCTATTACCTTTGTACTTTGATTAAAAATCAATAAGTAAGCAAATAGATATTAATTATATTATTATAAACAATTCTTTTTAGTTTAAGCAACTAAGGAAGATTGTTGAATTGATAAAACAAGAGTAAACTAATTATTAAATAGAAAAGAAAACAATGCTTAAGTAAGCAT
>NZ_JFDP01000057.1 GCF_000731915.1 Ureaplasma diversum NCTC 246
GATAATAGTGCTTTAGCACTTACTAGATCAAGACTAACTATATTCTTAGATAGTAAAGATTCAAAAATAGGTTTAGCTAAAACAATTGTTAGTATTGTTTGTTGATTTAAACCAATTGCATTAATATGACTAATTTCAAACCAGTTAACTAATTCATTTTTTTGATATTGATTATATTTAATTACTTCTAATAAACTACTAATGTTATTTAGTTTAAAGTGGGTTCTTATATTTGAGATTGGGTTTTTAATTTCATAAGCTTTATTGAAATTAAAAACATCAAAAGCTACTGCTTGTTCATAATCTTTAAGATTATAAGTCTTAGCTTCATAAATCCCTAAGCTAATTAATAGTTGTTTTAGTTTATAAACAAAATCATAGTTTTGATTTTGTTTAAAGTTTAAGATATCAATACTAATCGGTACTGGATCAATTTTATTGATGCTGTTGATTTTCATAACATCTTCATAGATATCATAATCATTAACTATATCATACCGATGCATTGGTGTTTTAATTGTTTTAGAATTGATTTCATATCCTAAACGTTCTAAAAAAGAAGACGCTTGTTTAATGTTAACAGATGCTCCTATGATCTCACTTACATTATTTAAGTTGTTTTTAAGAGTAGTTGGATGATAGTTATTTTGATGATATAAAATATTAACATCATCAGAAAAATAATTAACTAAGTTCTTAAAAGCAATATAAGTTAAATAATTAGTTAATGGTTTAGAGAAACGAGATGCTGCAGTTGTATTTATTTTTAGTCTTCTAGCTGTATTTGCTACAGTTAAATCATTAAAGTTAGCACATTCAACTAATACTTGCTTTGTGTTTTTATCAACACAAGAATCAAGTGAACCAATGATGCCTGCTAAAGCAATTGTTTTTTGTTCATCAACAATGATTAAATCATTCTTTTTGATTTTATATACTAAATTATCTAAACCAACCATTTCATGATCTTTATCAGCATTTTTAAGTGTGATCTTACCATTTACTTTGCTTTGATCAAAAGCATGTAAAGGGTTAGTTATTAATAAACTTAATAAGTTCATTTGATCAGCAAAATGATTATGAACTTTAATGTTGTGATACATTAAAATGATTTTAGTAGCTCAGCTTGTTTGATAGTTAGCTAAATTATTAACTTCTAATAAGTGATAAGCATTAACATCATTTGATAAAATCTTAGCTTTAGATGTTAAATGGTTGATTTCAGATTTTAAATCAATACTTTCAAACCCAATAGGACTAAAATTAAAATAAGCATTTAGTTCTTTAATTAATCAATAATAACCATTTAGATCGTTTCGGTTTGATGGTAAACTGATTTCAATTAATTGATCATCTAATCAAAGTAATTGATTCGGATCACTTAATAATAATCTAGGTTGAGCTTGTAGAACTATAATCCCTTCTTGATCTTCTTTAGCTAACAGGTTTTTAAATTCTGGAACAAGTTCAGAGTAAGCACATAACATTCCATTTGATACTTGATCACGAATTACTCTTTTAGTAACAACTAATCCATTTCCAAGTGTCGCGTTTACTTTTGCTAATACTACATAATCATTAACATTAAAGTTATCTGCTCCACAAACAACATTATAAATCCCATCTTCAGTTTTAACTTCAACTAAATTAAGTTTATCTGCATTTGGATGTTTTTGTTTTTTAAGAACTCGTGCAATTGCTAAATTAGTATTTTTAGCTAATGTTTTAGTGTATTCAACCTCACACCCTAAATCCATTAATGCATCATAGAGTTGATCTAAACTAACTTTTTTAAATCGTGGTTGAAGTTGTTGTAAATATTTTCAACTAATAATCATATTCTACAACCTCCTTTTAGCGATTCTTAATTTGTTTATTAAATTTAATGTTGTTTGAATATAGATATCTAATATCATCTATTCCATACTTAAGCATAGCTACTCGATCAATTCCAATCCCAAAAGCTAATCCTTTAAGATTAAGATCTAAATTAGCTGCTTTTAGTACATTTTGATGTAACATCCCAGTTCCCATAATCTCAATTCAGGTTGAATACTTACAAACAGCACAACCTTTAAGATCACACTTAAAACATTGCACATCAACTTCAAAACTAGGTTCAGTAAAAGGGAAGAAACTTAAACGGTATCTAGTTTTAAGTTGTTCACCAAATAAATATTTGATTAGTGCATCAATTAATCATTTTAAATTAGCAATTGTTAAGTTTTCTTTGATTCAAACAAAATCAACTTGCATAAACTGGTGTGAGTGTGTTGCATCATCATCGTCTTTTCGATAAACATTACCAAACGACATAATTCGAATATCTTTATTTGATGCATTATAAATTAGTTCTGCAGTTGTTGTTGTACAATGGGTTCTTAACATTTTAATGTGATTAATAAAGAATGAATCCGCATTTGCACGAGCAGGATGGTTCTCATCAATATTAAGTTGATCAAAGTTCATTTTAATATCAACAACTTCATTGCCACTAACAATTTCAAAATTAAGTTGTTTAAAGAAATTAGCAATATCGTTAATAATGATTGTTAAAAGATGAAAAGTAGCTGAGTTATAATAATTTTCTTTTAGTGATAAATTAATTAATTGATCTGCACTTTTTTGATCAGATTCATTTTCAATAACATTTAAACATTCATTACAAACTTCTTCAATTTGTTGTTTAAATTGATTAATAACTAATCCTAAGCTTTTTTTATCATCACTACTTTTTAGTTGATCATACATTGGTAATAAATGTTGTTTAATAAAGATGTTTTTAAACTCAATTAGTTGACGTTCATTTTTAGCACTTAATAAACTAGTTTTAAGTTCTTTAAGTAATTGATCATTATGATTCATACTTACTATCCTCTTTTTGATCTAATTCTTCATGATCAATGGAAATAATATCAGTTGGTAAACTTTTTGTTTTTCTTTTTAGTTTTTTATCTTGATTAGTTGATTCACTACTATTAGATTGATCAGCTGGTTCTATTTCTTGTTCTTTTTCTTGTTCACTGCTTTTATTAGATTGATCAGTTTTCTTATTTTTGTTTCTAAAATAATTTCTTAATAAAACCTTCTCTTTAAGTTCAGGGATATAGGTGTTTGAATATGATCAATAAGCTCAGATATTAATATTGATCATAATAATTAAAAAAGCACTTACTCCAACAATTGAACCCCATTGAAACATTACTAATTGATTATATTTATACTCATAAACAGTTTTAACTAAAGTTAGTTCATTAGTTAGTTCAATACTTGATCATATTAATAAACCAATTAAGATTGCTACAAAACAATATGCAATAATAGTGATGACCTGAAAACCTTTTAAACTTTTCAGAAAGGTGGTTGTTTTATTGGTTTTGTTTTTCATAAAAAGTTCCTTGTTCTAAGATCGTTATTTAATTTTTAAATAATTAGTAAATAAATGATATTGAGAAATGTCAAAGTGTTTATGTTCATTAACTAAAACTTTATTTTTAATTTTAGTTAATAGTTGTTGATCATAGTTAATCTTAAGTAAAAGTTGATCAAGTTGATCATAACTAAAACCAAGTTGGTTTTCATCAAATTCTTTTTCATCTTTTGTGTTTGATGGACTTGGTGCTCTTTTAATAATTAACTCTGGTACTTTATAATATTTAGCTAGATCATAAATATGAGTTTTAAGCAGACCAATTAAAAAATAAAAGTCTGCTGCACTATCACCAAATTTAGTAAAGAATCCTAAAATGTATTCATCATAGTTTAAATTAGAAATAACTAACCCATTAATTTGATTAGCAATAATATATAAATAACTACTTCTTATTCTACTCTTTAAATTAGCAAAAGCTAAAGTATTATTATCTTTAATATCTAAAGCCAATAAATATTGATCATAAACAAGTTTAAGATCAATCGTTTTAATATCTTGATCAACATTAAGTAAACTAACACATTCATAATCAAGTTCTATATTATCAATTGGTAAGAAATATGGATATATTTCTAAGTTGTACTTTTGTTTAATGCTTTTTAAATAAGTATAAACAAGAGCACTGTCAACTCCTCCTGAAATTCCAATAACTACTTTATTAGAATTCATAGTAGCTAATTTAGTTAGCATTTGTTCAGTTACTTGATTAAAATAAGTTATTAACTCAAACATTTTATTATTAATCATTAACTACTCCTCATATTCAAGTTGAATATCATAAATGATTAAACTATCACCAGGAACTGCTCCTGCTTCTTTAAGTTGTTCTTTGAAGTTAATTGATTGGAGTTTTTGATTAAACCGAATTAAGTTATCTTGGGTATTTAAAGGGATACGGTGTGTTCAGTATTTTAAATAAGGTCCACTAATTTCAAAAACATGTTCATCAACTTGATTGATAACTATTGTTTTATCAATTACTTTTTCTTTAATACTGTAATCTTTTCAAACTAATAGTTGATCAGAAGAGTTATTTTGAGCTTGGATATTAAATTTATGTCTAGCTGCTAAATAAGCTTCAATGACTTGATCTAACATATCTTTGATATTAGTGTAATTAAGAGCACTAATCACAATTACATCTTGATCTTTTAAATGATCTTTTAGTAATGCTAGATTTTCTTCTGCTCCAATTGCATCAATTTTATTAGCTACAATAATAATTGGTTTATCAGCTACACTTTGTTTATAAGCGGATAGTTCATGAACAATTGTTTCATAAGCTTGAACAATATCAGCATTATCATTTGGATCTAATGAAATTAAATGTAATAGTAAGAAACATCGTTCGATGTGTCTTAGAAAATCAAATCCTAAACCAACCCCTTCATGCGCTCCTTCAATAAGTCCTGGGATATCAGCAAAAA
>NZ_JFDP01000058.1 GCF_000731915.1 Ureaplasma diversum NCTC 246
TAGTAACAATGCTAATGCTATTTTAAATGGCTCTAATCAATTTGTTGGGTTTGTTGGTGAACTAAACAAAAAAGCTAAAAAAGCTTATGATATAGGTTTTGATTGTTATGTTATTAATTTAAACTTAACTAATTATTTAAATCAAAATCATCAAGATATTAAAATTAATAAACCTAGTGTTTATCAAGATATCTTTAGAGATCTAACAATTAGTTTAAGTGATGATTTTGATTTAGATGTTGTTTTAAATAAAATCAAAACAATTAAATATGTAAGTGATGTTTATATTAAAACAGTCTTTAGAAAAGATAATATAACATCATATACATTTACAATTATCTTAAATGGATATGATCATACACTAAGTAGTGAAGAGATCAAAACGATTGAAGATAGTTTAAATCAACTTGTTAATGAGTTAGTAGCTTAAATACAGAACTAGCTAGAATTAGCTAGTTTTTTGTTTGATGATAAGTAAATAAAATATTAAATAAAAAAGATGGGTTTGAATTTGTTGATGTAATAAGATAAATCTAAACTTATAATATTTATAATTATTGTATTATAGTTATTAATAAGTTTAAAGGGTAGGGGTTTTAGATGGAGAATATACTGAAGTTGATTAAGAATGAGAAGGTAAAGTGGAAGAGATTGGGGGAAGTTTGTGAGATAAAGAGAGGAAGAGTTATTTCTAAGAAATTTCTTAGTGATAAAGAAAACATAGGAATATATCCAGTTTATTCATCACAAACACTTAATAATGGTCAAATAGGTAGTATTAATACTTATGATTTTGATGGAGATTATATAACCTGAACTACTGATGGAGCATATGCAGGAACTGTATTTTATCGAGAAGGTAAATTTTCTATAACTAATATTTGTGGAATCATAAGTTTAAAGAGTTCAGAACTAATACTAAAATTTCTTTACTATTACTTGTCAATCGAAGCCAAAAATCACGTTGCTGGTGGATCTGGTAACCCCAAGTTAATGAGCAATGTTGTCCACGATATTCTTGTCCCTGTTCCGTCTTTAGAAGTACAAGAAAAAATTGCAAAAACACTTGACAAATTCACAAATTATGTTACCGAATTACTACTAAGAAATAAACAATATAACTACTACAGAAACTTTCTTCTTAGCGATGAATATTTAACTAAGAAGACACTAGAACTTTGTGGAGAAGATGTAGAAGTTGAGTATAAAATTATTGCTGATCTTTGTGATATAAAAAAGGGTGAACAGCTTAATAAAAAACAATTAAATGATGATGAAATGTATCCAGCATATAATGGTGGTAAAACTTTTTCAGGAAGAACTAATAAATATAATGTAGAAGCAAATACAATCATCATTAGTCAAGGTGGAGCATCAGCAGGATATGTAAATTTCATAACCGAAAGATTTTGAGCTAATGCTCATTGTTATTATTTAATACCCAATCAATCTGTAAAAAATAGATTTTTATATCATTTTTTAAAACTTAAACAAGATTATCTAATGGCTGCTCAATATGGTGCAGGAATACCATCCTTAAGTAAAGATACAATATGAAATATTTTTATTTCAACACCGCCCCTAACAGTTCAAAACCATATTGCTTCAATTCTTGATCAATTCGACACTCTAACCAACAACCTATCCGAAGGTCTTCCTAAAGAAATAGAACTTCGTCAAAAACAATACGAATACTATCGAGATCAACTTTTATCATTTAATGAAAATTAATGATGATTTTTAAACTAAATATCTAGAATCAAAAAACTCCTTAAGTTACACTGCTTAGGGAGTTTTTATATTATTAACTATCTATTAAGCACCTTCTTTAAAGATAGCTGTTTTAGCAAAATCTTTAAATTCAGAATCACTTTGTTGACTTAATCATCTTAGGTTTTGACGGTATGATTTTTGTTGATTTGGGAATTTCTTGTTATCAGTTCCATCAATTAAATTGTGTGCTGGACCTTTTTCATTATCATTATGAACTTGAACTAAGTATGTGAATCCACCTTTTTTACTTACATCAGTTTCACTATTTACTGAGCTAATACTTGAATAAATACCAATTGGTAAACCGTATTCATCAACAACTAATGAACCAGAAGCCCCAAAGTAAATACTACTATAATCAACAAAGGCATTAAAACCAAAACCACTAGCCTCAGAGTTAGCATCTAAAACAGTTTTTAATGGTTGTCCTATTGTAAAACTAGTTCCTGTGAATGCATCTTGTGGAATATTAGAGTTTTTAGGGTAATTTCTCCATAACATTTGTTTTCTACCAATTGTAGGGAAACCAGCAATATATGCCCTTTCAACATTTAGAGATGTTGTATTTTCATCAAGATTATAGGTATTTTTATCTAGTTTTTGTTCTTCAGATTTTTGTTCATCAATTCATACAGATGGATGATCAATACTTAAATAAGGAATTGAACCTTTGTCATGGTTAGGATACTTCTTTGAAGAGAATTTAGTGATATCAGCATCAACTGATTTCATTGCAGCTTGAATATGTTCTAATAATAGTTTGTATTTATCGTTACTATTAGCTTTGTCTTTCAATTTCTTATAATTAACTTTTAAGCCAAAAACAGCAAAGTCCTTACCACTATATTTTCTCTGAGCATTATTATTAGCTTTATCAATTAGCTTTTCATTGTTTTCTTTGTCAAAAATATTTAAAGCCACAAAAACAGTTTTTGGGTTTTCAAATACTTTATCTTCATCATATGTAATTTGTTTACCTTGATTATCAGAACTAAATAAAGCAGCTTCATTTTTTCTATTAACAAAATATTCAAGATCATTTTTACTATCATAACTTTGTCCAGAAGGAATAGCTTCAAGACTAGCTTCTTTTTTAGGAACAGCCAAAATAAAACTATCAATTTTTGCTTGTTTTTGAGCTTCTTGTGTAAAGTACTCAGGGAATTGTTTCTTATATGGTTCACTATCTTTCATAGCGTTGAATGCACGACTATAAACATGGGCATTAGTTGCAATATAAAGCATTAATTCATCTGAATCTTTTTGATTATTCTTTCAAGCATAATCTAATAATCAACCAGTTCCTGTTGGGTTAAATGGAACTATTGAATCATTAACTTTATTGAAATTTTCCTTTTCAATAGCATAATCAACACTATTGAAACCAATAGCAAAAGATCTATTTTTTATCTTTTGATATGCCTCATCATCTTTTATTTTTAATTCTTTAACTTCTTTTGAAGCTGGTCTTCTATTAGCTAATTTCTGTCTAAGTTCATTTTGTTTTTTAATATGTTCAAGCAATGCACCAAGATTAGCGTTTGGATCAAATGGTTGATTTTGTCCTTGACCAGGATCAAAACCATTATTAGGGTTAGAAGAACCATTCGATGATCCAACACTGTTTGATCCATCACTATTAGCTGGAGTTTTAACAACTAAAGTTTCACTTGTATTAGCTGAATAAGAATTAGATACAATAGGAGTAGTTTTTCTTAGATCATCATAAATATTAACCGCAGAAACATAATAGCTTTTATTGTGTTCTAAACCACTAAATTCAACTTTTGTATCACCTTTAGTATTACTAGCTACTTTAGTCGATTTAATAGATGATCTACTTGAGCTAGAACTATTTGGTTTTAGTTCAACTTCAACTACTTTTCGTGCATATTGAGAACCAACATTTAATCTTAAGTTGTGTTTTTGATTATTATAGCCTAATGTATCTGATTGTAAAGTAACAGTAAACTTAATACTATTTTTAGAACTATTGTTTCTTATTACACTACTTCCAGAACCACTCTTAGTATCAGATTGCTTTTGGCTTGGTTGGTTTGGCTTTTGTTCAGGCTTTTGTTCTTCTGTACATGCTGCAGCAACTGCAATTATACTAGTTGCAGCTACAAAAGAGACACTGCTCATTAAAAATATTTTTTTCTTGTTGTTCATATCGACTCACTAATTTCTATTGGATTTCTTTAAATAAAATTAAGTTATTGTTTAGATCAATTCTAGAAGTATTATCTTCATAATTAAATCTATAATCCATTGATTTTTTAACACCTTGTTCATCATCGTAAATGCCATAGACTTTTATAACAATTTGATCATATATGTTTCTATAAGATTTCACATTTTCTAGATCACTTATTACCAATTGCCCATCTTTAACCATTGATAATTCATTAGAAGTTTCACTTGCAGTTGTATAAACTTTAGATGATTTTTGAAGTCCAAATATACCATACCTTAGATACTTATCTTTTAAAGGCATTCCATCTTTTGTTTTAACACTCAAGGTTAATTTATCTCCTGTATTTTCTAATTTGATATCAACAGGCATTTTGTTCATTTCTGTGTCAGGAACAGTTCTATTTGACATTGCTTTGCTAACAGATATTGTTTTATTTTTATCATTTTGTTTAAATACAACATTAACAATATTTTCAGGTTGTGGTCGATTATTCATTTGTTGATCATAGATACTAGCAAAATCTAATTTATATTTACCAGAATCTATAATAGGGCGAAAATCTAGTTCAATATTGATTGTATTTGAATTTTCTGAAATCTTTTTAGGAATTGATAAAGCTTCACCTTCTCCATCAATTCTTTTTAATTTTACAAAAATACTTTTATTTTCTAAAGAACCGTTATAATCTTGTTTACTTAATTTGATTGACAATTTACCTTCATTAGAACCTGGATTGAGCGAAATAAAAGGGTTATCACCATTTAATTCTAATAATGGTTTAGATTTATCAATTTCTTCTTCCTTAGGCATAACTTGTGGTTGAGAAGGTGATTGAGTTTGGGGTTTAGTCCCAGGTTGTGATTGAGTTTCGCCTTGACCTTGACCTTGTGGTTGTGGTCGGGTTTGTGAATTAGTTGGCGGAGTATTTTGCGGTTGCATCTTACCCTCATCCATTTGTTTTTCTACTTCACCCTTTTGACTACCGCTACCTTGATCAGGTTTTGCTTCTTTTTCTTTATCTTTTCCAGTCTTAGAACCAGACTGATCATCATCCCTTGGCTCATCACCTAACATTTGATCTGGTTTTGGAGATGCTGCTGGTGGTTGTTGTGGACTTGGTTGTGAATCCATATTTTGTTTTTCAGGTTGGTTAACTTTAGGAGAAGAACTAGAACCTGGTTTCGTTCCAGAACCAGATGATGATCCGCCACCATTATCAGGTTTTGCCATTTCATCTTTTTGTTGATCTTTTTCTTTCTCTTTATTCTTATCAGTATCCATCTTAGCTTGTGGATTTACATCTTGTTTTTGATCCTTAGAATCTTTATCTTGTTTAGAACTATCAGCCATCCCATCTTTCATTGAATCTTTTGAATCAGCTTGATCTTTTTGATTCATTTCATTATTAGGATTTTGTTGTTTTAATGGTTCTTTTTGATCCTTATTCTTTAAGTCATTATCCCTTTTATCTTGCTCTTTTTTAGAGTTAGATGGATTAGTTTGATTTAGTGGACTTTTATCTTTATTATTTGTGTTCTTATTTGGATTAGTAGGGTTATTCTTTGTTTGATCAGTTGATTTATTAACTGGGTTATTACTCTTTGGTTTAGTGGGTGTTGTTTGTTTAGTTGAATCACCACTTTTAGGAGTACAAGAAGCAGCAACTGCTACTATACTAGTTGCTGATAATACTACTAAACTACTAATTAGTCATTTATGTTTAGATTTATGTTTCATAAAATATCCCTACATTTCTTTTTGACTGTTTAAGGCGTATAAATTTTATAATATTTTTTTCTAACTAATTAAATTCAAATACAAGATAATAAATTAATGTTGAAATAATAAACACATTCAATAATAAACTTTAATCATTATCTTTATTTTTAATTATTATTGATTAATTAATAATGTCCCATTAATAGTTCTAAATAAGCAACAAATAATTGATTCTTTTTATTTCTTGTTCCTTATATTATTTATAAGTTTAAAAATAATAAAAATTAATATTTATAAATGAAAATCCATTGTTTAAAATCAATATAATACATACTAAAATACAACTAAACAGTTAGTATTAGTAAACTTATTTGTTGCTTATTAAAATAATTAAAAAAGGACTTTTAAAATGAAAAATAAAGCTAAAAAGAAATTAATTCCTATTTCATTAGTTAGTGTTCTATTAACTCCTTTTTTATTAACAGCTTGTTATAGTACTAAATCAGTTCAAAACAATAATACTACTTCAGTTAACAATGATCGATTAAGTTTTGCAACTCAACCAACTACAAAAGCTTTTTTAGAAGATTTCTTTAATAAGAACAATGAACTATTAAACAATGAATTATTTATTCAACAAAGTATTAGTGATCAAAAACTAGTTGAACTTAAATATACTCTAAAATCATTCCATCCAACAAGAACAATTATTGAAGATGGAAGTGCTATGGCTTTAGTTGCTGGAGTTAGTAAACAAGTCTTATTAGATGATGTTACTACTAATTGGTATTGAATGCTTAATAACATTGATCTATTTGATTATTTATTTAATCCTTATAACACTAATGGTTATAAGAAGTATGATAATGAAAAAGCTGATTTTAATGCTCCAATCAATGAGTTAAGCATTAGACTTAAAAAAGAAATTAATCAGTTTTATAAAATTACTAAAAAAGCTAATCCTTATGATCATTTTGAAAACACAACTGTTTATTACTTATTGTTTAATGATAAATATGTACTTAGAATTCACCGCTTTAAAGAAGATCGAGCCTTTAAAGCTAGAGTTGATTTTCATATCTATGAACTTATGAATAAGCAAACTGATTTAATTACATTTGCAAATCAGTTTGAATCAACTCTAGATAAAATCCAAAATGAACAATTAGCTAATCAACTAAAAAATATTGAAGACCCATCAGAAACTTCTATGCAAGAATATGAAAGAGAAAAGAAGTTTTATACAGAACAATATAATGACTATAGTAAATATAATATTTATTCAAATGATGTCTATTTATTTTTAGAAGATAAAGTTTATAATCAACTTAAAGCTGATCTTAAATTAAGAAGATTTACTTTAAGAAATGTTGATAATAAAGTTTTAAAACCAGCTGATTTAATTAAGTTTAATGAAATTAATCAACAATTTACTAAGCCACATCAACAATATTTAAAATTCATTAATAAAGATGAATTAATAAATATTAAAGACTTTGATACAAAAGCATTTGTAACTGATAAAATCATTCAACGCTTATTAAAAATAGCATATGAAAACCCAGTAGATGCTTTACATTTTATTAACCAACAAAAAGATCCTAATTATATTGCTTTAATTAAAGCCCAATTATTAGATTATCGAACTAAATTTATTAATCCACAAAACAACAAAATAAAAGTTGATGCTAATTTATTATCACAGTATGCTAATTTTCTATCAGCTAATTGGTATTTTGTACTAACTAATTTAAACCTATTTGAAGGTTTATTTTATGAACTTTATCAACTACCTACTAAAACAACAATTGAAAACCAACAAGAAGTTTTACTATCTCCATCACAACAATATAAAGATGCTATTGAAAAAAGAATTAGTAGGGGATATGAACAAAGAGTAGTTAATATTAATAACTATCTTGAACAAGTTCAAGAAGGAGATAGTTCAAGAGGTTTTTTAGGACATAGTGATTACTATATTAAAAAACAGAAAGAAATCTTTAATATTCGTTTTAGTAAAGAAGATAATAAGATTAAAACAATTTTTAATCCATTAGTTTATTATTTTCCACAAGCTAAGGTTCAATTATCAATTAATACCATTACAACAATCTTCCACCATGCTATTTATCACCATTCAAAAGCAGCTTATGATGGATTTGAAGATCTAGTGTTTAAATTTGGTTATGGGATTCCGCAAATGATGTTGTTATTAATTAAAAAGGAGAATGGATAATAATGAAATCTAAATTTCTAAAAACTAGTTTAATGCTATTACCCTTATTATCAATTGCTCCAATTAGTTTAGCTATTTCATGTACACAAACTAAATCAGAAACTCAATCAAAAATAGTAGTTGATAAACAACAAATTAAACAGAATCAATGAGATCTTTTCTTAGCTAATCAACACATTAAAAGTTTATTGAATTTAGTATTTGAAAACGAAGCTGATAAATTAGCTTATATTAAACAACAACAAAATATTGATTCAAAAGCATATCAACAAAAAATTGCTTTCTGATTAAACTATTTTAGTGTGCTATTACCAACTTGAGATGGACTATTTCGTGATTCGATACCACTTGCTTACAGTACTGCAGATCAACTTTATACTGAAATCTTTGAAAAAAACTGGTTATGGTTTTTATTTAATCTTGACCAAATGGTATTTATGATTCAACCTAAACATGAATTATTCCAAGAAACATCAGAAGAATCACTAGAGCGAATAAGAAGTGAATCAATAGATAATGGGATCTTCTTCAAACCCAAATCAAACATCTTCTTAGATGCTTCAATAACTTATGGAGATAATGGAATAGTTGATGAGAAAAATGATTTATTTAACATTTTTCTTTTACATAAAGATGGTTTTATTTTCCAATTTGAAGTTGAAAAATTTTATACAGATAATACTAAAAAAACATTAACTAAAAAAACATTAACTAAAAAAAGAACAAGATTATTTTCTTTTGTTCATACCTATCCATTATTACAACAACACCCTGAACAACTATTAAATAATTTTAATATTCGTAAATACACCGAAGTTTCTCAATTTATAAGAAGTGATAACCCAGCAGTTTCTTCAACTGCTCAACTAATCTTTAATGATGAGTATGGGGGAAGCTTTATTACTTATAAGTTTGCAGATCTTAATAAATAAAAACAGTTAGCAGAAAAATATCTGCTAACTTTTGTTATTAAAATGATTGGTTATGGTTAATTACAATACTAAAGTCTTTTGGATTATCTATTTTATTAACTACTACAAAGAAGACTTTAGTAGCTTTATATTTCTTTGATCGTTTATTAAAGATTGATTCAAATAAACTATATGATTCATTATTGTTTAAATATAAATCAATTTGTTTTTTAGCTAAATTGATTTTAGCTGCTTCTAAGTTTCATCCTGATAGATGATTACTATTATTATCATTTTCAGGTAATTTATCATTAATGCCATTTATTACTAAAATTGATTGTTTACTAAAATCAACTGTTTGCATTAAATTGGTTTTAACTAAATCAATGTATTTACTATTATTAATAGCAAACTCTTGTTGTTCAAAAGTGTTTCAATCATTAATTAAAATAAAATGATCGCTAGTTAGATTTTGTTTAGTTTGTGAATTAGTTAATTGGTTAGAGATTTTTTGTAGTACATAAACTGGTTGGTTGATTTGATTAGTATATGTGTATGCTTGGTATTTGTATTTAACTTCGTTTTGCTCTTTTTGGTTCTTTTGGTATTTTTTATAATCAACTACTTGTTCTGATAAATAAAGAGTAATTGCTTTAACTTTAGGTTCATAGTTAAAGTATTGAGTTAATATCTTTTTGTAAGTTTCTAGTTTTGAATGATCTTTTGGATAAATAATAACTTCGTTTAAAGTTGGGTTAAGTGCATAAGCAATATCATTAACATGGTCCTTAAAACCAACTTTAAACATAGCAAGGGCTTGTTTTTGTAATGATTCATTATCATCTAAATCAAACCTAATTACAAACCGAAGTACACCAAGTGATTCATCATTATTTTTGTTTTCAATGATGTTAATAGTTTTATTAGGATCTAGTTGGTCTGATTGTTTAATAAGCTTGTTTTGGTTATTATTTGGTTTAACTACTTGATCAGTTAAAAATAAAGTAATCTTTTCTACTAATTGACTCTTATTAAAATAAAGTGTTAATAGTTGTTTGTAATTATTAACAGTTAATAGATCTTTAACATAAAGTACAATTTCATGATTATCTTCATCTAATTGATAATAAAGACCATCTAAATGGTTTTTAAGTGTAGTACTAAATAATTTAGCTGCTTCTTTTTTAAGTTCTTCTTGATTAGTTGCTTTAGTTTTAATACTAAATCGTAATTTACCAAAATTAGGATCATTATCTTGGTTTTGAATTACTTCTACAGTTTTATTAGGATCAAGTTCTAGTTGGTTTTTAGGTGGATTTGGTTTAGTTGATTCAAGTTTAGGAGTGGGTTGGTTTTGATCTAAATCAATCTTATTGAATTTAATCTTATCAAAGTTAATCTTAAGTGGTTCATTTTCTTGATCACTACTATTAGCTTTAGGATTAGTACTACTTTGATCAAATAAATCATCTAAGCGTTTAATACTATTTGTATTTTTTTGCTTAGTAGCTTGATCTTTTCATCGATTAGCTTGATTATTACAACTAGCTAAAATAATTGGAGTTAGTACAACTAAGCTACTAATTAATGTAGCTATTAATAATCTTTTTTGCTTACGCATAATAATCACCATCTTATATAGTTTTAAATTATACTAGATTATTAATAGCTATATATAAATTTAAAAAATTCAAAAATCAACCCTTCTTTACTAATTAAGCTAATGAAGGGGTGATAACATGTTAAGTTACATGATATTTAAAATTATTTATAACTCAGCTAATTTAATAGTTGGAGAACACAATTATATTGGTTATCAAATTAAAGTTCCTAAAGATTATGAACTAGAGATCAATAAATATTCTCGATTATATTTATATGAACATATTAATACTATTCCACATAAAAACCAGATTCATAAAGAGCTTTATGGATTTAGAACATTAGCTGAAAAACTATTGTTTGCTGATTTATTAAGTATTAATGGAATTGGTACAAAAACAGCACTAAACTTGCTTAAAAACGATATTGAAGTAATTCAAACAGCAATTGGGGTTGGTGATTATGAAACACTTACCCAATTTAAAGGAATTAGTTTAAAATATGCTACTTTAATTTGTGAATACTTATCTAGTAGATATGCTAATAAAATTAATGAGCAAAAGAAATGAACTAAGGAATTATCTAATGGATTAAGTAATCTAGGTTATGATAAAAAAGACATTGATTTAGCAATTAATAAACTAAATAACATTAATGATGAAATTGATATTAGTGAACTAATGGCACTTGCTATAAGAGAGATATCTTTATCTAAAAATTAATAATGAAAACAATTGAATTAAGACCACAAAAACTAGCTGATTTCATTGGTAAAAGTAGTATGAAAAACAACTTAGGGATTTATTTAAATGCTGCTAAGAAACGATCAAGTTGTTTAGATCATATTTTATTTTATGGAATGGCTGGGGTTGGTAAAACATCATTAGCTTTTATTATTGCTAATGAATTAAATGTTAAGATCCATATAGTACAAGGGAATGCTCTTAATAAACCAATTGATATCATTAATCTATTGTCTTTAGTTCAAGAGAATGATGTAGTGTTTATTGATGAGATTCATGCTTGTCATAATTTGGTGTTTGAAACACTTTACAGTGTTATGGAAGATTTTGCGATTGATGTAGCAATTGGGAAAGAATTTAATGCAAAAGCAACAAGAATTAAACTTCCTAAGTTTACTTTAATTGGAGCAACAACAGCCCTTGGTAAAATTCCAAAACCACTTGAAGAACGGTTTGGTTTTAGTTTCTTTATGAGTGAGTATGAAGTAGGCGAAATTATCCAACTAATCAAAATCAATGCTCTTAAAATTGATTTAGAACTAAGTGAGGATGAAATCAGTTTAATTGCTTTAAATGCAAAAGGGATACCACGAATTGCTAACCGATTATTAAGACGAATCTATGATTTTAAAACAACTAATAGTAGTTGAGATGTTGAACAAATTTTTAAACAGATTAAGATTTATGAAGATGGACTTGAAGAGTGCGATTTACAATACCTTTTAGCTTTATATAATCATGAAACAGATATTGGTTTAAAATCAATTTGTCAAATTACCCAACTTGATCCATTAACTGTTGAAACTAAAATTGAACCTTTTTTAATTAAAAGAAACTATATTACTAAAAGTTTAAAAGGAAGAAGGATTACATATAAAGGAATTAAGTTTATTAAAAACAATGCACTTGTTTAATCAAACAATAAGAATTGTTCATTAACAAGTGATTCATCAATTAAATTATTTAAACTAATTCCAATTAAACGGACTCATTCACCATCATACCAATTTCTAAAAAGTTTTAAGATCTTATTAGCTATTACATCATAATCATTACTAAAAAAGCGTAAATTTTGTGATTTAGTTTTAGTTTTAAAATCATCATATTTAATTGTTAAACTAATGTTATTAGTTCATAAATGAGCTTTTTTAAGCCGTTTGATACAATCTTTAATTAATACTTTTAATTCTTTAACTATTGTTGTTTCATCATTACTATCAAAAGCTAAGGTTGTTGAACGCCCAATTGATTTAGCTACTCTGTTTACTGTTAAGTCATTATTTTCATAATGAGCTAAAAAGGGATTAATGGTTGAATAGTATGAAGCACCTAAAATATCTTGAACAATAGATTGGTTTTGTTCATTTACTAAATCTTTAATTGTCTTGATGTTTTGTTCATATAACAATGAAGCTGTTTTAGGTCCAATATATGGAATTGTAGCTACATCTTTATTGTACATAATTGGTTTAATATCATCTGTATCTAAGATAAAAATGCCATTGAGTTTTGCTAACTCTGTGGCCATTTTTGCTAATAGCTTTGATTTAGCAATTCCAATTGATACTTTAAGATCTAAACTGTTATAGATGTGTTTTTGGATTTTAATAGCTAATAATTTAGGGTTGTTATGATGATCTTTTAATAAATCAGTAACATCAATAAAACATTCATCAATTGAAGTGATTTCACAATTATTAGTATAGCTTTTAATGATACTAAAAAATTGTTTGGAATATCGTTCATAAGCTCAACCAGTGTGTTCAACAATTATTAGTTTTGGACATAGTTTCATAGCTAAAAAACTAGGCATAGCTGCTTTAATTCCAAAACTTCGAGCAATATAGTTAGGAGATGAGATAATACCTGTTCTTGAGTTTAGTGAACCAACAGCTAGTGGTTGATTTTTGTATTTTGGAAAAACGATTTCAGCCACAGATGCAAAAAAGGCATCAATATCAATATGAAAGAAGATCTTATTCATAACGTTTAAAATAAACCATATATTCTTGGTTTTGTTTTTTCGGATCAAAAATATCAACAGGAGTTGTATGTAAACATTCAAAACCAGCTTCTTTTGCAGTTGATACTATTAGATCAACTGCTTCATTTTGTAAATTTTTATCTTTAATAACACCTTTATATTTAGATGCAATTTTGTAACCTAATTCAAATTGAGGTTTAACTAAAAGCATTACTTTAGTGCTTTTAGAAGCTAAATTACTAATCATATAAAATACACTTTTAAGTGAAATAAATGATAGATCACCAACAATTAAATCAATTGGTTCAGCAAACATATCAACACTTAAATCTTTAACATTGGTTTTATCATAAACTACTACTTTAGGATTATTAGCTATTTTAGGATCTAATAAATCAACTCCTACATCAACACAATAAACTTTACTTGCATTCAATTGTAAACAAACATCAGAAAACCCACCAGTTGATGCCCCAAGATCAACAACAACATGATCTTTAATATCAACATCTATTTCATTTAAAAGCTTAAGGAGCTTATAAGCTCCTTTTGATACAAAACTATATTGATTATTAATTTTTATTTGATCATTGTGATCTACTAAAAAAGCTGGTTTATTAATAATTTGATCATTAACACTAACAAAATTACGCTTAATTAAATCAATTGCTTTTGATCTTGTAGCTACATTTAAATTATTAACTAATCAGTGATCTAATCGACTTTTTTGCATAACTATATATTATTTAATCCTTGTTAGTAAAACAATTAATAAAGCAATTGAAACAGAACTACCAATTAAACCTGAAAGAACAACAAAAAACCACCTTAGTGGTTTATGACTAAAGTATTTTTTAAATAGGATTTCAAAATGAAAAGGATCAAAGTAATCAGATGAATTAACACTAGATAAATAGATGATTAACTCTCGTTTGATTTCATCAATAATAAGCCCTCTTCTATATTTATTATTAAAAGGTCATAGGTATGTAAAAAATCATTTTCTTTGTAATTTTTTAAACCATTTTTCATTAACTGAATCACTAAAGAAGTTAGCTACATAGGTAGTGTTAGATAATCTTTTGTTGATATTATTTGTTTTTTTATTATCGTCCATTAATTATTAATACTCTTACTTATTAATGTAAATTATATGAACTTTAGCTTTGCTTTTGTTAATTAATATTAATTTGTATTATCGCTATCTTGTGGTTTCTTATCAGTTTTCTTCATTTTGTATTTATTAAATGATTCAATTTCTTTTTGTTCTTCTTCATCAATTTGTTTAGATTCTTCTTGAAGTTTAGCCATCTCTTCTTTACGTTTGACGAAGTAGTCTTCAGGTAGTTTGAAATCAGTCACTGAAACTTGAGGGTATTGTTGTTCTTCTTTGTTTTTGATGATTAGTGCATCAACACCAAATACTTCTCTTAGTAGATCTTCATTAATAACTTCTTTTAGTTTACCATACTTAACTAAAGTACCATCTTTCATAATCATTACTTTATGAGCATACTTAAGACCATTGTTAATATCATGGATAACTAAAACAATTGTTTTGTTCATTTTGTGGTGTAGTTTATGTAAAAGTTCAATAATTTCTAATTGACTTCTAATATCTAAGTGGTTAGTAGGTTCATCAAGTACAATTGTATCTGTATCTTGAGCTAATGAAAGAGCAATTAATGCTTTTTGACGTTGTCCACCAGATAGATCTTCTAGATTACGATCTTTTAGATCATAAATACCAACTTGTTTTAAAGCTGTTTCAATGATGTGACGTTCACGCTTTGGATTAGTGTTAATACCAAGAGCATTAGATGATGGGAAACGACCCATTTTTACGAAATCATAAATTGATGTTGCTTCAGGGAAAGCAGCTAATTGAGGAACATATGCAAGCGTTAGAGCTAATTCTTTTGATTTATAAGCTTGAATGTTTTTGTAGTTTTTAATATGTCAATCAATTGTTTTAATTGCTTTTTCACGGTTCTTTGTAAAAACATTAGCAATCTTATGACCAATTTTACTTAGCCATAAGAAAAATAGTGGTAAACGAGAAATTAATTTACCTTTGTATTTAATGTGTCCACTACTTGGTTGATTAATACGACATAAACCCTTGATTAATGTTGATTTACCTGAACCATTTGGTCCTAGTACAACAACAAAATCATTACGGTAAATTTTTGCACTTAAATCACTAATAATGGTTTTTTTACCATATCCTAATGATACTTCGTTTAATTCAAAAACAACATCATTATCATCGTTGTGTTCATGACAACTAAATTCATCATCATGATAAGATAATACTTCATCTAAGTCAATAGTACTTACATGTTCGTGGTGTTTTTGTTCTTCATTTTTCTTTTTATTAAAAAAACTCATAATATGTTTATCTTTCATCAAGACTAAAAATTACTTTTAGCTATATTAAAACTTAAAGTTTTATTAAACTTGTTTTATTATACATTCTTTATAACAAGCTATTATTAAATACATATTAAAATCAATAAGATAGTGACATTATTGGTATATTTATTTAAGAAATAGAACTTAGTTTATGTTCTAGAATATTAATTTATTAATAATCTATAAGCTTTTTGTATAAATATTAATCTATATTATTTTGTCCTAATTTGTGTATAAAATTAGTTCTTATTTACTATTTTTAAAGGTTGGAATATTTTAATTAATATTTGATCGATTTTGTTTCAAAAGAATATAGAAAATAAATCTTGGATTGATATACAAAAATAAAAAACACCCTAAGTGGTAGGATGTGAAATGAACCCTAAAAGTTGGACAACCAACGAAAGGATTCATTTTTCATG
>NZ_JFDP01000059.1 GCF_000731915.1 Ureaplasma diversum NCTC 246
ATTTTTAAACTCACAAACATCCCCTAATCTCTTCCACTCAACTCTCTCTCTCTCTCTCTTAATCAACTCTAATATATTCTCCATCTTCAAATACCCCTTCTAAACTTTTTCTAAAACTCAACTAATTAACAAATCTATCTAATAACTAATATTATAAGTTTAGAACTATTCTAATAATCCAAAAACAACATTAAATATATCAATTTAATAGAACAACCTAGTTATACCAATTAAAAAGATACAACATCTACCTACTTAAAACCAACCCATTAAGCCTACTTTTTCAAACCATTACAACCACTAAAAAACACCAATTCAATAACCTAAATATAATCTCTTATTACTCTGTTTTTTGTTTTAAAACAAAATAACAGGATTAAGATATATAAATAAGAGTATATTTAAAAATATTTATATTTTGTATAATATTTAAAATGTAACTATTTTATTTTGATAAGTAGTTAAAAGGATTTATTATGGACAACAATAAAAAACAACCAACTTTTCAAAACACTTTTGAACGTTCAAAAGTAGATCAAACCGCTGTCTTTGATATCAATGATATTAATGATGCTAAACCACTTGAAGAATACACTCTTGAAGAATTAAGATACACTCTTGAATATGAATCTTTAGATAAAAAGAAACGTGATACTATTAAGCGATTAATTAAGGAAATTGAAAACGCCTAATGTTTGTTAATTTACACGCTCGTTCAAACTATTCACTCCTTCAATCTACCCTTAAAATCAATGATTTAATAAACTTTGCTTTAGAACAGAAGCAAAGTTATGTTAGTTTATGTGACTTTGAGAATATGTATGGATGTATTGAATTCTATGATAAAGCTAAAAAAGCTAATTTAAAACCAATTGTTGGAATTGAATTCAACTATTTAAATACTAATCTTTTGATGTATGCATTAAACTATGAAGGTTATTTAGTACTTGTTGATATATCATCAAAACTACTAACTAATCAACCTTTTAGTTTAAATCTAAAAGATTTAGAAAATACAATATTAATTGCTAGAAATCATGGAATTAGTTTTGATCATAACAACTTCTATCAAAGCTATGATAGTTCATTAGCTAATTATGTAGCTGTTAATTTAGCTTGTTATTTAAATAAAGAAGATAAAGAAGTAGCATTTGCACTAAAAGCAATTGCTAATGATAAGAAAATAGTTGATTATGAAGATGATAGTTCAATTGATAATGCTTATTTATTAACTGAAACAGAAGCTAAACTAATAATTAAAGATTATGAAAAAGGAATAGATAATCTAAATCAAATATTAAACAAAATTGATTTAGAAATCAAAAACCAACCAATTAATATTCCTACATATGATCCTAAAAGTCCAGTTATATCAAGTCAAATCTTAAGACAATTATGTTATGAAGGATTAGCTAAAAGACTAAACCAAGAAACTAATTTACCAGAAGAATATACTAGTCGACTTGATTATGAATTAGATATTATTATTCAAAAACAATTTGAAGACTACTTTTTAATTGTTTATGACTTTATTGATTATGCTCGATCAAATAATATTATGGTAGGACCAGGAAGAGGAAGTGCTGCTGGGTCTTTAGTTGCTTATTGTTTATATATTACCCAAGTTGATCCAGTTAAAAACAATCTAATCTTTGAACGATTTTTAAATCCAACAAGAATTAGTATGCCTGATATTGATACAGATATTATGGATAGTAGACGTGATGAAGTAATTGAATATCTATTTAATAAGTATTCAAATGATCATGTTGCATACATTGTTACATTTGGACGAATGAAAGCAAAAATGGCAATTCGTGATGTTGGACGGATTCTTGGTTTTGATCAATTGATCATTAATAACATATGCAAAAACATTAAAGAAGAATATAATGAAGATTTAGATCAAGCAATAGTTAATTCTAAACATTTAACTGAAGCTAATAAAATGTATAAACAATTGTTTACTATTGCTAAACAATTAATTAATACACCAAGAAATATAAGTACACATGCAGCAGGGATCATTTTATCTAAACAAAAATTAAGTAGTATTATTCCTGTTCAAATTGGCATCAATGATCGATTATTATCTCAATACTCTATGGAGTATTTAGAACGCTTTGGTTTAATTAAAATGGATCTGTTAGGTTTAATTAATTTAACAACCATTGATAATGTTATTAAACAAATTAAAAGAACCCAAAACAAAACCATTGATTTAGCTAAAATTAATTATAATGATAAAAATGTTTTTGATGATTTATCACAAGCTAAAACTGAAGGTATTTTTCAGCTTGAATCATATGGAATGAGACGTGTACTTAAACAAGTTAAACCACGTTCTGTTGAAGATATTTCAATAGTTTCTGCATTATTTCGACCAGGGGCTCAAAAGCACATTAATGAGTTTGTACAACGTAGGTTTAGTTCTAATAAAAACATTAATTACTGAAATGAAACAACTAAAAAGATTTTAGAACCAACATATGGAATTATTGTTTATCAAGAACAAGTAATTCAACTTACCCAAGCAATTGCTAACTTTGATGCTCCTAAATCAGATAACTTAAGAAGAGCAATTTCTAAAAAAGATGAAAAAGCACTTGCTTCATTTCAATCTGAATTTATTAATGCAGCTATTAATAATGGTTTTAATCAAAACCAAGCAATATCAATCTTTAATAATATTTTAGAATTTGCTAATTATGGATTTAATAGATCCCATTCTTTAGCATACTCATATATTAGCTATTGGTTAGCTTATTTAAAACATTACTACTCAATTGAATTCTTAGCTACTTTATTAAATAGTGCTAGTTCAAAAGAAAAGAAATTATTAGCTTATATTAAAGAAGCTAAATATTACGGTATTAAACTATTAGGTCCTAATTTCTTACACTCAGTTGCTGATTTTAGATATAACACTAAAACTTATTCAATTTTATTTGGTTTTAAAATGATTAAAGGTGTTGGAGAGGAATTAATTAAAAAGATTTTATCAATTAATGATCGTAACCAAATAAGCAATTATACTGAAGCAGTTAATGCTTTAAGAAAAGCTAAAGTTACTGTTAAAAACATTGAACTTTTAATTAAAGCTGGAGCTTTTGATGTGTTTTTAGTTAATCGACGATTTATTTTAAACAACTTAGAGATCATCTACGAAAACACAACCCTACCATCTGGTTTACAAACCTCACTAAATGGAATTGAATACGCTAATGATCTAAGTATTAATCAAGCAGATGATTTAATTAAATTTGAAGAAGATTTATTAGGAATCAGATTAGCTGATTTAAATGCTCCTGTTAGTATCATTAATGAAATCAATGGAGTAACTATTAATCACATTGATGAACTAGATGAAGATGGAATTAACATTATCTTTAAAATTAATTACATTAATAACTCAACCACTAAAGCTAATAAACCAATTTTTTATATAAATGGAATTTGTAATAGTACTAATATTACTTTAACCATTTTTCATTCAAAAGCTGTTTTAGTTACTAACTTAAAACAAAACAACAGCTATGTTTTAAAAGTTAAAAAATGGAATCAATTCATTGTTGTTGATGAATTGATAATGGAAATAAAAGATGAACAATAAAAAAGCTGTCGTAATTGATGCTAATTCACTAATTTATCGGGCTTTTCATGCTACTTATAAACAAGCAGAATGATCAGTTGATAATAATATGTTACCAACTAATGCTATTAAACTAGTTGGTATTATGATTTTTAAAATCTTAAACGAACAAAAATATGATTATGCTCTAGTTGCTTTAGATTCAAAAGCAAAAACAAAACGAGCAATGGAGTATGAAAACTATAAAGCAACTAGAAAACCAATGGATGATAAACTAGTTGTCCAACTACCTTATATTTATGAACTATTTAGTTTAATGGGTCTTAAAACCATAGCTGAACCAGGAATTGAAGCTGATGATTTTGTTGGTTCATTTGCTTGTTTAATGAATAAATATGATATTTATACAGATGTTTATAGTTCTGATAAAGATTTATTACAATTAGTTAATGCTAATACATCTGTTTGTTTACTTAAAAAGGGTGTTAATGATATATTAGTTAATACTATTTCTAATTTTAGTGATTTTAATGATGGTTTATTACCTAATCAGATCACAGACTATAAAGGATTAGTTGGTGATCTTAGTGATAACTTACCAGGAGTTAAAGGAATAGGAGCTAAAACAGCTCTTAGTTTAATTCTTAAATATAAAGACTTAGAAACTATCTATGAACAAATAGATAGTTTAGCTCCATCAACTAAAAATAAATTAATTAATAGTTATGAACAAGCGATGATGTGTAAAAAACTAGCTACCATTGATACTAAACTATTAGTTGATTTTAAACTAGAAGACTTTGTTTTAGAACCATATAAGATTGATCAATTAGATCAATTCTTTACTAAATTAAAGATTCAAAATGTAGCAAACTATTATAAACAATAAGATTATTAAATAAGAGAATAGATTATGCCAGAATTACCAGAAGTCCAAACCATTATTAATCACTTAAATAAAGTAGTATTAAACCAACCAATTGTAGATATCACAGTTAATCTAGAAAAGATATTAAAGAATTGTACTGTAGCTGAATTTAAACAAGCATTGACTAATGCTAGTTTTAAAAGAATAGAGAGAATTGGTAAATTTTTAATTTTTCATTTAGATAATGATCTAACGCTTGTTGTCCATTTACGAATGGAAGGGAAGTTCTTTTATCAAAAAGAAAGTGAATTCTTTAATTTAGCTCATACTCACATCATCTTTAAATTCAATAATAAGATGGAGTTAAGATATAATGATACACGTCAATTTGGGACTTTTCACTTATTTAGAACTGATCAATATTTAAATGAAAAGATGTTAAACAAAATTGCTCTTGACCCTCTAGATCCGAAGTTTGATGCTAAGTATTTAATGCATCAATTTAAAAATAAAACAATTGCTATTAAAACTGCTTTATTAGATCAAACCAAAGTATCTGGGATTGGTAATATTTATGCTGATGAGATTTGCTTTGCTGCAAAAGTATTACCAAATACTCCAACTAATAAAATTACTAAAAAACAATATCAACTTTTAGCAGATGCATCAACACAAATTCTAGCTTTAGCTGTTGAACATAAAGGAACAACAATCCATACTTTTAAATTTGATGCAACATCATCAGGAACTTTCCAGAGTTTATTAAAAGTGCATACAAGAGCTAAACAAGAGTGTTTTTCATGTAAAAACCCGATTATTAAGATCAAAGTTAATGGTCGGGGAACTTATTATTGTAGCAAATGTCAAAAATAGATTTTTGCTTTAAACTGTTTTAATTTGTATTATAATTCTATGGTATCTTAAAAGGCTCGAATGGCGAAATGGCAGACGCAGTTGACTCAAAATCAACCGAGAAATCATGTGGGTTCGAGTCCCACTTCGAGCACCATAAAATTATCAATCATCAACCAATGCACAAACCTATCTTTAGTTCATAATTTTCATACTAAAGATAGGTTTTTATTATCTTAATAAATAGTATTTATTAGTTTTTAGTGTGAATTTAATTAACTTTATTTTAAGTTTTTAGAAAAGTTAATAAACCAGGATATATTAAAAGCTAAAATACTTAATCCATTATAAGTTCTATATATTAGTTATATAATTTATTATTTATGTTAAACTTTTAAACATTGATATTAATAAAATAATAATGTTTTATAAATAGTATTTTATATAGTATAAAGATAAAAAGAAAATAAAAGGGATAAGGTATTTAGTATGAAAAGAAAAATAAATAAAAAGCTAATACTTTTTAGTTCACTTATTACATTAGGATTATCATCTTCTATTATTATTGCTTCATGTACACCAAACAAATCTAAAACACCAGAAAAACCAAAACAAGGAACTGAAAATGGTAGTGGTAGTGGTTCAATGAGTGGTAATAATACTGGTGGAACTACTAGTGGCTCTACTGGTGGAAATAATGGCGGAAGCAGTAAAAATAATGAACAAATGAACGGGTTAGGTGCACAACCACAAAATCCAGAAAACAATGGTGGTTCTTCTGGTTCTAATACAACACCAACAACACCATCTGCTAATAAAAATGCTAACTTTAGTATTAGCTTACCAAGTGCTGATGAATCTATTGCTTTAGACCCGGCTTCAAATGTAGGTTATTTAAAAGTTTTACTTAAAAAACTAAAAACTGAAGAAAAATTAGATGATAAGGTTCTTGTAGTTGAGATTAAGGATCAAAAAGAAGAAATTAAAAAAGCTATTATTGATCTCAAAATTTGAAAAGAAAATGAACCAATCACAATTGATTTTAGAGGTTTAAGACAAACTGATAAATTTATCTTAAACAATGTCTATATCGCTAACAAAAAAGATAATGGATTCGGAGAAATATCAAAGGATAAACAAATCAAGGTCGCTATACCTACTGATTTAGCTTCAAAACAAATAGGTGTTAAAGTTAAAAGTAATAAAAGAGTATTAACTGAAGAAGAAAAACAAAAAACTCCTGTTAAATTTATTCTAACAGAGTCTGACAACAAACTACAACTATCGGTTGCTCCTAGTGGTAATACTATTCAAACTATTAAAGATAAATATGTTCGGCTTTATTTATTTCAACTTTATCAAAATGAATGAACAACAAGTAAAAAATTACAGCGACAAATTCACAAAATAGATAATAATAAAATTGACATATCTAATATTGATATATCTGAATTCAAAAAAAACAAAGATAAAATTGCTATTTTCGTAGATGGTATTTATGACAGCGAACAAGCCAATAAACCTTCAACTAAATACCGTTTAGATTATGAAGATGAAAACTCACTATTCACGCGTAATGATGAATTAGTTCTCATTAAGGATTTTGGTTCAACTAACTAAATAACACCTATTAAAACTAAAAACTAAAAACTAAAAACTAAAAAAAAAAAAAAAAAATACAAGGGATTTGCCTTGTATTGCTCGATTGCAAGATCAACTGCAACATTATTAAAGTAAAATTTAATGATGGCAGTTGATC
>NZ_JFDP01000060.1 GCF_000731915.1 Ureaplasma diversum NCTC 246
TTCTTTTTCCTTTATATATAGTATTATGCTATACTTAATAAGATTTAGTTATATATTTTAATATCTTATATTTACAAATAATATATAATTATTTCTTAAACTACCATTACTTGGTTTGAAATAAATCTCGATTTTAAGCTCGGTAGTGGCGAATATTTTGATTTAAAAAAGGAGATATAATCATGGCTGTTTCTAAACAACAAAAACTTGACTTAGTAGTTAAGTTTGGTGGTAGTGAACAAAACACTGGTAAAACTGAAGTTCAAATTGCAATTTTATCAGCTGAAATTGCTTCATTAACATCACACATGATTGAAAACAAAAAAGACAAAACTTCTAAGCGTGGTTTATATAAGAAAGTTGCTCAACGTAAGAAATTATTATCTTATTTAATGAGAACTGATATTGAACGTTACCGTGAAATTGTAAAAGAATTAAACCTACGTGGGTAATTAATCAAATCCAATTAAATAAACACTAAGGACATAATTGTTGCTCTTGGTGTTTATTTTTATTCTCTATCTTTTTAATATCTAATTTATAATATAACAATACAAAAGAAAGGGGTATAGTATGAAAAAATGATTTTTGTGAACTAGTTTACCAGTTGCACTTATTCTTCCAGCTGGTTTATTTGTTGCTTGTTCTGTGCCAAAACAAGAAACAGTAGAACATAACACAGGTCTTTTAGAAAACAATCAACAACTAACCCCACAAACTCTTTTTTTAAGTCAAAATGTTTTTTCATTAAGTTTTGAAGTTAATCAAAGTTCTAATTTATTAACAGGAACTGGTTGGTTGTTTGATGTTGAATTATATCCTAATAAAACTTATGATAATGTTCAATTAAGAGATATTAAAGCTTTATATATTGCTACTAATATTCATGTTATTAATTTAGTAGCACTTAGAAATGATGCTAGATTAAAAATAAGTCAAGCTAAAAATTTAAAATTGATCAATCAAAACAATAAAGGATTAAATCCTGATTTGTTTGCTAATCCATTAATTGATGGCATTGAGGCATTTATTAAAACAAACAAATCAAATCATAAAGATCAAAAAGCATCTTTTTCAATTCTTCCAGTTGGTTTAGCTAATAATAGTGAAACTAGAACTAAAGCTGTTGATATGGCAATCATTAGAGTTGTTCCTTCAGATTTTCAAAAACAACATTTACCTTGATTAGTAAACTTTAATTTCAACACTTTACCTAGTTTTAGTAGTTTTAATGATGTTTCTAATACTGATTTTTATAGTGCAGGATATGCCATCATTAAAGATAATAAAACAAGAAGACCATATTATAAACAATATAAAGGTAATGATCCAAAATTAATTGCTCCTTTTAAACCTTTTTATCTAAGTAGTGATCAAAAAGCAATTAACTATCGAGAAGATAATCCGGTTTATTATGATGAAAATGTTTTTAGACATCAAAAAAACATTACCAATGATCTAGTTAAACAAATTAAGAAATATGAATATGATGCTTATGATTATTCAAAACAAGATTTTAATTTAGGATCTGGAGCAAGTGGTTCACCTGTGATTGATACAAATAATAACTTTATTGGTATCTATTGGGGTGGATTTAGAATTGTTGAAAAAACTAATAATAGTCAATTTTATGGTAATTTTTCACCAATAATCTATTTAAAAGAACAAATTAAGCAAGATTTATTAGCAAATTATCTAAAAGCTACATTAAACTATAATACCTATTTAGATCATGTTTTTGCTACTAAATACTTAGTTGCTAATTTAAACCAAAATAATCAACAAGAATTTAATAATGTTGTTGAATCGATCAATCAACAAACAACAATAAATAAACAAGAACAAATAAAACTAATTTTTAATTTTATTAAAGGTGTACAAACCCAATTTAATCATTTCAATACTTATAATCAATTTAATGTAAATGATATTAATCAAATTAAATTAATTAAAAACCCTAATAAGGATGTAAAGTTATTAGTCCAAATTAGTTTTAAAGATCAATCTAAGAAAAATAACTATTTTTATTTTATTTAAATGAAAGTAAAGGGATAGTTTTATGCGTAAAGCATGAAAAGTAATAGCAGGTTTAAGTGGATTTGTAGCAACTGGAGTTGTTGTATCAACAACAATTGCAGCTTGTTCATTTTTAAACTACATTAACTCATGATTTTATCCGGGTTTGAATAACCCTTTTAGTAGTCATGATGTAAGTGATAAAATCTCAGAGTTTGGTGTTCTTAAAGACAAAGCTAAAGAGGTTTCACAATCAAATCCAAATGCATTTGCAAACGAAAATACAGTTCACGCTAATCAAACTGTAATGTCTTTGCGTTTTAATATGAGAACTAGTAGAAATACTGCTATTAACATATATGGAAGTGGTTGAATCTTTGATTTTGAACTTGAAGATAATGTTAGAAACTATGATCAAGCTACAATTGATGATATTAAAACATTCTATATTGCTACTAATATGCATGTAATTGGTTTAGTAGCTGCAGCTGCTCAAGATGTTAAATTAACAATAGGTTCAACACAACTTGGACAAAGTCCAATTGTTGATTATAATGAAGGGTTTAGAAATAGTTTAGTGTTCTCTAAAACAGCAACTGCTCAATCTAAAATTCTTCCCTTAAAAGAAGCAGAAGTTAATCAATATTCACCAGGAACATATACTATTCTTCCAGTTGGTATTAAAGATGAAGCAATTAATTATGGAGCAGATAGTTCTGATTTAAATGCTCTTAGAAATCACAATAAAGCATCAGATTTTGCGATCATTAAAATTACACCAACAAGAAGACAGAAAAAAGAAATTCCTTTCTTTAGAAACTTCAAACCAATTAAAGGAATTGGTTTTGGAAATGTGATCTTAAACAAACAAAAATCAAAAAATTCATTGTTTTATTCAGCTGGTTATCCCCACTTTACAGCTAAAAATAGTTATGATGGGGATTATTCTTACTACCATCAATATGCTAATTATGCAACTGGTTATATCGATAGTTTTTCAGATGCAAAAACTTATCGTAACGATAACCCAATTGTTTTTGGTAATAAAATAGCCTTCTATACACAAGATAACAAACCATTCTTTGATAAGAATCTTAAAAAGTATCCATATCATTCATACGATATTCCAACCCAAGGATTTGACTTAGGACCAGGAGCAAGTGGTTCACCAGTTTTTGATATTAACAATAATATCATTGGCATCTATTGAGGAGGAGTTAGAGTAGTTGATATTACTAATAATAAAGCAGGACCTTTTTATGGTAACTTTACACCAATCTTCTTTAATGATAATGTAAGTAATATTAATCAAGATTTAATTAAAAATTATCTAGCTTTTACTAAAAGATCAAATACTTATTTAGATACTAACTACAACACTAACATTCTAACTTCTAACTTTGATAACAATACTTTTTTAGAATACTTAAAACATCTTAAACAATTAGTAAGTAGATTACATGCTATTGAACAAAGAGAAGAAGGAATATATGCTAAAGGAGGATTGATTTTTGACAAGAGTCAAAATCAATCAGATGAATTTGAACAATTTGTAAAAACATATACCCATTTTATTTACAGCATTGTTAATCCTAAGTTCTTAAACAAAGAACATGGACTACTACCAGATCCTAGTGCAATTAATCAAATTAAAGTAATCTGAGATAAAGAATCAAATATTGGTTTAAAAATTAGTTTTGTTCATAATAAAGAAGTTAATAATAAAATAGTTCCTTTTAATACTACTTTTACTTTATATAATGATCCTAGATTCCCTGTTTATTCTGAACATAATATAACCCAAGTAATTAATAACTTGCAAAAACTTATTAAAGAACAAAAAGAAAAAGAAAAAGAAATAAATACTAAGCCTACTCCAACAATTACAACTCCAACTAACCAAGCTAATAAGCAGCCAAAAGAAGTAAGAAATCAGTAATATAAGTTAATGTAATTAGGAATAAAAAGTGCTTAATTTCACTTAATATTGCTAAACATTTATTTGATTAAAGTTAATTATTGTTTAGGTTCTTAAAATATAAAATTAATTCTAAAAAAGTACATTTTTAAAGGTACTTGCTTGATTGCAAGATCAACTGCAACATTATTAAAGTAAAAAATTTAATGATGGCATTTGATCTTTTTTTCTATTAAAGTATGTAGAATAAAAAATAAGCCCATGTGCAGCGATGCAATTGAACTTACTTTCAAGTACTATTACTTAATTTTCCAATAGCCTGTCTTGTTAGATCCTTCTCGTTCTATATATTCATTTTCTTTCAAAAATCTAATGTTGTTTTCGATGGCTGTTAATCCTATGCCTATAATTTTGCATAATTGTGCTTGAGTTACATTAGGATTGTTTCTTATTTCTTTTAAAATTTTCTTTCGTCTATCATTTAGAGGTCTTTTATCTCCCACTTTATTACCCACTTTATCCCCTACATTGTTAATCCAATTAAAAGGAATGTTAACTGCAATTGAATTTTCTCTAAAATTAAACACATTTTTTCCATAACTATCTATGATTTTAGGAACGCCCCTTCCTGAACGCTCGCTGATGTGAAGTTGTAAAAATATTTCTGACAGTTTTTGGTTAACCGGGATAGACTCACCCATATAAAACCCTTCAATCGTCTGCTTCGGATCAAGTGTACCTCTTGAAAGAATCTCTATACGGTTACTATATACCGTAATCATCGGTGCATTACCATCTATCCACTTATTATGAACAAAAGCATTTATAATCGCTTCTCTAAAAGCATTCATATCAAATAAAGCAACATCTTTTCTTGTAGTAATTCTTCTGCTCTCATCTGCTTGGATTATATTTATTACATCTGCATATTGTAATACTTTATCTAAGGTTAACAAAATGCAAGTGTTACCGAACTCTTTTACAGAATATAGAGGACTTGCTTTCGTTTCTCCACTAAATACCGATACTCTTACAGGTATATGGCTGTCATCTGACAGCAATTGAGCCATCAAATTATACTTACCATCTTTAGTTAAAAGCCCAAGATTTTTCTTAAAAGTTTCAAATTTCAGAGAAATTCCTTTGCCTGCATAATATGTAAACAATCTTTCAAAAGTTAAATCTTGATATTCAGATTCAATACTGTCTATTGTTTTCTCTTTTTTGCTTAGTACTTCAAATAAATTAGCTTCTCTATCAGGATATTTACTAACATTCACTTTACTTGAACCTATTCTAATATATCTTATTCCATCAAAAGAAGTTGGAACATTTTTAGCTACAGGAATTTCTAATAGAACTACCCTCTTATTATCAAAATCCACTTCATGAAAAGAAAAAACAATATCCGGTTTGAATTGCCTTGCTAAATAATGCTCTAAAGGTTCACCTTTAACATCGACTCTATAATTAAATTTAGTTCCTAAAACTTCATGAGTTTCATTATTTACACCCCAAACAAGATACCCATATTCCTGTCTACAAATTGCAGCTGCATTTGATAGCGCAGATATATATTCTCCTATTCCATGTGCTTCGTCCCAATTTTCTTTAAATTCAAACCACTCTTCTTCTGTTTGATGACTTATTAAATTTTTTATGATTTCAAAATACTTACTCATAGTTTAATCAACCTTTTATTACCCACGTTTATTATATCATAAGTGGGGAACAAAGTGGGGAACATTTTTGCATATAACTTGTCATCTTAAAACAATTTTTAAATAAACAACTAATAATCAAAAGTTTCAGCCACCTAAAGGCAGTCGCCTACTTCTGCTTTATTCTACAATAAATGAGTATGAACAGTAGTATTTCTCTGTCATTTTGTGAGCATAATTCGTTGACCCTTTTTATCTTTACAAGGTCTAACATAACCTGAATTTATTAACGCTTGTCTTATTCTTTCTTTATACCCATTATCTAATAATGGTTGGTTCCTATCCCAAACACTTGATAAATTAGTAATTTCCAAAACTGAAGATATATACTGTTTCAAAATATTTACATATGATTTTAAGCAAAAACAAATATAAACATCTCACAATTGAAGACAGAATTGCTATATCTAATTATTTAAATATTGTTTTTTTATAAGAAGAATAGCTACTTTATTAAACGGAAACCCATCAACAATCAGCAGAGAATTAAAAAGAAATTTGATAAAAGTTTGTGGCATAAAAACAACTTACAATTTAGCAACATGGTATATAGTATTTTTGTCTTGATTATCTATTAATTTTGTACAAAAAATAATTAAATTTATCTAAAAATCATTTTTTCTATTCAAGTATGTAGAATAAAAAATAAGCCCAACTGCGGTGTTGCAATTGAACTTACTTTGAAGTACACAGAATTTACTTATTTCTGTGTTGTAATTATACTTTTATTAAAAAGTTGAATAAATTAGCAACTCTTCAGTATATCATCAATTATATGACTAGCATTATCATATGGATTATATTTGTTGGGATTACTAATAATGTCAACTTTAATGTTGTTAGGTATCTCTAAATAAATTTTTTTATTAAATTCTTCATTAGTGCTTGCACCAATTAGATAACACTTATGTTGATTATTATCTATTTTTACAAAACATACAGCAATGGTAATTTCTGTCTTATAAATATTATTAGAAGATCGATATTCATTGTTTTGTTTTCAATCATTTATATATTTTTTATATGAATCAATTAGTTTAGTGGTTTTATCTGGATTGCAATCATCAATGCTTTTAACTTCTATATATAAATAGTGTTTAATATTATTTGGCTTAATTATTTCAAAGATAAAATCTGGAAATGATGATAATATTTCTGAATTATTATCAAAATATTCAAATGATATATTACTTGATAAAGGGTTTTTAGTTCATAATTTCACATTGCTATCATTACGCACTAGAAAATCTCTTATACTTTTTACAAATGAGATTTCAGGTTTTGAATCAAAATAGTAGTTATTTTGGTTAGGATCAATTGGGATATAAGCGTATTTGATTTTATTTGGATCTTTAAAAGTAATATTATTTTCTTTGTTACTTTCAGAAATAGTTATAAAGCTTTTATCAGGTAAATTTTTACTTTGCTTAATTTGATAAACTCTATTCTCAGAAACGCTATTAATTTTTTCTAAATTATTGTTATATATTTGTTTAATACTATCCAAATTTTCTTTTATTAATATGTAACAAAACATATTTTTATCAACTAAATACTCGCCAGTTTCTTCATTAAGGGTTAAATTATGCATTGTATTTATTAATTCATTTGGTAAATATTTTCTTAAGTTATGTAATTGACCTTTAACATATAATTCAAGCTCAATTGAATTAGTAATTTTAGAGTCGATCTTTACTTTATCTCCATAAGTTGATGTTTTTCCATCAATGAATTCATATTTTTTGAAGTCATCAAAATATTTTTGTTGTCGTTCAATAAAACGTTCTTTGTCAAAAATATTTTCAATAATTTGTTGCTCATATTTTCTTGTATCTAATTGTTTTTGAATTACTTCGGTATTAATTTGACCATAAACAAATTTAACATCTTTGTATTGTTTTTGTAATTGATATTCAATACGTGATTTTTTTACTTCTTGATGATTTGAATAAATAAAATATGTGTTAGCAATTGAATTTTGATCAAAGTTTACTCGTTCCATAGGAATAGGCACACGACGAACTCTACCAATAGTTTGTGTTGATAACACTTTCGAAGCAACATTTCTTAATTGGACAAGCATACAAGCTCTTGGAATATTTCATCCTGTAGCCGGACCTATTTTAAATAAAATTACATCATAGTTTGATCCATTTCGCGATATTTCTTTAAGTGATACTTTAGAATCACTATCAATTAATTTATTAGAAGTAATTTTCTCATTTGAAAAATATTTAACCCAGCTTAAGTTGTGTTTTTCAATAATTTTAGTTAGATTTTCAATATATTTTTGAAATTCTTCGCTCTGCTCTTTCTTTTCACTGTCAACTTGAATAAGCATTGCAGGACGAACATTTAGCGTTTCTTTATTGTTTTGTGCATATCGAAGTTTTACTTCTTTAAATTTTTCACAAGCTGTTTCAATAATTTGGGTATCATCAATTTTATCAATATCAATATCATTAATTGATTCGTTGAAAACTAGATTGTTTTTAATTAGTTTTATGTTATCATTTTCAAATTCTTTTTCATCGATTGCTACTATGTTTTGACTATAATCTGGAGTAGCGGTCATTTTGACAATGTAGCTAGCAACATTGTTTACTCTGGTTTCAAATTTTTGAACATCTCCACCTTTTTTAATTTTTACTTCATTTGAGCCATAGTGTGCTTCATCTCTAATATAAATTAGTCGATAATTTTCGTTTTTAATTTGATCTAAAAACGCATCAAGTATGCCATGTTCGGTTAAAATCCGGTTTTTGCCAAATGATGATTTTCCAAATATAAATACGTTATCAACATCAGCATGTAATTGAGGGTCATAATCTCTTTTATTCTGAGAAGAACTTGAACTAGGAGATTCAACTCTTATAACTTCATAATTCGCTTGTAGAACATATTTATATTCTAATAAGTTTTGTTCCATTTGGTAAGGTAAATCTGCTGATGAAAGAGTAGCAATAATAAAAACTAATTTATGTGGCGAGGCATCGTTACGATTATTTTCAATCATTTGATGGATAAAATTAGCCATCATAAAGGTTTTACCACTACCAGTAGGGGCTTTAAAATAAACTATTTTTTTATCTTGATCTTGATCGCTATTTAAAAAATCATTATAGCGTTCAATAAGTTGACTTACAGCACGTTTTTGTGTATTCGAAAGTATCATAATGTTATTCTTTATTTTTAATTGGTTTAAGTGCAGTTAGTGAAACAAGAATATTTCGGTCATCGATATTTTCTTCATTAACTTTTGTAATGTTGAAGTCTTTAAGTTGTGCTCTAAAAGTCTCTTTAATCAAGTCATTTTGTTTGCTAGTAATTGATGTATCAAAATATTTAACTTTAAAAACATTTAAATTATCTTTGAAAGGCTCGTTTTTTCTAGCTCAATCGAATTTTTGTCCATTTGTGCCAATACCTTTATTAATTCGATAAACTCGTTCATAACAAATATTTGTGCCAATGCCATTTTCATCATTAGTTACAATGGTGAAACTACGATTACCGCCGTCTTCTTTATTAAGTTCTAAAACAGCGTGAGCTGTAGTGCCTGAACCGGCAAAAAGGTCTAAAACACGGGCATTTTTGTTTGGATGCATGTTTATAATATGTTTTAGTAAATTTGTTGGTTTAGGATGATCAAAAATTTTAAAACCATCAAAAACACTTTTTAGAACTGCTGTACCTTGTGTTCCATGCTTATTAGAGTCAATTATTAAGTTATTAAATTTATCTTGACGTTCTATTAGATTTCCTGAATTATCAACAAATTGATATTGCTTTGAATAAATTTTATTGTTTTTAAAAACAATATAACCATTTTTTATGCCATCAATTAATTTATCTTTACTTCATCTTCACTGCCAATCTTTTTTAGCATGTTTACCATTTTGACGAATTAATCATTTTTCTTTGCTGCCACCAGGATAATAAATTTTACCTTCGTATTCAAATTCATAGTCAAGTTTCTCTGATCACGATAGTGAGGCCACGTCAAGTTGTTTTATAAGATATTTACCCCTTGTATCCGCATGTTCATCTTCAAATTTATAAGCATTTGTATCAATATCTTTTTTGATAGTATTGATAACTAATTTATCAATATTTTTAGTATAAAGTAGTATATATTCAGTTAGCACTTTTAGATGCTTACTATCATCTCCACTACCAGAATTTTTCTTCTGACACACTAAGTTAGCAACGAAGTTTTCTTCCTTAAAAATTTCGTCCATTAATACTTTTAAATAGGCCTGTTCTTTATCATCAATTGAAACAAAAATAACACCATCGTCTTTTAACAATGTGTGAGCCATTTTTAGTCTTTCATTCATCATATTTAGCCAGCCATTGCGACTAAATTTATCTCGATAAATGAATTTAGATGCTTTAACATCTTCTTTTTCTGAAAATTGATTACCTTCAGCTTTTGCTTTTTCTATATTGTATGGAGGGTCGATATAGATAATATCGTATTTAGCGTCTAACGCTCCGCTCTCTCTCTCTCTCTCTCTCTCTAATACTATTAGATTTTTAATTACATCATAGTTTTCACCAATAATTAAATTGTTATTTTGATGTTTTAGATAATCATTAACAAAAGACATTTTGTCGTCTTTTGTTAATAGTGCAACTTGTTTTGCATCAACACTAGGTGCAAGATCAAAAGTAAAGCCAATTTTAACTTTTTGAATTAAAAGCTGGAATATATTGTCTAAATTTTCTTCTTTGGAATTTTCTAATATCTCTATAATTAAGCTTTTTTGGTCATCATTTAAAAGACTTTTTGATATATTTTTAAGATCTTCTTTGTATTCTTCTAAGCTTTTTAAACTTTTAGTCATATTTCCTCCATAAATTAATTATTTTTTATTATTATATTTAATTATTGACTAATTCTATGAAACAACTATTATTTTGGTGCATTTAACTCTAGCTAATTACATCATTAATACAAATTGAGCTAATATTGAATTAGAAGCTAAATGATATAGCTCTCTATCAACAAAAAGCACTTTTTGATTTTTGTTTTTCAAAAGTTTATTAGTTACATAATCATCTTTAGTACGTAAACTATTTAAGAACTATCAGCTCTAAAATTTATTAAAGCCCATAAAATTAACTAATTTAAATGATATTTTTAATATTATAGTGTGATGATATAAACACCAAACACCAACAACAATTAATCAATCTACTAAGCTATCTACAAACAAAAACACCCTTTGTTTTATAAGGATGTTTTTTGTTTGTTTTTTCTTTTACTAAATCAGTTATTTTCATTAAAATGATCGATTTTAGATCATTTAAGTTGACTGATCTTTTTAACATTAATAAAGACATATTCAAAAGTAATTAAAACTGATGAAAGAATAAGAATATAAATTGGTGTTTTAATACTTTCTTTTATTACTCTTGGTAATAAATAATAATTAATACCATACCTTAGATAATTAGTAGGTTTTCTACCTAAAAATTCTAAGAATTTAACAGCTGTATAAGAACCTAGAGCAAATGAGAAGATCATTGTGCTTAAAATACATAATAAAGCAGTATAGATTGTAACTATTAAATTATTACTTGGCTTCTTTTTCTTTTTAGCATTAATATAATAAGATAATAAGAAGATTTCAATGAATAGAACAAATGCTGAAATAAAAGCAATTGCTAAATATTTAAAGATATATAACCATTCATCTCCGATCTCAGGATCGTTTCGACTGATAGCACTAAACAAAGGAGCAATCTTTTTGTTTTTAGCATCATATTGTACACTACCTTCATTAAGTAGTGTTAAAAGCACATAGATTGTAATAAAACCAAAAACTAAGATTACAAACTGAACAATAATAAGATCCCAATAGGTTTTAGTAGCACTTTTTCTTAATGTTGCAATTGATCCTAACAAACCAGCTATCAGTCCAACAATTGGCTCTTGAATAGCATATAACCAGAACCAAGTACTTGGTTTAAGTGCTCACGCTAAAGTATCCATAAGAGCCCCTGCAAACAAACCAATCACTGGACCAAAATATCAACTTAGTACCATTAATGGTAATCACGCAAAAGAGAGTGATAATCCAAAACCAGGTAAACGCACATTAAGAAATGACATTCCTAATCGGATTGCTAAAAAAACTGCAAACAATGTAATCATTGATATTGATTTAAATAGCTTTAGAGGGTAAAAAGGGAAGAAAAAAAGTAAGAACTTCCGTTTTATTTGATCTATTTTGGTCGTTAATACTTTTTGATTTGCTAATGGTTTAAGCTCAAAGCGAAAATTCATTTCACTTATTTATCCTTTTTTTATATTCACATTGAATCTCGAGCTGATGCTGGTTTGATTTGGTATAAACTTGGATCAATTTTACCAGCTAATAAATCAGCTCTAATTTGTTCATGTAATTCTTTAACTCGTTCAAAGTCTTTTTTAGGATTGAAGAAAATAGCTGTTACAATCACAATTAAAGCAAATAATAAAGCAGCAAAAACAATGATTGTAGTTGCAAAATAACCCATAATAATGCTTTGGTAGTGAGCTTTTGTTGATTCTAAATCTTCAGGTGCAATTGGTCTAAGCCCTGCAGCTGCTGCATTTGGATGGTTTGTAGCTTCCACATGCTTGTTTCAAATCTTATTAAAGCTATCTAAAATATCATCAGTTGCAAAACTAAACACACCACTAAAACTTCCAACTAATTTTACAATTACTAAAATGATTACAAAAACTAATGGAACCATGAATTTGAAATGATACCTTATATTATCATTTTTCCATCCCTTAATCATTCCATAAATAAACCATGAAATAACTAATAATAAAATAATTAAATCAAAGGGAATAGTAGCTCCTCTAGCTAAGGGAATAACAATTGTTTGTGTTTGTCCAGATATTGTGGTTGCAGTTGCAATTGTAAACATTTCTTTACCAAAGACATTAATTAATGCAAAAGAGACAATTGAGAAAATAAACATTAATCCTAACATAACAATGTATAAGATCTTAAGAATTGGAATCACTTTTGGTTTGCTGTTGTAAATAAACACTTCATTACTCATTACTTTATGCATAAAGATGTTATTAACAACTGCATTGATTTGCATTTCTTTAAAATCATCTGCAATCTTAGGATTAAAACCAAATGATGTTGGGTCAAAGTTATTTGTACTTTGATTAAAATTAGCATTTTGTTGTTCTTGATTTATCTCTTGATCTTGTTCAATTGGTTTAGTTTGATAAACAACTTCATCAGTTACAACTACTTGATCAGTTTCAGTTGAAGTTGGTGTATAAATAAATAAAACATTTCCATATACATCAACAAGTTCATCTGTATTGGTTTGATAAGTGTTAAGTAAATAAACACGTAAACTATTAATAGCATCTAATAAGTTGTCATGATCATCAAAACTATAAATTACTTGCTTATAAGGTTCATAAACAGTAATGGCTTTAGAATATTCATCAAAAGTTGAATTTTCTGTTTGGTAGTTAGATTCAATATAATGAACAATATTAATAGCTCCAAACACTTGTGATCTTAATGTTTGATCATTTTTTAAAGCAGCATTTAATTCTGGCTTTAAAAAAACCGTGTTTAGTTGGAGTTTACTTTTTAAATATAAGTCTTGAGTGCTTTGATCTAATGTTTTTAGTTGATTAGACATAAACCCTCCTTTTTAAATTAAATATGATAAAAAGACAAGATCCATAGAAATAAGGCATGGTTTTTGTCAATTTGGTTGGTTTTGATTAAATAATCAAAATTAAACAGCATTTTAATTTTATCAATTATTCAATCACTTGAAAAATTTACAAGCATTTTTTGTTGAATCGATACAACAAATGGTTTGATTTCTAAACTAGTAGCTATTTGATCTTGATCATAATCTAATTCAGTTAGTTTTTTAACATAATAATGTTTACACATCATTGTAGCAATTGCATTAATGATTGTAATCTCATTGGTTTGTACACTTAATAAATAATCAACTATTTTAAGTGCTTGTTTAATTTGTTGATGATATAAGTGTTCAATAATTTTAAAAACAAGTTCATTACTATAATCACTTACTATAAGATCAAATACTTCATTACTGATTGTTTGTTGATTAAGTAAAGAAATTTTATGAATTTCATTATGTAATAGATTAATATCATAAGCTGTTGCATTAATTAAACTATTAATTTGATAATCAGATAAATTAATTTGTAAATCAGCACATAATTTTAAAACATAATTAAAAGCTGTTTTTTGATTATATTCAAAACTAGTGTACACATTAGCATATTGATCAATAAAATTAAGTACATCCTTACTTTTAGCTAAACTAGTTACTATAAAAATACAAACTTGCTTAGCTGTTAGTAATTTAGTTAATAGTTGGTAAGTTTTTTTAAATTGTTCATTAGAACTAAAGTGATTACTGTTATTAAAAAGCCAAATAGATGGTTGATTAAAAAGCATATCTTGATCTAAGTTATTGATTAAATCATCAATATTAAATTGATCATTAATTTCAACTAGATCATATCCTTTAAATAGTTGATTAATAGTGGTTTTATTAAAAGCTAAATCAGAACTATTAATGATATGAAATATTTTATTTAGATCCATTACTAATCACTCATACTTTTAACAAATTAATTATGAAAACTTCTTAACTACTTTTTTAGCTTTAGGTTCTTTTTCTTCTTGTTCAGTTGCACTTTGTTTTTTAGTTTCTTTTTTAGCTTTAGTTTCTTGCAACTCCTCAAAGAAGTTGTATTGTTGACCCATATCTTCAATGAAGTTAATAAAATCTTGTGGTTCGATTTTTTGATCTTTAAACATCTTTGATAATTCTACAAAAGGATTATTAACAACTTCGTCCCCTAAGAATAGTGAATATAAAGATTTTTCCGGATTATCATCTTTATTAAAATGACGTTGTAAACATTTATGAATCACATCTTCAACATAAATTTCGATTGGTAATACATTATCTGGATCAATTGCTTTTTTAGCTTTAGATAATAAATCGGCTTCAGTATCAGTTAAAGTGATTTTAAAGGTTTTTTTCTTACTCATTGTTTTTCCTATTTTCTTCTATGATAAATTATTATCTGATAGGTTTTTTATCTTTAATATTATATTTATATATAATTTTACTATATTAGCACAAATATGAATTAAAATCAAAGAAACCTCACTTAAAAAATAAGCAAGGTTTCTTTTTTGTTGATTTTAATCAAAATTATTGTTCTAAATATAAAGCAACAATAACATGTCCATCATCAACGATGCAATCGCCATCTTTTAGTTGATCTACTTGATCAGCTAAATCAATGCTATAAGTTTTTTCATTTGTTGCTACTAATTCAACAACACCTTTACTTAATTCTTCTTTAGTAGTAAGAATTTTATAAATATGATAGTGTTTACTACTATCAAGCGGAGTTGTATTTAGATTACGAACAATTTTATTATATGTCATCTTAAAATTCCTAACTTTTAATTACATATATATTATAAACCAACTAAGTTTTAGCTTTAGTTTATTTATTATTTTTTAAAACTATTTAGTTTAGCATTAACATTAAAATGACAATACCCTGTTGGGTTTTTGTTTAAGTATTTTTGGTGGTATTCTTCAGCTAAATAAAAACAACTAAAAGGAAGTGTTTCAACAACTATTCTTCTGTTAACTTGTTGTTGTAAATTAGCTACATAATCTTTAACTATAGTTTCTTGTTCACTATCTAAATAATAGATTCCAGATCGATATTGTGTTCCAATATCATGTCCTTGTTGATTTAATGAAAAAGGATCTGTAATATGGAAGTAGTGATCTAAGATAGTAACTAAGTCAATGATTTGATCATCGTATTCAATTTCAATTGTTTCAGTGTGATTTGTATTACCAGTACAAACTTGTTGATAAGATGGATTAGCTACATTTCCTTGAGCATAACCAACATTACTTGAAACTATCCCATCGATACTATCAAAGTACTTTTGTACTCCTCAAAAACAGCCTGCAGCCAAATAAATTTTTTTAATCATTTATTCTACTCCTTGTTTATTCAACATATTTAATAACTTTTTTAATTCAACTATCTTTTTGTTCTAAATTAAGCATTAAAAGCAATGGTTGTAATTGATTGATTCAAAATAATGCAACATTTAGTGCTTGATCTGGATTATCTTCATCTAATTGGTCATAAACCATTGCTAAAATATAGTTGTAAATAAATTCAGATCAACTATTAAATCGTTCTGTAATTTGTAAACTAATAACTTGGGTAATATTAACTAAAATATCATCATTAACTCATTGTAATTGATAACCAATTCTTAATAAAAGAACAATTGCACTTGCTTGTTGAGTATAATAAAAAAATGAGTTTTTATATCCATTAAAAGCATTAATAAACATAAATTCTAATGGATTAATATCAAGTTGATTTTCAGTGATTTTAGTTAATTGATTATAATCATTAAATAATGATAAAGTAGCTAGTTGATCACTTTTAGTAAACTGAATTAACTCATTTAAGAAGGGATAGAATTGATCAACTTCATAAATACCATAACAATCTTCTAATAAAGAAAATAATTCTTTATGTATTTGGTATTCACTTTTAGTATCATCAACAATTAATGGTTTGCTTTTATAGTTTAGATCTAAACCAATTGCAGCAAAATTTGATAAATACATTCCAAACTCAAAAGTAGCTTCATCTAATTGTTTAGTAGTTATTTGGTTTTTATAATCTGTTTTTAGTTTAGATAGATTTGAAGTTAGTTCATTATGAACTTGGTTTCAAACTTTTAAATGTTGTTCGTAGTTTTTAATGTTTTTAGAAAAATAAGAAGCATTATTAAGATTGTTTAGTTTCACGTTTTAATCCTACCTCTTTAAGTTCACTATCATCAATTTCTGAAGGGCAATCTAACATCATATCAACCCCTGCATTATTCTTAGGGAAAGCAACAACATCTTTAATCATTTCACTATTAATTAAGATCATCATTAATCGATCTAAACCAAGTGCAATTCCAGCATGGGGTGGTACACCATAACTAAATGCTTCAAGTAAAAAACCAAATTTAGTTTTAGCTTCAGATGCTGGCATATTAATAGCATTAAACATTCGTTGTTGAATTTCTGGATTAATAATCCGTACAGATCCCCCACCAAGTTCATAACCATTTAATACCACATCATAACTTTGCCCTTTAGCATTGCTTTGATTAGTATCAAAATCATGTTCACATTCAATTGTTGGAGCTGTGAATGGGTGATGTGCAGCTACATATCGTTTATTATCTTGATCATATTCAAATAGTGGTCAGTTAACGATCCAAACAAATGCATCTTCTTTGTTAGCTTTTAGATCTAATAAAGTAGCTAATTGGACTCGCACTGCCCCTAGTGCTTGTGTAGCTATTTCATATTGATCAGCAACTATTAAAATAGTTCCTTTAGTTTTGTTATGAGTTTGTGCAATCTTTAAATAAATATGATGATCATCAATGATATTAGCTAATGAACCATCAACTACTTTATTATCTTGTACACAAACTCAACCTAATCCTTTAGCTTGATTATCTTTAGCATATTTTTCAAGCCCTTGAATTTGTTTTTTAGTTAAGTGAACATCTTCAACAAATAAATAACGAACAACAGCTTTATTTTCTAAAGCTTTTTTAATAAATAAAGCAGTTGTATCTTTAAAGAAAGCACAACCATCATTAATTTTTAAACCATATCTTAAGTCTGGTTTATCTGTTCCATAATAATGGATTGCATCTTTATAATCCATTCGATCAAATGGAATCTTAATTTCTTTATTAGCACATTCTAAAAAGATGTGGTGTAGTAGTTGCTCAACTAGTGTTTGAACTTGATATTGATCAACAAATGATAGTTCCATATCAACTTGACTAAATTCAGGTTGACGATCACTTCTTAAATCTTCATCTCGAAAACATTTAGCAATTTGGAAATATCGATCAAACCCAGCTAACATTAAAAGTTGTTTAAAGGTTTGTGGAGATTGAGGAAGAGCATAGAATTTTTTAGTTCTTGTTGGAACATAATAATCTCTTGCACCTTCTGGAGTTGGTTTAGCTAGCATTGGCGTTTCTGTTTCAATGAAGTTTTGATTGTGTAAGAAATCACGAATACTTTTTGTTACTTTACTTCTTAGTACAAAAGTTTGTAAATTAACATCACGTCTTAAATCAAGATAACGGTATTTTAAACGCACTTCTTCATTTGCATCAGTTTTATTTTCGATGATTAATGGGGGTGTTTTAGATTTAGAGTGGATGATTAAACTAGTAGCTAAGATTTCAACTTCTCCAGTTGGAATTGAACTATTTACTTGTTTTCGTGCTAATACAACACCAACTAAACTAATAACATCTTCTCTTGATAATGCATTTAATTGATCAAAAATTTGATCATTACTAGTTGCAAAAGCTTGGACTAATCCATATCGATCTTTAATATCAACAAAAACTAAATTACCCATTTTACGAACACGTTTTACTCAACCATTGATCTTAACAGTTTGGTTGATATAAGAAGCATTAACATGTCCACAATATAATTGTTTGATATTACTCATTATCTATGTTCTCCTTAATAAATTGATGATAGTCAACGCACTGTTGGGTTTTAGTTACTAAATTTCTAACAATTAATTGATTATTAGCAAATTCAGTTGGAGCTAATAATAATAAATATTGTGCATTAATTCGCTCTCCTTGTTTAAGGAGTTTATCAATTTTATAACTATTATAGTTAGATTCAATAACTAATTTAGAATTAGCTCTTAAATGGTGTACTAATTGATTAAGATTAGTTAATAAATTAGCATCTAAACAACCAACTAAATAAACAGGTGCATCTTTTTTAAGTAGTTGATTAGTTTGCTCTTGATCTAAATAATACTTAAGCATTATTAAGATTCGTTCAACTCCTAAACCAAAACCTACTCCTTGTACATTAGGACCATTTAGTTCACTTACTAATGAACCATATCTTCCCCCACCAATTAACGTTGATTGACCTACTAAAACATTTGCTGTTGATACAAATTCAAAAACAACTCCTTCATAATAATCAAGACCACGTACTAAGTTGTAATTAATTTGATATTTAATATTAGCTTGATCTAATAACTTAAGTAATTGATCAAATTCTTGTTGTTCATCTTGACTTATATAAGCACTAATTTTAGGAGCATTTTTAACAAAGTTTTTATGTGCTTCTTCTTTATCATCTAAGATTCTTAATACATTTGTTTCTAAACGTTGTTGAGAAACAGGTGTTAGTTGATCATAATATTGATAAAAATAAGTTTTAAGAGCATTGATTCAAGCTAATCTTTGCTTTGGTGTTGAAATATAATTGATTTCTAAATTATAATCAACAATCTTTAATTGTTTAAGAATTTGATCAGCTAAACTAATGACTTGAAAATCATCATAAATTGAATTTGCATTTAATAGTTCAACACCAAATTGATGAAACTGACGTTGACGTCCAGATTGTGGACGTTCATATCGAAAACAACTTGAAAAGTACATTAACTTAAGTGGGTATGGATTGTTGTTTAGCATTTTCTCTTCAACAACAGCTCTAATAACCCCTGCAGTTCCTTCAGGTCGTAATGCTAAAAGTCGATCACCTTTATCTTTAAACAAATACATTTCTTTAGAAACTAAATCAGAACTATCACCTGCAGTTCTTTGAAACAATTTAGCTTCTTCAAAGATTGGTGTTTGAATCATTTTGAAGTGGTATTGATTACTGATCTTAAATAAGGTTTGTTCAAGTTGTTTAAATAACAACATATCTAAACCATAAAGATCAACAGTTCCTCTAACACGGTTATAATTACTCATAATAGTTCCTTTATTTAATAATTAAACAAGCTTTTAGTAAAGCAATAAAACAAGGATTCACCTTGTTTGGTTTTGAATTGTATTCAGGATTGTAAATTAAACCTAAATGGAATTTATTTGGTGTGTAATTAATAGCATCAATATAATTGTTTTTAGTACTTGTTGCATTAATTAATCATTGATTAGCTAATAGGTGTTGATTAACAAATGAACTATCAAGTTCAATGTGATGACGATGACGTTCATAAATTAAATTAGTATTATAAACTTGACTTAGTAAAGAATCAGCTAATACTTTAGATTCATATTCTCCAACTCGATAAATTTCTTTATCATTAAGAACAAATCCATTTGTCACATAACTAAAATCATTATTATTAGATGTTTGATTAAACACTAATTCTTGGTTTAATTCATTTTTAATATAATCAGCTACTAAGATGTTAATTCCTGTTCCAAAAGCAAGCGTTGGTACATCAAATTCTCGTGCAAATTGCATTGCTAATAAAGCACCATCAAATCCTTTATTATCCCCTGAAATAGTAGGGAATAATAAACAATGCATTCGTTTTAGTTTTTCTTCTATATTATCTTTATTGATTTCATTTGGTTGGATGTAATTGATTTTAAGATCAAGACTTAACTCATAACTAGCTAATAATAAACTTTCAATAACTGATTTATAAGCATCAGGAAGTTCAACAAATTTACCTACTAAACCAACATTTAATTTATGTTTTTTAGGTTCAGTAATTTTTTTAGTGAAATTAGTTCAATTATCAATGTTTTTAGATTGATCAAAATCAATATTAAAGTAATCAAGAATTGAAATATGGATCTTTTGAGCAAATAAGCTGTTTGGGACTAAATAAACTGAATCTGCAGTATAAGAAGCAAAGATCATTGATTCATCAATAGCACAAGATCAAGCTAGTTTTTTAAGTGTTGAATCATCTACTTCAACTTCACTTCTTACTAATAATAAATCAGGGTTTACACCAAGTGATCGAAGTAATTTAACACTATTTTGTGTTGGTTTAGTTTTTAGTTCTTGGACATTATTAATGTAAATAAGAGGTGAGCAGTGGATGCATAATACATTATTTGCCCCATAACTGTGTTTAAATTGAGCAATCGCTTCAATAAAAGCAAGCGATTCATAATCTCCCACAGTTCCTCCGATTTCAACGATCACAAAATCAGGATTTAATGAATCTTTGATTTTAATAATATAATCAATGATCGCTCCTGTAACATGTGGAATTGTTTGCACAGTTTTTCCTTCAAAACCATTATTACGTTCTTTTAATAAAAGTTCATAATAAATTTTTCCTGAAGTAACTGAAGAGTATTCATTTAAATCTAAATTAATGAATCGTTCATAACTTCCTAAATC
>NZ_JFDP01000061.1 GCF_000731915.1 Ureaplasma diversum NCTC 246
TTAATTAATTATTAATTAAAAGCTAAGTTAAATCTAACTATGTTAAGAATAAATTAAAAAAAAGATAAGGAAATGCTATAAAAGGTTTGAAATTTATTATAATAATACTAAGCCAAACCCTTTTGGCTGATTAATTTGTTTAAGAGTGTATGGATAATAGTGCAGTACAATAAAGTGATTCAAACCTATTTATCAATCTTTCTACCTATTGCAACACTAAGCTTAATAGTGTGCATATTTTTAGGGGTTTGATTAAATAACGGCGAATCATTTTTTTATGCTTATCTATTAACTGTTCCCTCATGTCTACTACTTGCTAGCTTTAAACATTGGATCATTAATAAACTATTTAAAGCAAAAGTAGATAAGGCAATCAATCTAGTAGGCAAACGAAAACGATTTAGATTTCATAATATATCAAGTTTTGCAATTTTATATGCTTTTTTTAATATGGCAGGATTATTGCCGCTTGTAATTGGAATCTTATTAAATAGGTTTGCTTTTGGAGCTGAAGTTTTTAATGAGGTTACATTATTTGTCCTTACTGCATTATTGTTAGTAGCACAATTAGGAACACAAATATATGACAACATAAAAACCAAAAAATCTCTAAAACATTAGGAGGTGAAAAAATGGAAAGTTATAACCCACTTGATATTGGTATTGCTTTACCGCACATTGGTGCGATTATTATGGTTACTTTAATCATTTCAACTATTTCAATTGTATACTTTGCAATGGTTCGTAAATTAACTGTTCATGATATCCCAAACCGCTTTGTGATTATCATTGGAATTATTGTAAATTTCTTTAGAGGCTTAGTAGTTGATACAATGGGGGCAAAATATGTTAAGTTTGCGCCGTTTGTGTTATTTACATTCTCATATATCTTTACAGCTAATATGGTTTCGCTATTTGGTTTTAAAGAAGCAACAACAGCATCTGCGGTACCATTAGCAATGGCTTTATCATCAGTTATTGGTGGTCAAATTGTCGCTTTACGTTACCAAAAAGCTTCATTCTTCTTGAAGTTTACTCTAAAAATTAAAGGTATTCCTGTGATGGTTAACCCACTTGAAATTGTGTCAAAGCTATCACCAATTATTTCATTAACATTCCGTCTATGGGGTAATATTACTGCTGCTGCAATATTATTGAATATTACATTCTGAGCATTTGCAGGATTCACTAACTCACTACCATGGATTGGTATATCAATCATTGGAGCAGTGACAATTCTACCAATTTTAATTGGTTACTTTACAATGTTTGCTGGAACAATTCAAGCTTACGTGTTCACATTACTTACAAGCATTAATTGAGGTCTTGAAATTAAAGAAGCTGAAGAACATCATGCACATGTGGCTCACAAAAAAGCTGAAAAAGAAGCAGCTAAACGTTTAGCGGAACATCAGGCAAAAGAACAAATGGTTTCTGTTGCTTAATCTTCTAAATTCAAATACACAAAACTAGATAATAAAAACAAGGAGAACAAATATGTCTTTTATTGATTTAACTAATGTTATTTCATCACATCTTGATGCAGGTTCATTACCAAACGTTGATTCGGTATCTGGTGCACAACTTCAAAATGGTGGTGCAGTTGCTTATTTAGGTAAATACTTAGGAGCAGGTTTAACAATGTTGGCTGCTGGTGCAGTAGGTTTAATGCAAGGTTTTGCCACTGCTAACTCAGTTCAAGCGGTTGCTCGTAATCCAGAAGCTCAACCAAAAATTTTAAGTACAATGATCGTTGGTTTAGCCTTAGCTGAAGCCGTTGCGATTTATGCTTTAATTGTTTCTATTTTAATTATTTTCGTTGCTTAGTAGTTTATTTCGTTCGTTACAATAAATTTAAAGAAAAAAATAAATTATGAGGGCAAAATCTATGAAAATTAACAAAAAACACTTAGTAGCTAGTTTGTCTACACTTGCACTTGGTGTGTTTCTTGTGCCTTTCATTGCATCATGTACAGCAGATATTCCTGAACTAAATCCAACTGAAATTATTAATACTCTATTCCCTAATGCATGAGTATTCTTAGCACAAGTTGGAGCAATGTGTTTGGTATTCTCATTAATCTTATGATTAATTTGAAAACCAACAAATAAAATGTTGGACAAGCGTCGTGAATATATAGCTAAAGAAATTCAAGATGCTGAAGAAGCAAAAGCTGAAGCAATCGCTTACTTAGAAAATGCAAAACAAGAGCACCTTAGTGCACAAACACAAGCTAGCCAAATTATTGCGAATACAAAAGCTGAATCACAATCTTATCGTTCTCAATTAGAACAAGAAGCTCGTGAGGCAGCAGATAAAATCGTTACATCTGCAAGAATTAATTTTGCACATGAACAAGAAGCAGAACTTAAACGTCTTCAATCTGAAGCTCGTGAAGCAGCATTCTTTGCTGCAGAAGCATTGATGAAAAAAGAAATTTCAAGAGAAGATAATGATAAATTAGTTGATGAATTCATTAAGGATTTAGAAACTAATTTAAAGAAATAATTTAAGTGAAGTTAGTCAAATCTGTAGAAAAATTTGCTTATTCAATTTTTGAAATAGCAAAAGAAGCAAAAAAGCTTGCTAAGTATGAAAATGATTTAAACATCTTAGCAGCCGTGATACAAGAAGCTCCAAATTTTATTGATGAGCTAAGTGATATTACTATTGATAGTGAATTTCGTAAAAACATTGCTAAGGACGTTTTTGGTAAAGAGATTGAGCAATGCTTATTAAATTTAATTTATTTACTAATCGATCGAGATTTATTTAAATTATTTAATCGCATTATTAAAAAGGCTCATGATTTAATTGGTGAGGAATTAGGTTGTGAAGATTTAATTATTACTTCAGCTTTCGAATTATCACCAAAACATATTCATCAAATTGAAACTGCCTATGAGAAAAAATATAACAAAACATTCCGCCCGAAAGTTTATATTGATAAATCAATTTTAGGGGGAGTTAAAGTTAATTTTCAATCACAGGTAGCTGATGGATCGATCAAAACTAAATTAAATCAATTTTTATTAGAAGATTAGTCTTTGTATGAAAAGTAAATTAGAAAAATATTCACGCTTAATTAGTGAAAGAATTAAGAATTATGACAAAGGTATAACTAGAATTGAAGTTAGTTCAAAATATGAGTTGTCTCAAAAACAAAAAGATCGTATTCTTAATGCATTAACTAAGATTTATGGGAAAAATATCATTCTCACAAGTATCATTGACCCTAGTTTAATTGGCGGGGTTGCTTTAAAAATTAATTCTCAAACGATTGATTCTTCTCTTCGAACAAAATTAAAACAAATCATCAATACTAACGAGAAAGAGGGTGTGTTAAGTGATAAATAATAAAAATAATTCAATTATTAATGACATAAAATCTAAACTTAAAAAATACACTAATTCGCATGTAGTTAATGAGTTTGGTACAGTTGTGTCATTAGGAGATGGAATCGCTTTAGCTGATGGCCTTGATAAAGTGATGCTAAACGAAATTATTCGTTTTGAAAATGGAACTGAAGGATTAGCATTAAACCTAGAAGAAGATGTTGTTGGTATTGTTATTTTAGGCGAATTCTCAGGTATTAAAGAAGGTGATAAAGTTTACCGTACTAATCGCATTGTACAAGTCCCAGTTGGCGATTGTATGTTGGGTCGTGTTGTTGATGCGCTTGGTAAACCCGTTGATAATAAAGGGCCAATTAATGCAACTAAGTTTGATGTTGTAGAAAAAATTGCACATGGTGTTATGGATCGTAAATCAGTTCATCAACCATTAGAAACTGGTATTTTATCAGTTGATGCAATGTTTCCAATTGGTAAAGGTCAACGTGAATTAATCATTGGTGACCGTCAAACAGGAAAAACAACTGTTGCAATTGATGCAATTATTAATCAACGTGGTCGAAATGTTAATTGTGTTTATGTAGCGATTGGTCAAAAAAACTCAACAGTTGCTAATGTTGTTCGTACTTTAGAAAAAACAGGGGCAATGGAATATACAACTGTTGTTGCTGCAAATGCATCTGAATTACCAGCATTACAATACTTAGCTCCATTCACCGGAGTAACAATTGCTGAACAATGAATGCATGAAGGTAAAGATGTACTAATTGTGTATGATGATTTATCTAAACATGCTATCGCATATCGTACATTATCATTACTACTTCGTCGTCCACCAGGTCGTGAGGCTTATCCAGGTGATGTTTTCTATTTACATAGCCGTTTATTAGAACGTGCATGTAAATTAAATGATGATTTAGGGGCGGGTTCAATTACTGCTTTACCGATTGTAGAAACACAAGCTGGAGATATTTCAGCATATATTCCAACTAATGTAATTTCAATTACTGATGGTCAATTATTTATGATAACTTC
>NZ_JFDP01000062.1 GCF_000731915.1 Ureaplasma diversum NCTC 246
CCTAGGGGCATTCCTAGGTTTTTTCATTACTATTTATTAATTAAATATTAATCAATAACTTGATAAATTATTCACTCTTGTTTTCATTAAGATCTTTAAAATCAGTATTATCAACATCAACAACAAATGCACGGAAGAAAGAATCAATTTTAGTATTAATATCCTTTGTACTTAACTCTTTTTGTTCTAATTGATTAAAGTATATTGCAGCTTTATTTATATCAATACATTTTTTAAATTCAGTAAAGCGATTGTATGCGTTAAGGTTATTTGCATTAAGGTTTAATTGTATTATATTTCTAAGTTCTTGTTCTTTTCCTTCTTTAAGAAATGTTTTAGCTACTATGTCGATTTTATTGTTGCTAGCTTCAACAATATAATCATTAATATATTCTCTAATAGATTTATTAGGAATGATTTTAACTTCTCCTCGCTCTATATCTTTTAAGAAGATAGAAGCATACTTTTGCTCATCTTTTGATAGATAAGCAAAGCTACTATGTAGTTGTTTTTTAGCTGCTTCTATATCTTCAACATTAGATCCATCATTTAAAGATTTAATATATTTTTCAAATCGAGAGTTAATATAATCAGTATCAATTAAACCAGTATTGACTTCTAAAATACTTGAAGTCATATCATAGAAGTTAACTTTATTTTTATTTCTATGATTTGTTTTTTGATTAAGATAATTAATAGCATCATGATATCTAGTTAATAAAACATCAAATGTTCCTCGAAAGTAAGTTCAATTGCAACACCGCACTTGGGCTTACTTTCGAGGAAGCTCGATTGCAAAATCAAAACCAACAAGCAAAGCTAAATTAAGAATAAAAAGACAAAAGAAAAAGTGCCAACTTAAAGGCACTTTTTTGATTATTAATTTAATTAATAAGTAATTAAAGCATTTACTTTACCACTTAGCTTCTTTTCACCTTCTAAGAAGTCAAGTTTGATTAAATAAGTACTTCCAACAACTTCACATCCAGCTTGACGAACTAAGTCTTCAATAGCTTGAACAGTTCCTCCAGTTGCTAATAAATCATCAACTATTAAAACTTTTTGATTTGGTTTTAATGCGTCCTTATGAATTTCTACACGTGAACTACCATATTCAAGTGTATATTCAGCACTATAAACATCCCCAGGTAGTTTGTTTGGCTTTCTTACTAAAACAAATGGTTTGTTTAGTTTTAAAGACAATGGAACTGCAAATAAGAAACCACGAGATTCAGCTCCTAAAATTACATCCACATCTAAAGTTTTAGCAAAAGCTTCAAACTCTTCTACAATCTTATTAATGATTGCAGGTTCAAGAAATAAAGGTGTAATATCTTTAAAAATAATTCCTTCTTTAGGGAAGTCAGCTACATCTCTGATTTTTGATTTGATGTAATCGATTGAAATCATAATTTTTGCTCCTAGAATTGATTAATATTAGCAATACTTTGTTCATCAAACTTGTCATAACTTCAGTTTGCTCCATACTTGCTATTTGCTTTTTTGTAAATAGCATATGTTAATAAACTATTTAATACAACAATTGTGAACTTAGTAAATAAAATACCAAAGACAACCATTGCATTTAAGATTACTAACTCATAAGGAACAAAGATCATTAAAGTTAATAAACAAACTAACATTACAATGTAAATTATATTATATCTACTTAAATATTGAAATAAACTATGGTGTAAATGTGTATTGATTTGTTTATTTGTTCATTTTTGATTAAATTGTAAGATTTTAATTAAATTAGCATACATATTAAAGCTAATTACACAAATAAGAACAAATAAGCTATTAGCTGCAGTTATAACTGTTTGATAAACTGGTAAACGGAATAAAGAGTTAATACCAAAGAAAATTAAAGTACATGCAACTACATTACTTAAAATTACTAAACAAGATTTTAATTTAAATCAAATAGCACTTCATATTGTTACTATTACACCAATGATTAAATAACTATAAATTGTATTTTTGAGTTGATCAGTAAATAATGGGATATGGTTTGAATAAACTAAAACATTATCTAAACCATAAGTTGTTTTAATAGTGTTTAAATCAGTTTCAAAATCAGCTGCATTAGCATCTAAATAAAGTGATGTAATTAATTTATCACTATTTCCATAATCAACTAAACTGTTGATTTTATCAAGTTCAGTTTGATTTAAGATCTTATTAACATCAACTTGAACTAAAGTATTAAATAGTTCTGAATTAGTTGGTAATCATAAACCTAACATTAAAAGTCCAGCTAAAGTAATAATACCTATTAGTACTAAATAAACATATTTATAACTATTATTAAATAGCTTTTGAGCTAATAATGAATAGTTCTTTTGTTCTTCATATTCATTTAGTTTAGAGTCAAAGATGTTGTTATTGATTTTTAGTGCAGTTGATAGATATGGTTCATATAAATGGGTTTGTGGTTTAAATTCAAAAATTGTTGCATATGAGAAATGCATTATTAAACCTAATAAGTATGTAGTTAGTAAATAAGCAATAGAACCAAAGACTAAACTATAACCAAAGCTAGTGTTTAAACCAATTCCAAAATACATAAAGACTAAAGACATTAAGATTATTAATAAGTACATCATCCCATTATTAGTAATCATTTTCTTATTAGCTAAATAATATGCATTCTTATATGAATAACCTTTATTCATAAACCGTTTTAGATCACTTTGTAAGTTTACAAAACCAAAGACTGGAATAATTAAACTAACTAATAAAGCTGCATATGTTTCTGTACTAAACCCAAAATTAGCTGCTTTAGCTATACTTAGCTGAACTAAATAACCAATTCCTAATAATAGTGCAAATATCAATCCATTGAATTTGTATAAAACAGCAACTATAATACCAATAATACCAACTAATACACCAAACCCAATTAAGATACTATCTTTAATAGTTAAGGTTTTAATAATCCCTTGTTGGTATTTTGATGCAATAATTGATGGTGTGTTTATATATTGATAAAAAGCATCTTGGTATTTTTTATCTTTAACTAAGAATTGTGGATAACTAATGTAGTTAGAGATTAATGAATTCTTTAATAGTAAGAAGTTATTAGCAGTTGATACTGAAGTATTAGCTTGATTTAATACTAAGTGATCAGTTTGATATTTATCAGCTTGCGTTGTTCTTTTTGGTTCAGTGAAATAATTAAAGAAGCTATTGTAATCAATTGCATACACATAACCACGAACTAAAGCTAATTTATTAATGTTTCAAGAATAAAACATTTCATAATCAGCAAAAGTCATTGGTGTTTGTGATTGTCTTGGATTTTGTGGATTTGGTTGTTGTAATACTTTATGCTTATTAGATCGATAAAAAGCATTTAGTAAACTAATAAGTTTATTATCAATCGGATTATATTGTTGATTTAAATCATTACTTGTAATTAAGAAATGTTCATAAGGTTTAGTTTTTGTTTCAGCCTTGATTCAATCAACATATGCACGATCTTCACCATTTGCTGGTAAGTTTTGATACACATCATCAACATCAGCTCATTTTTTAGGATCAGTGAATGGTTCATTGTGAGCGTATGCTAATAGTGCAAGCATATTAAGTTTAGATACTAATGCATCCCGATTAACTCACATTAACCAAGAATTAGTTGGTTTAGCTCTAGCTCTATTAGTTCTTTGGAAATTAGTAATAGCTGTTTGACGAGAAGATGAAGTAGTTGGTGCGTAGTTGTAGTTTTTTGAAAACTCTTTATCAAACATCTCTAATGAGAATTTTTGATCGCTTTGATTAAGTTTAATTTCAACATGTGGTTGTTGGTTTCGGTTTGTTTTAATTTCAAACAAATCAGGATTTTGGTTTAGGGTTTTTCAGTTTTGTAATAAAAACTCTTGATCATTTAAACTAGTAGCTAATGTTGGTTTGTGATTATATAAACTTGATATATTTTGTAATTCAATTCTATTAGAAGAACTAAAAGTTGATAATAGTTGTAATTTAGCAGCAACTTTTTGTTTATTAGTAAATTCTTTATCAAGTAAATTAACTGATGCAAATTGTCTATAACTTGGTAAATTAAAATCATAAACTAACTCACCAAATAAAGCATTGCTATCTTTAGTATCTTTACTTTGATGCTTAATTGCTGATTTAACTTCTAATTCTTTTAAACCGAACCGATTATAAATAGCTGTTGTTTTATTAGCTATATTATTTAAACGAGCTTGATTTTCTGATTCACTTAGTGTTGGATCTAAGGCAAAATGGGTTTTAATTTGAATCCGATCATCAAAACTACTAGCTGTTTGCTTTTGATCTTTACTAATATAGTATCCAAGTCCACCTGAAAGCGAAGCAACCGCCACTGCGGTTGCACCTAATGCAATCCCTGCAAGAAGTTTCTTGCTATTAACATATTTGCTTTTAAATGCTTTAGAACTCATTTATAACAACAGCTTCCTTGAAGATGTATTTGACCTTATCTAATTATAAAAAGAAATAAGATAAGGTTAACAACAAATAATTATAACATTATTAAGGATTAATTTACTTTTGCTTTCAAATTCTGATTAAAAGTAACTAATTAAGAAAATGAAAGGAATTAAATTAATAAACAAATTATTGCATTTTTATAACTTTTAATCACTTTTTATCATTC
>NZ_JFDP01000063.1 GCF_000731915.1 Ureaplasma diversum NCTC 246
CCTTTTTAGTGCGTATATAGAATTGGGGAATAGAAATAATATGTTGAACGCACTAAAAAGAGTAGGTAATAAATTTACTACTAAATTCATTAATACAATTCAAACTGAACTAGTTTATACTAATTGAATCTATTTATTGATTTTAGCTAGTTCACTAGTTTGTGCATACACTTATAATAACTTCTTAATTCTATTAGTTAATCTGCCATTAATTAAATATTTTATTGACTTTAAATTTAATTATAAAGTCTGGTTATTAATTGGATTAACAATAGCTATAGTGATTATTTTATGAGCAGTCACTCCATATAATACAACCCTAAAAACATTAATTACAAACTACAATAATAAAACATCTAATAGTCCTAAAACATTAATAGTTAACTATATTAAAGATCATTATCCTAATAAAAATACTCAATCATTTCTTTTATTATTACTGCTAAATCTAAAAACTAATTATGGTTTTAGTTTACAACTATACCATTTAAATTTAGCTCATTTATTTGTGGTTTCTGGACTTCATTTATCTTGCTTTGTTTGGATCATTAATAAAATATTTAAAAAGAAATTGATGTTTGTTCAGACACTAATTTTATTAGTGTTCATAGGTTTTTATGCTTATTTATTAGATTTTTCAGCTAGTTGTTTGCGTGTTTTAATTGGATTATTGTTTCGGTTTAGTAGTTTTAAAAAGATTAATAAGGTAGATTTATTAGCTATTAATGGGTTAATTTGTGGACTAATTAATGTTTATAGTCTTAAGACTTTAGCTTTTATTTTTAGTTATGGGTGTGTGTTGATTTTACAAGTTTTAAACCAACGCTTAAAAATAGCTAAATTAGCAAAAGGGATAGTAATTAGTTTGTGTCTTTTTGCTTTTAGTATAGCAATCAGTGTTAGTTTAAATAAACAGATTAATATACTAGGATTAGTGTTTGGTTATAGTTTCTTTTTACCAGTGATAGTATCTTATCATTTGTGCTTTTGGTGCTTTTTTATTCCTAATTTCAATGTTGTTGCTGATTGGATAAGTAATCAATTTGTATTTGTAATTGAAAAAATAGGAGCAATTGATGTAGCTATTGTTTTTAGTTATATTGATAAATTATATTTAATAATTTATTTTATTTGTTATATGTGTGGATTAATGATTTATTTTAAAACGAACCCTGCTCTTATACGTACTCGCGTCTAATATTTTTATTTGAAAAGTGATATTTTTTATCGCTATTTTGCTGAAAAGGTTTATAATAAAGTTGCCAAGTGGTAGAAAGTGGGGCAAAGTGGATGAGTTTCATTGGTTTGTATCAACATACAATTGATGCCAAAAACCGAATCTGCTTGCCAGCTAAGGTCAAAGCCACACTTGACCAAGCGTCAAAGCTTTACTTAACCATTGGTGTGGAAGGAAATATCGAAGTTTACTTACCTGCTGCATTTGAAGCATATATGAACAAAATTGCAAATTTACCAAATAACAATGCTAATGCAAGAAAATTTGTTAGATTTGTAACTTCTAATTCATATCCTGTAGATATTGATAGTTCTAACCGAATCTTAGTTCCTCAACCCCTTGTTGAGAAAGCTAAATTAAGTAAGGATATTTATATTATTGGAAATATTAATAAGTACGAAATTTGAAACAAAGCCCAGTATGATGAATACATCTTGGATGCTAGTGATTCATTAGATGATCTTGTTAAGGACTTTGATGGATTCTAATTACAATCATCATATTTCTGTACTTTTAGAAGAATCTATTAATATCTTAAATATCAAACCAGATGGCGTGTATGTAGATTGCACGCTTGGCAGGTGTGGACATTCAAAACAAATCCTAAATCGTCTCAACGACAATGGTTTATTGATTTGTTTTGATCAAGATCAAACCGCTATTGACTATGCAAAGCAAATCTTTGCTAATCAAAATAATGTAATTGTCATCAAAAGTAACTTTAAAGATTTAAAAAAAGAGTTAATAAAACGAAATATAACAAAAGTTGATGGTTTTATTTTTGATTTAGGTTTATCAAGCCCTCAATTAGATGACCCAAATCGTGGTTTTAGCTATCAACATAACGCACGATTAGATATGCGTATGGATCAAAGCCAAAAATTAGATGCACATTATGTTATAAACAATTATTCGTTTCAACAATTGTGTACAATCTTTAGCCGATATGGTGAGATCAAAAATCCGAAACGAGTTGTAGATGCGATTATTCAACAACGCCAAATTAATCCTATAAATACCACTTTTGAACTTGTTGATATAATCAAACAGAATTCTCCTTTAAAATTACTCTTCAACAAAAAGCATCCAGCTCGTTTGTATTTTCAAGCAATCCGAATTGAAGTTAATAGCGAACTTTCAATTTTAGAACAAAGTTTAAATGATGCAATTTCATTATTAAATGTAGCAGGAATAATTGCTGTAATTAGCTTTCATTCTTTAGAAGATCGTATTACAAAAAAAGTCTTTAGCAAATATACAAAAAACACACTTCCAAAAGAAGTACCAATTAGCAATTACTTTGCTCAATATAGTTTAGTTAATAACAAAACAGTAGCTAGTGAAGAAGAAATAAATGCTAATAATCGTTCTCGATCGTCAATTTTAAGAGCAATGATTAAAAATTATTAAGCTTTAAAATCAAATAAATTAGGAGTAAGGTTGTGGAAAGATTTGTATATCAATTTTACATTGATCAAAAAACGGTTGCAGTTGCTGCAAGCGTTTACAAATCTGCTGCTAACTTACAACAAATTGCTTTTATTAAAAAAGACAATTTAGCTTATAATCACGAACTTGATCAGCTTGAATTTAATCCCTTAAAAGATTTAGTTCAATCTTGTTTAAACGAACTTAAAAAGAAGATTAATGTTAGTGAAATAAAAACCGTTTATTTAAGCTATGGATTTGATTGCTTTAAAACATCAAACCAAACAGCTAATGAACAAAACAATTTTACTAATCTATCAACAAATCAATCATTTGAATTTAATAATCTTATTAATGTTAAACACCAAATCAACTACACTTTAGTTGATTATGGTCTAAGTTATCAAGAATATAATAAAACTTCTAACAACCAGCTAACAAGCATTTTTAGTCCTAATGAGATTAATCAAAAAACTTATTTAAGTGGATATTACATTAAAAACGATGATTATCACACTTTGTGTCAAGTTTTCCAATCATTAAAGATAACAATTGCTCGTTTTCATGTTAGTCAAGCTCATCTGTTAACAAATACATTAATCAGTCAACAAGATGACTTTAATAAAGTCTGTAACCAAAATCAAATTAATGTTTGTTTGGATTTTAACAAGGTTAATAACCGGCTTAGAATTTATTCTAATAATAGTTTAGTTTTAGATCAGATTGAACCCAATAGTGAATTATTTAATATGCATAAATTAATTCAAAGTATTGTTGAAGAATTACAAATTAGTAAACAAACAATCAATGATTACTTTGAAAATAAAACATATGATTGTAATCCAATCATTAAATATGTGCTGAATCAAAAAGACATTTTCAGTGTAACTGAAATGTCTAGTGAAACGATTAATAAACTAATTGTTAACCAATTAAACCAATATTTAAAAACACTTTTTAATCAACAAGCAAGTGTTTTTAAGCATTACTTAAAACATTATAAACTTAAATTCCATTTTTCTTCTAAGCTTTATAATTTTAACATGATTTTAAAAGAAGCGATTAATAACGATGAACTAGTTAAACTTAATAGCAACATCAAATACAAAGTATTTGAACTTCAGAATATTTTTATAGCTGATCACTTTAAAGATAAATATGAATTGAAAATGCAATATGATTTGATTAATATTAAGTTAAGCGAGGATAGTTATAATCTAGAAAATATAACATTCTTACATCAACAGCTTCAAAATAGCAACAGCAAAGAAATTAACATGAATAACTAGTATATACTAGTTATTTTTTGTTTTATAATATTACTAATGTAGGTGAGCAAAATGGCAATTAGTAAAAATAGTAAGATTTTTATCAAGGATTTGATGAATAAGGGATTTAAGGTTCGTAAAAAACGTAGCTTCATTGATTTTTTAGCTGATTATGGGGTGGTTAGAATTATTGAAGGTTACTTAAGTTTTTTCTTAGATAAAGAAACTAATCGCTACATCGATCAATTTGATGATCGCCAACTAATGAAGTTTGTGCTTTTAGATCGTAAGATTGCTAATATTGTCTTAGATGCAACAATGTTGTTTGAACAACAATTAAACACAATGACAATTCACTACTTCTTACATCTTAATAAACTAAACCGAGATTTTATTCTAAACATTGATACATCACCATTTGTCAGCTTTCCAACAATTGATATTTATAACAACATGCGTTATAGTATGTATGAATATGTTAAGAAGTGTTATTTGTTGAATTCAATTAACAATAATTTAAACCCAGAAACAATTCCTTTGATTCAACTAGCTGTTTCTTGATCATTAAATACAACCATTAATTTCTTTAGAATTTGTGATTTAAATGTGCAAAAGCATGTTCTTGAATATTTCAATGTTTCACACTTAAGCATTGATCAATTTATTACTATTTTACAATCGATTCGTCACTTTAGAAATAGTATGGCACATAATGATATCTTATTAGTGATCCAACATAGTGATAATAAAAGATCGTTCTCAACTGCTCTTAATAAAAACCCATCTAAAAATGTTGTTAGCATTATTGATATCATTCAGTTCTTTGATACTAAGATGTTAAATCGGTTTGGTTTAATTCCTGATAATTTAGGATCAGTTATTAATAAGTTAATTAAACAACAACACTTTAAAAAGAATGTTCTAAAACATATTAAAGCCCTAATTGGATTGGAGTAGTGTAGTATATGAATCAAAACCAAGATAAGATCATTGTTCAAAAGCTAGCTAATTTATTAGGTGCGGATTCACGAGATAGTTGTATTAAAACAAGAACAGGAAATAATCATTTTGATTTATCAGCTCTTTTAAGCGAAGAAGAGTTAGAAAGTTTTTTTAATAACCAAAGTTTTGAGATCAAATTCAAAAGCTTGGTTGATGTTAACAGTATTGAAAAAGCATTAATTAAGTGTGAAGATTTTGAAGACTTTACTTCAGTGTTTGATGATTTTTCACTTAATATCAATAATTATTTATCAACTAAAAAGATTAATGATCTAACTGCTGAGTTTGAATTAGAAAAAGCTAAAAAGATTAATGATGTGATTAAAGCTCTTGAAGCTGAACCAAAGAAGTTTGAAAATTTAGCAAGAGAAGCTAGATCAATTTACAACGAAACTGGAATCTGACCACTTTATTTAGCTAAAAACTTCTTAGTTGGTAATACAGCAAAACCAACTAGTTTAAATGCTCCAATGGTATTAGTTGATGTTGAAATTAAAAAAATCAACAATAGTTTAGTAATAAGAAGACGCCAAAATGCGCCGATTGGTAATGAAAAACTATTACATTTACTAAAAAAAGATTATAAAGATAACATTGTTAAACTCCCTGTTGATTTTAGTTTTGGTTTTGTTGAAATGTTAGATTTAGTTAAAAAGATAACTAATAAACAAAATCTACTTTCAATAACAAATAACCAAAAGTTTTTGAACTTAAATAGTTCTGAAATCAAACAAGAGTATGATCAACTTTATTTATATGATGCAACAATCATTGGAATTTATGAACCAATGGGTGGAGCAATTAAAGCTGATGTTGAAAAAATCATTGAGCTTGGTGTTGATCCATTTGATGAAATCATTAATGATCCATCAATCTTAGCTAATAACTATCATACTAAAGCTGAACGTGAATTTTTAAATTTAGTTCAAATCAACCGACCCTTAAACATCTATCAAAAATATGCAATCCACTCTTCACTTGTGAAAAACACATTAATCTATGGACCACCTGGAACTGGTAAATCACAAGTGATTGCAAACATCATTGCTAATGTTATTGTTAATCATAAAAATTGCTTAATTGTTTCTGAAAAGAAAGCAGCTCTTGATGTTTTAAAAGATCGATTAAATAAAATAGCTGAACTTAGTTTATTTCTTTATGATATTGATGATAAAGAAAAGTTTTATATGCATATGCAAAAATTATTAAGCAATTTTAATCGTTTTTGGTTTGATCAAGCTCATAACGATAAAATTGATAACTTAGTAACAAGTACTATTAATTCATTAGATACTAATAAACAAATTAGTAAACTAAAACAAAACATCCTAAACCTTGAATATTTAATTCAAACCCTTTATAAATCAAAAAATGCAAGTAATTATAGTTTTAAAGACTATATTAATTGACTTGCTCAATTTAGTGAATATGAACTAAAACAATGAAAAAATGAAGATCTAATTAATAGTATTAAAACTAATATGAGTCAAATGTCATATAGTTTTAGTGAACTAATAACAAGTATTAAACAAACTCGTGAATTTATGAGTAAGTATGATATTTGTATTGAACTTAATCAGATTCAAAATCTAATTAATCAAAAACAATTAATTGATAAATTACAATCTGAACACTTATTAATTAGTAAATATCTAAAACAAAAAGAATACTTTACAAGTAAAGCTGCGATTCTTGAAACATTCTTAAAAGAAAGTGGACTTTATTATAATAACCAAGTTTTTGTTGATGATCAATATCTACTAAAAACAAAAATTAAAGTCACAAACTTTCTAAAAAGTTATGAACCAATCATTAACCAACAAAAAGATCTTAAAAGCTTTTTAATTAATAATGAAACAAACCATAAACAGTTTGTTTTACAACTTAGTAAAACTAAAGAATCAATTCACCCTTTTTTAGTTGAAAAATATGTTTATGAAAACATTATTTTAGAAAAGAAAGGTTTATTTGTTTTTAAGAAAACTAATAAACCAGTTACAGAGCTTTTACAAATCAAAAACTTATTAATTAATTATGTTAATAACCCTTGTTTAGTTAGTTTAGGATTTGCTACTATTTTTAAACTTCAAGAAATTGATGATAAATTATTAGCATCTGATGTGATTTTATATTTAGCTAATGAAGAATTATTTAATAAACCTTATTTTTTAGATTTATATAAAGATCAATTTGACCATCAACTAAACAGTAATTTAATTGATCAGTTTAGTAACTTTAATATGAGTGCTAACCAGTTTGAAACAATTTGTAAAATCTTAGATTTTGAACGAGAAGTTTTAATTGATTTTGATTTTAAAAATAATCCTATCTTTGATAGTTTATGTAATAGTTATCTAAAAGCTAATAATAATTTTGTTCATGAACTTGATAGTATCATTTATCAATCTTATATTAACTATTTATATAAAGTTTTAGTTAATTTAAATGAAGAACAAAAGAATAAAATTAAGAAAATGATGCAAGTTATTAACTTAGCTCGTAAACCTGCAGTTTCTAAGTTTGTTTATGATTTTTATGATGAACTTAAATTATTGTTTCCGATTTGAATCAGTAAACCTGAGAATGTAAGTGAAATGTTACCCCTTGCTCAAAAATTATTTGATTATGGGATCTTTGATGAAGCTTCACAAATGTTTTTAGAAAGATCATATCCAATTTTATTTAGATGTGCTTTAAACATAGTAGCAGGGGATGAAAAACAACTTAAACCAACTAATTTCTTCTCTGCACGTGCTAATGATTCTGAAAATGATGATTATGATATTGATCAAGCTGAAAGCTTATTAGATCGTACTAAAGCTTCGCTTTGAACATCATATTGACTAAAAAACCACTACCGATCAAAAACAGCTGATTTAATCGATTTTTCAAACCATCATATTTATAACAACGAACTTTTATATGCTTCATTAAACGGATTCTTTGAAGCTGGAATTGAAGTGATCGATGTTTTAGATGGTGAATTTGAAGAACAAAAAAACACCAAAGAAGCTGAACAAGTAATTAAAACTTTAAATCAATATGAAAAAGATTATAAAAAGATCATCATTGTTACTTTTAACAATAAACAATCTGAACTAATCGAAACCCTAATCCTTAATGGTTTAGATCCAAATAGTCGGATCTATCAACGATATGATAATGAAGAGATCATTGTTACTAACTTAGAAAATGTACAAGGTAATGAAGCTGATTTAGTTATTATTAGCAATACTTATGCTAAAAATAAAGCTGGTGTACTTAAAAACAACTATGGACCATTAATGAAAAATGGGGGAGCTAATCGACTTAATGTTGCTATAACAAGAGCAAGTACAAAAATGATCGTTATTAAATCAATTCAAGCATCTGATTTAGTAATCAATGTTGAAAATGAAAATATGCGAATCTACAAACAATTTATTGCTTATTGTGATCAATATGTAAGCAATAAAACAAACCATAACTTTACTCACTCTACACTTAATTATCTTCAACTTAACAACAGTCATCAAAAGCTTTATGATATTCTTAATCAATTTAAGAAAAATGAACATAGTATTTGGTTTAATGTTACAATAGGTAATTACAAAGTTAATTTTGCTTTATATAACAACCAAACTAATCAAATTGATTTATTAGTTGTATTAAATGAACTAAGTAATAGTAATGAACTTAACTTATTACATGTTTATGATCAATTCAGTTTTTTTGTTGATTTAAATTATAAAATTGCTATTATTAATGAATATGAACTATATCTAGTTTATGATCAAATTAAATTAATGATCGAAGATAAAATCAAGACTCATCTTAATAATTAAAGGAGTTGATTAATATAAGTTTTTTTAATAGCGGATCAAGAGCTTATTCACAAATAGAATGAGATCAAAGATTAAAAAGTAAACAGTTTAAATACACTTTACTATCAGGTGCAATTGGAGCATTTGTTTTCTTAATCTTTTGTTTGATTACAACATTTGTTATGAACAAATTCGCTATTGTTCATAACTATACTGTTTTAAATCTTAAAACATTAGATCTAAGTGTCGGGTTGTATGCAGCTGTTGGAATTGCTTCACTTCTTTTATTTGTCTTTTCCATTGTTTTAATCTTTTTTAGAAATATTCCAAAGCTAGCAACAACAATTGCGTTTTATATAATTGATAGTATTTGTTTAAGTATTATTATTGGTTTTGTTTCTTTATTTGTTGGATATCAGAGCTTATTAACTGCAATTGGACTAAGTGCTTTAGTTTATGTACTTTTAGCTATTACTGGATTTTTTATTTCACAAAAAGCAACTAGAATCTTAAGATTAATTTACATTATTTTAAGTGTTGCATTCTTAATTGTCTTCTTAATTGTTATTATATTAAGCTTTACAGCTTTTAGAAACAGTCAAGGTGTATTAGTAGCTCAGCTTATTATTTCAATCATTATGTTACTAGTTATTTCAATTAGTGTTGTGATTAATATCAACAATATTAAAAAACAAGAAATAGTTGCAGATCAAAAAGCATTAGCACAATTAGTTGCTTGGAATGGTTTTATTCTATATCATTCATACTCACGACTACTTTATTACTTACTATATTTCTTTATAAAGATTAAACGAATAGTTTAAAAGCGTTATACTACAAACCCTTTGGGTTTGTTTTTTATTACTTTTTTTGGTATTATTAACTATAAAAAAGGATCATCTTATGAATTGAATCAACTGGTTTTTAATTGGTTTTACAATAGTTAGTTGTTTAAGTGTAGCAGTACTTACTAACTGTTTTAGAGTTAAGAAATTGTATTTGTATAACTGATGAAAAAAGAATTATTACATTAATACAAAATATCTTATTAACTTACTTATAAGTATTGGTTATTTAGCTTATTTTATAAGTTTAAGATATAGTAAAGATGTTGAACAATTCATTGCTCATAAAGATTTAATTTATTCAGATCCATTTAATTTATATGATGAGTTGCTATATTTTCGATCATTTCGGATCTCTAAGGTTTTCTTATTAGATTGATGTCCTTGTTTTTCAGTTATTATCTCTTTGTTTGCAATTTTTGATTACAAGCAAAAATATGTTAATTTAATGGGTTTAATCGGTTTTTGCTTTGGGTTTATTACATTAATTGGAGGGTTAATTGGACAAGAAAGAATTGAAGTTGATCAATTCTGGACTTATGTAACAGTTGGTGTTGGATTAAACCAAATTTATTTTGGATTGCATTTCTATTTATGTATTTTTGGACTTTATTTATTTTCTAATTTAAGACGGTTTGATGTAGCTAATATTAGTTTGTTTCATGCTGTTTTAATTAGTTTTATGATTTATGTACCAATCAGTGTTCACTTCTGAAAAGTAACTAATAATGCATCTGGATATGTAATGGGTGATTGGATTCCATTACAGGGTTCACTTGCTCAGTTTGAGATCGTTGGTAAAATCATTAATCAACATTTTATTATTAATGCTTTTGTAATGTTTTTATGGATGTATTTAGCTTTTGTTGCTGGATTTTTTGCTAAATTATACATTCTAAAAACAATCAACAAAAAAGATCAAAAAAGTTATAGCATCCCTTTTGTTGATCATAAGATTGCTAAAATTATATTTTAGCTAAGCTAATAATGTGTTAAAATATGGATTAAGGTATAATAATCATTTAACCTTTTATTTACTAAAAGAAGGAGTTTTGAAAATGACTGGATTTAACCGTGATGAAGCAATTGTACTTTTAGCACTTGAAGATAAAGAAGAGTGAGAACAAGAACATATTTTACGTGTTCTTGAAAACTTTAATACAATTCAAATCAAAAAAGAACAATTTAAAATGATGCATGATCTAATTAAAAATCATGGAATGCAGTTAACTAAACTTGTTAAGTTTTTTGATATTTCAATCTCTGGATACTATAAATGATTAAATAGCCAAAAGATTAATGAACTATGTCCTATTAAACAACGTAATATGGAAATCATTAAAAAGATTTATAATGAACATACTCACCATATTGGGTGTCGTAAAATCCAACGGATCTTAAGTTCTAAATACAACATTAAACTAAACTATAAAACTGTTAACAACTATATGGCTCGTCTTTCTTTACTTCGTGAATGTGACATTTGCAAACGTGAAGAAAAACTAAAAGCATCAGTTAATGAAAAATAATAAATATAAGAGATAAAAACAACAACCACATCAAGTGGTTGTTTTTGTTTCTTTAATTAATCTTTTTCATAAGAAAAGAAAGTAATGATTGCTTGGATTAGTTGGTTTGTTCGTTGATCAATTTGATCAGTTGTTCAACTATTTTGTTTAAGGATTTCAGCGTTGATTTTAAGATGTTTAGTTTTTTCTAAGATTTTCTTTTTTGATTTTCAATCATTATTACCCATTTTATTATTATCAACTCTACTAGCTAAAGTTAAATTACCTAATCGGTTGATTTGAGGATTATATGTATCTTTATCAGTATTAAAATGATTTAATCATCAAGTTGAATGATTCTTAGGAGCAATATGTTCAATGCTTAAATTATCTAAGTTAACAGGAGCAGGATTTTCATTATGTTCTAGTTTATCAAAGAATAAACGTAAGATATTCTTATGTCTGTACATATTAGCATTAGTGATATAGTTACTAAGTTCAAGATTAGTTGGACTATGAGCATTTTTGGTTTTATTATCAGTAAATAATAGTTTTTTAAGAAGTGAGACAATATTACTATAACTATTGTTTTTCTGTTGGTTAATTTTTGAATGAACAGAACTAAAAAATTGATATAAATTAGCTATATCTAAACCACAAAATGCTCTTCTTATTAAATAATTATTAACTATTCTAATTAATTCACTTAATTGCTTTTTGTTAATTTTATTATTAGTAAATAGATCAAAGAAACTCATTAATAAATAAGTTGCACAATCATTTTTGATTTGACGATAATCATTAATAAATGGTTGTAGTTCATTAACTAATGTTGATAGTTTTTGAACATGAATTTGAGCATAGTGTTTAATGTATTTAATGATTTCTTTGAAACTATCTTCGCGATTTCGTTTTTTCTCAAATTCAGTACACCATAAAACAAACTGTTGATAAATAATGTTTTGATCATACTTCTTATTATCATTAGCATGTAAAAACAAACGGAAGAATGTTTCAAGTTTATCTTTTTTATGATCTAATAACCTTAAGATTTGTTCTCAATATAAAGTATAGAATTTATCCTGTTTTTCACTATCTAAATCCATTAATAAGTAGTTTTTAATTAAATCAGATAATTCAAGATGCATCCCTATTGAATTAATGCTTTCAAAGATCTTTTGGGGATTATCATAGTTTTGCGATAAAGGGATACAGACAATATGTAACTTATTTAAAGCATTAATGATTGTTTCAATACTATGTTTATTAACTAATTTCTTAATGTAGTCTAAAATATAACAATAGTTTTTGTATACTTGAGATTTCTTATCATCAATCTCATCGATTTTATCTTCTACAATAAGTTGATAAACATTATCATCAGCTACTTGTGGTTTAAGTTTAGCTTGATTATCTTTATTAATAAAACAGTTAGTATATAAATAAGGTTCTAAATTAATGTTAGAGTTTTGGTTATTTGTTTGTTTAAGAATTGCTTTTATAGCATATAAAGTTAGAAAAGTTGTTGTTATTCGTTGTTGTCCATCAATAATTGAAAACTCTCGTTTTGAATGATCTAAAGGAATATCTAAGTAGATAATGATTCCTAAAAAGTGATTAGAACAGTTACTAATTAATATATCTTCTAAATCTCTAAGATATTGTTTAACTTCTTTATCTTCTAATCAGGTGTAATTACGCTGATAGATTGGAACTATTAATTGGGCATTAATACTATCTTTTAAAAAGTCTAATAAACCAACACGAACTGGACTTTGGAATTTTGAATTCATACTAACTCCTAAATTTAATTTAAAACACTTTAATAATTATAAATTAACTACTATTAATTTAATATATTAGTTTAATAATAACTTTTATAATCAGTGGTATTTAATTAATTTTTAGATTAATAGATGAGTAAATTGATCAGTTAGTTATGTGCGATGTTAATTAAATAAATAAGTTATATCAGCAGTTAACTTTAAAAATGATCATTATGTTTTTTATACTTGACATTCTATATATAATAAGAATGTTTGGGGTTTATCATATTTTTAGTGATAAATGTGAGGGCAATTGAGGCACTATATGAATTTTAAAAAGGAGGTGGACTTTATGAACAAAAATCGACCAAACGATCAACGTTCTGATGTAATGAATCCTAACAATTCTAACTACAAATCAAACAATGATAATCGTTCAAATCAACTAAACCCTAACAACTCTGAATATAAGGGTAAGAAATAGTTATTCTTAACAAAAACAAAAACACCAACTAAGGTCATTCATAGTAGGTGTTTTTTATTTTATATTAATAAAATCTAATTATTTATTCATTAATTCTGTAGCAAATTTGTTTAAAAGATAATTAATCCTTAAATTCTTAGTATTCTTTTTGTTTTCATATTCAATAACAAAGTTCAATGTAAAAAGGATTTTAATACTAATGAAAATTAATAAAATTATAGTTAAATTAACATTAGTAAAAATTGTTTGAAGATATCAATCTTTTAATATGTAATCTCAACTAAAAGCGTATGAAAATTGCAATTAAAAACACTAATGAATCCAAAAGAGAAAATAGTAGTACTTCATCTATAATGATTGATTTTCTTATCAAGTAGTTTTAATGTTAAATATGTAAAAACTATTGTTAAACCTAAAACAATTAATGGCAGATTTTTTAAAAGATTATTGCACTCTTATTCATAATTACCAAATCCTTACTTGGATGTTAATTATTTAAGAAATATCTAAAAAATATCCTATTTACATAATACAACGATTTTCTAAAAAGGTTTAGATCTTTTATTTTTAAATAATGGTTTGGTTTAAACAACTATATTTTATGAATTAGTATGATAATTAATTTCATAATCATCTAAATTATTTATTTTATCGATTTCAACAAAGTAAACGTAATAATCTCTTGAAATTGCTGTACCTACTTTTCTATCCACATTCGATTTTAAAGGTTTAGATCACTGTAGTCATATATCAATTTTCTTTTGTTCTTTATTGATAGAGATATTTTTTATTCAAAAACCAGCATTATATGCTATATAGATTGTTGTGGGTGAAAATCTAGCAAGACCAAAAACTAATAATGATTTTTTAGAAAAATCAACTTTTTGAACTTGATTAATTAGTTCTCTTTTTAGCTTAATAGTATTATAATATTCGTGTTTTCGTATAAACTCACCAACTCTAAATTTTTTAAAATCATTAATTAATAGAAATATTTCGTTTTTATGATTTTTATAAATAAAATCATTTCATTCTTTGTATGCTTGATCTCTATTAACTACATTCCGCCCTTTGAAAAAATGTGGATATTTTGTTCTGAATTCTTCATCTTGAGACATTTCATAAGAGAAAAGATTAAACATCTTAGGATTTATATCAATTAGATATTTTGGTTTTGAACCAATTAAATATTGATAGCCTCGTGGATGTAATCGAATCACTTTGGTATTATTTTCTGTATTTTTTACAGATATATAAGGATCTTTTTCATTATCACCCAACTGAACACAACTTGCTAAAATTGTTGGCACAACAGCAACCAATCCTAAAACTAAAACAGAGCTTAAAAGTTTGAATTTCTTTTTTGTTTTAGACACAACAAACACCTCCTATGAATTGAAATAGTTTTAGTGAAAATATTTATTTTCTAACAAAAGTAAGTGCTACATCAACTAATTTTCTATAATCTTTTTCATCGTCACTATATCGTTTAATATTGTGAGCTAACCAAGTTATATTAGCTCTAAGCTTTTCATTTTCTTTGAAATATACTTTGTATTTATTTCAATCATTACTAGTTTAAATATAATCGTTGTGTTGATCATCTTTAATTTCATAAAACAACACATCTTTATTTAATTCAGCTCTTTTCTCACTTTTGCTATTAGCAGCAACTAAAGTAATTAATGAACTTGTTCCTATAATAGTTGCTAATGATGCTAATAATAATTTATGTTTAGTTTTCAAAATCATACAAACACCCCTTAAAACAAATATAATGTTGTTAATTTTTGAGTATTAATAAGTATAACACATCTAACAAAAAACTGGTTTTATGTACATTTTAAGCTTTGCTTAATCCTGTGATTAACTTATTAGCTTTAAATGGTTATTATTTTTGTTCTAAGTTTTAAAATAACAAACTATTACTTATTTAATCAACTTTAAGATATTAAAAAAATGAAAGTTTTTATTTAGCTTTTTAGCTAAATTAGATTAACTTTCATTTTAAAAAATTGGTTTCTAGTTGATTGTTCTTATTGTTTTTCTTAAGGATTTGTATTACTTTATTTTTTCTTAACGCAATATATTTTTTTGTCTCTTCTGATAAGTTTTTAGAAATAATATTAACTTGGCTTTTAAAATTATCTAAAGCATTTTTAACAAAGTTAAAATGCTCTTTACTAATCTTCTCTTCTTTAATAATTAAATAAGCTGATAAATGTTCATCAAAGATCCAATAATATTCATCAAAATAAGTATGTCTATTTGGATCCATTCCAAACAAATTATTAGGATCACAAATATAATCAAGCATCTTATCTCTTCTTATTTTGTCTCTAATTTCTAGTTCACTTTTATCTTTTCATTGATCAATAAACTTTCTAAATATTTCTTGTTTGATTCATTCAACATTAAAAATATGAGCTTTTTCTGTTTTTGGTACATCAAACGATAAAGCAGGTGTGCAACTTTGCACTTTAGATCTTTTTTCTTTAGCTGATTTTTCAATTTCAACTCAAGCAATTCTAAGTCTTGGTAGTCTATTAATAGATCATTGTATTTTATTTTCTAAAGCAGGAGTAATAGTATCATTTTCTAATAATAAGAAAATCTCACTATAGTATTGATCCTTAAGAATAGGATCAAGATTATCTTCTAAAAAAGCTTGATATGTTAACTTATCATTATTTTTATTAACATACTTATTTAAAATGTTAATTGCATTTAGTTGATCAATATCAAGCTTTTTAAAAGTTAAAAAATCTTCATCATCAACAAAAAATGATAAATCCTTTTTATTAATGATTAATTTATCAATTAATGATACTAAAACATAATATGAAGAATTGTTATTACAATCATCAAACATCACTGTTTGACTACTTTTATTGTTTTTGATTTTACCAGATGGGTTAGACCCATTAATAATAGCTATTAGGTTATTAATAGTAGTATAAAATTGTTCATTATTATTTACTAAATCATTTAGTTTACTTAATTCTAAATCATTAAAACTAACAATAACTCTTTGTTGGTTTTTAGATCTTCTTTTTATTTGAACAGTATTAAGAAGACAATGATCAAGAATTAATTTACGGCGTAAATAATTAGTTTTATTATTCTTATTTTGATCTTCAAATCAACTTGGGGTTGTTAGTAAGTTGATACTGAAATGTTTAAAATGATATTTAGTGCAATAGATAATGCCATTAGATTTACTTACAAGTGCATATAAATCTAAATCATACATAGCTACATCTTTCTTTGTTTTATTTAAAAAGGTTTTAGAAGCAAAATGAAACTTAACAACAACTAGATCATTGTTTTTAAAACTAGTGTTCATAAGCTTTTTTAATCTCTTTAAAAATAGCTTCTAAAACTTGTATACAAATTGAATTACCTGCACAAAAAATCATTTTGGTTGGGGTGATTAGATTAGTGCTTTTGATTTTAAGCACATCATTTTCACTAAATCCCATATACAAATAAGCTTCTATTTCATTGATATAGCGAATGATGTTTTCTTG